>DASYSU010000422.1:0-18386 GCA_036002925.1 Gemmatimonadaceae bacterium | reverse complement strand
TTGCCCGCGCAGACCGTCGTCATTCGGCGGGCCGACATCGAGCGCGCCGGCTGGAATCGCGTCACGGAAATTCTCGACGGCGCGGTGGGTTGGGGCCGGACCAGTGTCGACGCCTTCAGCTACGCGGCGAGTCCGGATCGTCTCCCGGTGGCCGGCGAGTCCGGGCCGTCGATGCCGGAGTGGATCGTCATCGTCGACGGCCAGCGCGTACCCACCGACATGTTCGGTCTCCATCTGCTCGAACTTCTTCCGATTTCCGTAGGCCAAATCGACAGCGTGGTGTTCACGCGCGGACCTTGGATCGAAGGGGGAGTGCCCGTGACCCGTGGCGTCATGAGCGTTTTCTCACGCCGCGCTCGACCGGGGCTCAACGCAGAGCTTACCTATCAGCACGGCGACGAAAGCGGTGACCCCGGCCCATACCGATACACGAACCTCTCATCGCCCAATGTAGAGAAGATTGGTCCGTTCGCTCACGCCGATGTCGCATGGCGCGGATCAATGTGGGACGTCGACGCCGGCGTGCATGCCGCATCGCTCAATATCACCGACACACTCATTTCCTCTCGCTTTTCGCCGGCGACATTCGCCGGCGTGCGCCCTGATGTCGTCGCTATTACGCCAACATTTCGCGCCGGAGTCGACGCGCTGGGCGGTCGGCAGGAAGTCATGGCCAGCTATGGCGAGCAGCGCGGGCTCTTCTTCATCTCGCCCCGACGGATCGAGCAATCGCTGCGAACGACCAACACCTACATCGGCGTCGCCGGCTCGCTGAACGCGGTCGCGTCCACTGCCGTGACGTACGAAGGATCGAGCACGACGATCGACGCGAGCGAGCTTGCGTCGCCGTTGGCGTTCTCAGTTGGCCACACACGTCGACACGTCGGCGGAACGGTCAGCGCGACGCACAGCGCGGGACGGGCGACGTTGACGATCGGCGCAGTAGGGGACCGCTGGACGCTTGCCATCAATTCGGTTGCGGAGTCCGCGACGTCGAGCGGAGGTGGGCCGTTGATGCACCTCCGTGTGCCGATCGGCGACGCGGTCACGCTTTCTGGCGGCACGACGCTGATCTTCGATGGGGCTCACGCCGCGGCATTGGACGCGGCAGCCGATGCGACGTTCCGACTGGATTCGCTCTCGTCGCTCACGTTGCGCGGAAGCCGCGTTCACGCACACCCGAACATGGACGGCAGTTGGATCGACGCCTTCGTGCTCGGCTACGCACTACCGGCCCGCGCACCAACGATGAGCGGCCTTGGTCTCACTTTCGCACGCAGGTTTGTCCCGTACGTCGGAGTCACGATTGAGGCACGTGGCGAGAAAGTCTCGAGCTGGAGCGGGTTGATCCAGCCGGGCCAGTCACAGGTTGTCTCGGCGGCCGATCCGTTGCTGCACGACGCTACACTGCTGGGTGGACACATGCGCGTCGAGACGCTGGGCGGCGGCGTGTGGCAAGGCTCGATCGAATACGATCGTGCCGAGACGCTCAAGCTCGAGGACGCCGCGTTCGAATCCGAAATCCGGTCGACGCCAAGCGACGACCTTCGCGGGCAACTCTCGGCGAGCCCGGTTCGCGATTTCAGAATCAGCGGAATCGCGAATCTCACCGGCGGCACACGCTGGTCCGCATTCGGCGGCGCGACGGGCTCGTCGCCCACGGTTCCTCCGATTCGGCGGATCGACGCGTCGATGGAGAAGTGGATGTGGGAGCGGCGGCTGCGTCTCGAATTGCTTTATCGGAATTTGCTCAATGAGCCGGAGCGGTATCACCCGTTCGGCGCGCAATGGAACTTGCGGTGGCACGTGTCGGCGTCGCTGGTGTTCTGAGAACGGCGGCGTACGCTCCGCTTTGCCACGGGCTGTTTAGCCCGCCGAAATTGTTTCGCTGGGGCATGGCGCCTGCGACGTATCTCTCATCGGCGGCCACTCCGCGCATGAGCTCGAGGCGACGGTGCCGCCCCTTCACAAGGAGAGATTATGCGGAACGATCACGGCTACGATTGCCAACAATGCGGTGAGCATTTCGACACCCGCGATCAGCTCGACCGCCACAACCGGCAGGAACACACGCAGACCCGCCAAGCGGGCTCGTCGAACATCAGCTCGTCGAACATGGGCTCGCCGTCGCGAAGCTCATCCAATTCGAATCGCGATCGCGATCTCAACAGCTAATCGCGTGTCGTCGTAAGCGAAGCGAAGGGTCTGCCGCTCTGTCACGCGGCAGACCCTTCGCCTTACTGAGCGCTTATGATGACGCCGTAAGAAGTCATTCGTTCGGCAGCGTCGTAAGGACATCCAGTCTCGCCGCTCGGCGCGCCGGAACGAAGCCCGCCGCGAGCGCCACGAGTACAATCACCACGATCATCGATGCAATCGTCGCCGGGTCGGTCGGTTTCACCTCGAACAACGATTTGGTGAGCACCCTGGTGATGGCGATCGAACCGACGGCTCCAACGACGGCGCCAGAGACCGCAAGAGTCCCCGTACGGCGCATCACCATGCGTATGACGTCCGACGGCGTTGCGCCGAGCGCCATGCGCAGCGCAATCTCACGCGAACGTTCGGTGACGTCGTAGGCGAGCACACCGTACGTCCCGATCGCCGCGAGCAGTATCGCGATCACCGAGAAGACCGTTAGCAACCGCGTTTGAAAGAGCGGCTCGGCAACGACCTGGAGCATCGCGTCGTCCATCGTTTGCAGCGACTGCGCGGGCACGGCGGGGTCGACCTCACGGAGCGCCGCGCGCATCGCGGGCGCAATGCTCGCGGCCCCGGCGTCCGAGCGTACCACATACGTCATGTGACCGAGGAGAAACAGCCAGCTTGTTTGCAGGTACGGCAAATAGATCGTTGAGTGTTTCTCGGTCACGCCATCTTGCATCACGTCGTTCGCTACCCCAACGACGGTGAGCCAATCCTGAGTGCGTGGCTTGTCGGCCATGGAGATTCGCTTGCCCAGGGCGTCGTCGTTCGGCCAGATCCGTCGTGCAACGCGCTCGCTCACGATCACCACACTCGGAACGTGGTCGTCGTCGTTCGCGGTGAAATCGCGACCGCGCAACAACCGCACGCCCATCGCGGCGAAATAGCCCGGGGTCACGAGCGTCTTGTCGACGCTGTATCCCTTGGGGAATGGTGTTGGACCGTCCACCACGAAGTTACCCATCACTCCGACTGCCCCCATCGGTGCGAACGATGCGCCGGCCGCGCTTTGAACGCCGGGAATGCGTGCGAGTCGGCCGACCAAGGCAGTGTGAAACGCACGCGTACGCGTGACGTCGGGATACCGGAGCGACGGCAGATCAACCGCCATCGTCATCACTCGAGCGCCGTCGTACCCCTTGTCCACATGTCGCATCCGCACAAAGCTCTTGATCATGAGGCCCGCGCCAGTGAGCAGCACGAGCGCGAGAGCGACTTCCGCCGAAACGAGAATCGCGCGCAGCCGACTCTGTACTCCACCGACGACGTGTGTGCTATGCGCCAGTGCTTCGGCCGGTGGCCGACGCGCGCTCTGCAACGCCGGCACGAGACCGAACACGATGCCGGTGATCAGGGAAATCGCGATGGTGAACCCGAGCACCCAGCCGTCCACGTGAACCTCGTCGAGCCGCGGAATGCGGCCCTGTGGTGCGATCGCGAGCAGCGTGCGCACGCCGACCTGCGCAACGAGAACGCCCACGGCGCCACCGGCAAGTCCGACGAGCGCGCTCTCGGTGAGCAGTTGTCGCGCGATGCGAACGCGGCTCGCGCCGAGTGCGACACGCACCGCCATCTCTCGGCGACGTGTGGCGGCTCGGATCAGCAGCAGGTTTGCGACGTTCGCGCACGCGATGAGCAGCACGAACGCGACGGCGCCTGAAAAGATGAGAAGCGACTTCGCGACCTTTCCGGTCAGCACCTCTTTGAGCGGCAGGATCGCCGCCAGCATCTTGCGGTCGCGACGGTCGCGTGGATCCCGCGGCAGGGCGTCGACGATCGAGGCAAGCTCGTTGCGTGCTTGATCCGGCGTCGCATCGGCAGGCAGTCGGCCCAGGATTGAGAGGAGAAAGGAATTCCCGGCGTCGAGCTGAATGGCGAGCGGCGTCCACAGCTCTGACGCAGCCGGAAAGCTGAAACCGGACGGCATCACGCCAATGACCACATGCGGGATTCCGTCGAGCGAGATCACTCGGCCGACGACGTGCGGGTCGGCGGCAAACCGATCGTGCCATAGGCCGTTGCTCAGTATGACAACGTGATCGCGACCGACTGATTCCTCTTCACCCACAAACGATCTGCCGAGGACCGGCGCGATCCCAAGCACGCTGAAGAAATTCGCGTCGACGCGCGCACCGGCAAGTCGCACGGCGTCGCCGACACCACTCAACGTCGCCTGCGAGCGTCCGTAAGCCGAGACGCGCTCGAAGGTCCGTGCTCGCTCGCGGTACGCGAGCCATGTTCGATCGGGCAGCCCCGGCGGTACCTCGAACGGAAGGTCCGTCGGCATGTACGAGACGAGAAACAGTCGGCTGGGATCGCGAAAGGGAAGCGGCCGCAGCAACACGCTGTTCACGACGGTGAACACCGCCGTGTTTGCTCCGATCGCCAACGCGAGGGTCAATACCGCGACGACGGTGAATGCCGGTGTGCGGCGGAGCGCGCGTGCACCGTACCGCACATCCTGAACGAGACGCTCGAGCCAAACGCCGCGACGAAGATCGCGCGTGACTTCCTTTACGTGAGTGACGTTCCCGAAATCCAATCGCGCCGCGCGTTCGGCCGACTCTCGGGATTCACCGCGAGCCATTCGATCGGCGATCGCCATGCGTAAATGCGACGCGAGCTCCTCCTCGAGCTCCTCGTCTCGGTCGGGTTGACCTGGCGTCTTCATGTCTCGCTCTCGCTTGGAACGTTCATGATGCCGGCGATGGCGCTCGAGATCTGCTCCCACCGCGATCGTTCGGTCGACAGCTGCTTCTTTCCGGCCGTGGTCAGACGGTAGACGCGCACGCGCTGCCCATTTTCCGAGACGTCCCAGTCGGCGGCGATCCAGCGCTGTTTCTCGAGGCGGTGGAGTGCGGGGTACAACGATCCGGTCTCGACTTGCAGCACGTCCCGAGAGTTGGCACGGATCATCTGCGCGATGCCGTAGCCGTGTCGCGGCCCCCAACGCAGTGTCTGGAGGATGATGAGATCGAGCGTGCCTTGCAGCAGCTCGATGCGCGATCGTGCCGGCGTCTTGGCCATGGCGGACTCTGTGACTGGGCGTAGAGTGTCTACATCCGTGCATGTAGAATGTCTACATCCAGCACCGCTGTCAAGCACGGCCCGCTCGTCGCGACGAGCGATCATCCCGCCGACGGCGCGTGACCGCCTAGACGTGCGACGCGCCGGCTGCCAACATAGGGCGTCCAGTGCGCGTAGCTGTTCTAACCGCTTTATTTCCTTTGTCCTTTGCCAGCCGAGCCGTGCCGCCTTCGACCAAAACGCAGCGTCGTTCGTCATCACATGCCGAAGCCCTGAGCGCGAGCTCGTTGGCCGCGGCTCCCGTGGCCCGGCGCCTCCTGCCGCTGGTCGTTCTTCTCTTCGTCGGAAGTGGATGCGCCGCTCTCATCTATGAGATCGTCTGGTTTCAGCTTCTCAGCTTGATCATCGGCTCGTCGGCGGTGTCGATGGGCGTGCTGCTCGGCACGTTCATGGGCGGGATGTGCATCGGCAGCTTGTTCCTCTCGAAGTACGTATCGCGGCAGCAGCATCCGCTCCGAGTCTACGCGATGCTCGAGCTGGCGATCGCCGTGTTCGGGCTTCTCGTGCTCTGGGGCCTGCCGTACGCGGGCGGGTTCTACTTTGCGATCGCGCTCCACGGAACGGCGGACCTGATGCTGCGCGGGCTCTTCTGCGCGCTCTGTCTGCTTCCGCCCACACTTCTCATGGGCGCCACGCTTCCGGCGATCGCACGTTGGGTCGAGACGACACCCACTGGCGTAGCCTGGCTCGGTTTCTTCTACGGCGGCAACATCGCCGGCGCCGTGTTTGGTTGTCTGCTCGCGGGTTTCTATTTGCTTCGCGCGCACGACATGGCGTTCGCGACCTACGTCGCCGTGGGAATCGACGTCGTCGTCGCCCTCGCAAGCTTGGCACTCGTTCGCGCCGCACCGTACAACCCGGTCGCGGAGGACGCGTCGAGTGACTCGCCGAACGCGCGGCTCATACCCGCCGGTAGCTGGCCGGTCTATCTCACGATCGGACTGTCGGGCGCAACGGCGCTCGCCGCCGAGGCAGTGTGGACGCGGCTGCTCTCGCTGTTGCTCGGCGCGACGACGTACACGTTTTCGCTGATTCTCGCGGCGTTTCTCGTTGGTCTCGGAATCGGGAGCAGCGTCGGCTCGGTGCTGGCGCGAACGATCAAGGATCCGCGTACCGCGCTCGGCGTCTGTCAGTTCCTGCTGACGGCGACGATTGCTTGGGCGGCGTACTCGATGACGAAGATGCTTCCATATTGGCCGGTGAGTCCGGGCCTCGCGATCGAAGCGAGGTACACGTTCCAGATCGATCTCGTGCGTTGTCTGTGGGCCGTGTTGCCGGCCGCGTGCTTCTGGGGCGCGAGCTTCCCGCTCGCGCTGGCGGCGGTTGGTCGTGACGAAAAGGACCCGGGCCGACTCGTCGGGACCGTGTACGCCGCGAACACGATCGGCGGAATTGTCGGTGCGCTGCTCGGGAGTCTGCTGATCATCGCCTGGCTCGGAACGCAAGCGTCGCAGCGCATTCTCATCGGCACGGCGGCGATCAGCGCACTGCTCATGTTCCTGCCGATGTTCGCCGGCGCGGCATCGAAGCTCACCGTCACGCGGCGCGGCATGTGGTGGGGACTCGTGACCGCGGTCGCGGCGCTCGTGTGCATCAAGTCGGTGCCGCCGATTCCGCCGCTACTCGTTGGATACGGTCGTTGGTTCGCAACGCGTCTCGAGAACGCCAACGATTTCATCTACGTCGGCGAGGGAATGACGGCGTCGGTGGCGGTGTCGCAGCTCTCGAACGGCGTGCTCAACTACCACAACGCCGGCAAGGTGCAAGCATCGAGCGAACCGCAGGACATGCGCTTGCAGCGAATGCTCGGACACTTAACCACATTGTTGCCGCCGCATCCCGGCTCGGTGCTCGTGATCGGCTGCGGCGCCGGCGTGACCGCGGGCGCGGTGAGCATCGATCCCAACCTCGGACACGAGACCATCGCCGAGATCGAGCCGTTGGTCCCGAAGGTCGTCTCGAAGTATTTCGGCGCGCACAACTTCAATGTGATCTCGAATCCAAAAGTCAGCGTCGAGATCGACGACGCGCGGCATTTCATTCTCACGACGAAGCAGAAGTTCGATGCGGTCACGTCCGACCCGCTCGATCCCTGGGTGAAGGGCGCGGCCACACTCTACACAAAGGAATTCTTCGACGTCGTCAAAGAGCACTTGAATCCCGGCGGTGTCGTTACGCTATTCGTGCAGCTCTATGAGAGCAGCCCGGAGGCGGTGAAGAGCGAGGTGGCGACGTTCTTCCAGGCGTTCCCGAATGGCGCCGTGTTCGGCAACACGAACAACGGTGGCGGTTATGATCTCGTCCTCGTCGGCCAACTCGGCACCATGAAGATCGACGTCGACGCGATCACGCAGCGGCTGGAGAGTCCGCAATACGCGCAGGTGGCGGCGTCCCTGCGACAGATCGGATTCAATAACGCGACCGAGCTGTTCGCGACGTTCGCCGGGAACGAGCCGATGCTGCGACCGTGGTTGGCCGACGCCGAGATCAACCACGATCGCAACTTGCGTCTGCAATTCTTGGCGGGGCTCGGGTTGAACCGGTACGATCAAGGATCGATCTACAGCCAGATGTTGCAGTACAGACGGTTTCCGTCGGAGCTGTTCGTCGGGACGCCGGACAAGTTGGCGCAGATTCGGATGGCGACGGGGGCAGCTGAGTAACGGCTCTCGGTATTGAGTCATCAGTTTTCCGTTCGTGCCTTCTCCCCATCCGGCCGATCTGATCCACCAGGGAACTCCCGAGTTCCACCGCACGAACCTCGCGCTCTTCTCCGCCGGCTTCGCCACGTTCGCGCTGTTGTATTGCGTGCAGCCGCTCATGCCGGTATTCGCGCGCGACTTTCACGTCAGCGCGGCGCAGAGCAGTCTCTCGCTCTCGTTGACGACCGGCCTTCTGGCGCCGGCAATGATCGTTGCCGGTGCCCTCTCTGAATCGCGCGGACGGAAGTCGATGATGGTCGCGTCGCTGCTGGCGTCGGCGATCCTCACGCTTCTCTCGGCGTTCGCGCCGCGCTGGGCATTCTTTCTCGCACTGCGCGCGTTGGCGGGAATCACGTTCGCCGGACTCCCGGCGATCTCGATGGCGTACTTGAGCGAGGAGGTTCATCCCGGTTCGATCGGGCTCGCGATGGGCCTCGCGATCGGCGGCAATGGGCTCGGAGGAATGATCGGCCGACTGATCACGTCGCTCATCACCGACGTGCTGTCGTGGCGCTACGCGATGGGCGCCATCGGAGTACTCGGCGTCGTCGCGGCGGCGATCTTCTGGAGAACGCTTCCACCGTCGCGACATTTTGTCGCGCGCCCACTGCGTATGGGCGCGCTCATGCGCACGTTCTGGGACCAGTTGCGCGATGTGCGACTCATCGCGCTGTACGCGGTGGGATTCCTGCTTATGGGCTCATTCGTGACGACGTACAATTACGTCACCTACCATCTGCTCGACCCGCCGTATCGACTCAGCCAATCCGCCGTCGGGCTGATCTTCATCGTATACCTGGTCGGCATTTTCGCATCCGCGTGGATCGGTGCGCGCGCCGACCGCGTGGGACGCGAGCGAATGCTCCTGCTGATGGCCGGGCTGATGTTGTGTGGAGTTGGACTCACGTTGCTCAATCCACTCGTCCTCGTGATTGTCGGAATTGCCACGATCACGTTTGGTTTCTTCGGCGGGCACTCCGTCGCGAGCAGCTGGGTCGGATTGCAGGCGCACCATGCCAAGGCGCAGGCGGCGGCACTCTACTTGTTCTTCTATTACATCGGTTCGAGCGTGGCGGGAGCGGTCGGTGGATTCTTCTGGGGAGCGTGGGGGTGGACCGGCGTCGCGGCGTTTGTCGGAGCGATGCTGGTCGCTGCGTTGATAATTGTGGTCGGTTCGGGCCGTCCTTGAACTCAATACTCACGAATGAGAACTGAAGACTCGCCATGCCATCGCTTTTTCCACTGCTCGACGAATTGAAGATCTCGTACGCCAAGTACGACCACGCTCCAGTCTTCACCTGCGACCAGGCGTACGCTGCCATCCCGGATGATCCCGCCGTTCAAACCAAAAACATCTTTCTTCGCGACAAGCGCGGTCGCCGCCATTTGCTGCTCGTCACAACCTGCGAGAAAGCCGTCAACATCAAGCGATTCGCCGAGCAGGCCAGCGCGGATCATTTGAGCTTCGCGTCAGCGGAGCGGTTGATGAAGTATCTGGGTGTCGAGCCGGGGTCGGTCACCGTGCTTGGCTTGATCCACGACACGACGAACGCCGTCGAGCTTTACATCGACGCCGAAGTTTGGCAGACGGCGCGATGGCGTTGCCATCCGCTCGTGAACACATCGACCTTGGTGTTGGCGCGCCCGGACATCGAGAAGTTCCTTGCGAGCACCGGACATACGCCGCACGTGATCACCCTCGAGACTCGGCGGGAGTCAGGCGAACCCTGACCGGCGCAAGTGGCGATTCGCCCACCGCGGACGTCGCGGTATCCCTACCAAAGTTCAATCATCCGCCCGACAGTAGCCCTCTCGGGCGAATCATACCTTCCCTTCCAGTTCGAGGGCACGTGCAGCGCCGACCGGCCCACGGTGACCTCGAGTAACGGAGGGAGGAAGGATGACCAGATCAAATCTCGCCAGCGTCGCCCTGATCGCACTCATTGCATCGAGCGCGTCGGTAGCTGGTGCGCAGGGAACGGCCCGAGTTGCCGTCGCGCCTGAAAGCAAGTTGTGGATCGAAGGAACGTCGAACCTCCATGGCTGGAGCTGCAAGGCGACGACGCTCGACGCAGCCGTCGAGCTTGACGCCGCAACCGCCGCCCAAGTCTCCGTCGCACCACCGAAGTCGCTCAAGCGCGTGCAGGTCAAGGTGCCCGTACGGTCGATCAAGTGCGGCCACGGCGGAATGGACGACAATCTCTATAAAGCGCTCAAGGCCGACGATTCGCCGGACATCAGTTACATCATGGCGACCTTCGATGCGGCCGCGGGCGAGGCGAAGGACAGCTTCACGCTCCACACGATCGGTACTCTTACCATCGCTGGTAAGGAGAACAGTCTGACCATGGATGTCACCGCGACCCGGATGCCGGATGGAACCGTCAAGGCGATCGGTATGGTCCCGATCAAGATGACGGACTACGGCATCAAGCCGCCGACGGCAATCTTCGGCCGCCTCAAGACGGGCGACGAAGTGAAAATCAACTTCGAGCTGAGCGTCGGCGCCAAAGCGATTGCCGCAGCCACCGGGCAGCCCTAACCCTCCCGAGCTGTACGGTGGTAGCCGGTCGGGGAATCCCTGACTCCACGTCAGGGGTTCCCCGTCCGCATTAGCCCCAAGCGCCCGACATAAGTGGCACTTGCCCGAAGCTAAACTCAACCTAGAACTATTCTTCCGCGTCGTCCGGATTCCACTGATGCCCGTCGCCGTACCAGTGTCATCGCCCCAACCACAGAAGACGGTCCAGCTCCTCCGCGGGCAGCCACGTGCAACGAGCTCCGGACGAAGCATCCGTCTGGCGGCGCTTCGCGTGCCGCTGGTCGTGAAGTTGGTTGGAGCGAACCTGGCCGTTGTGGCGCTGCTCCTCGCGATCCGGTCAGGGTTGTCTCACGCGGGGTCGTGGGCGGTCGATGGCGCGATTGTCATCGCGCTCGGACTCTACGTCGGACTGGTTGTGGTCGCGCTTCGACCGATTCGCGATCTCGAGGCCGTGGCCGAACGGGTTTGGCAGGGTGACTTTGGTGCGCGAGTCGAACGGTCGACGGTCGCGGATCACGAGGTCGTCCGCATCGGCGCGATGTTCAACATTCTGCTCGACGGACTCGTGTCCGATCGCGCACGAATGCGCGCGCTGGCCGCGGAAGTCATCGAGGTCGGCGATCGAGAGCGTGCGGTCCTCGCGCGCGAGCTGCACGATTCGACGGCGCAGCATCTCGCCGCCTTGCTACTCCAGCTGTCCGCCGCGGCGCGCGACTGCACCGACCCGGCGCTTGCCAATCGATTGTCCGAGATGCGCGACGCCGCGGAAGAGATCACCGAAGAAGTCCGAATGCTTTCTCACACTGTTCACCCGCGTGTGCTGGATGACCTGGGTCTCGTCGCCGCATTACACAAACTGGCGCGCGAGTCGTCGAAGGGAACGGGTATCGACATCGACGTGAACGCCGGCGCGTTGACGACGCGGCTCTCGGCGAGTGTCGAGTCGGTGCTCTACCGAGTGGCGCAGGAGGCGGTGCGCAACGCGACGCGGCACGCCGCGCCGCGTCATGTATGGCTGACGTTGCAGGCCGATGACGCGTCCGCGCGGTTGGAGGTGCACGATGATGGTCGCGGCTTCAATCTCGCCGCGGTCGATGCGAAAGGAACGGCGGGCGGAATGGGACTGCTGTCGATGCGCGAACGCGTCGCCCTCGTCGACGGAACGCTCGAGATCAAGACGGCGCCGAAGAACGGGACGACGGTCGTCGCGACAATTCCTTTGGTTACCGGTTGCTAGTTGCTGATGACTGGCAACGGCAAACAGCGGAAACTAATCCCCGGCAACCAGCAACCAGGACGAGCAACCATGTCTGCAGATATCATTCGCGTAGTTCTCGCCGACGACCACGCCGTGGTGCGCGCCGGACTCAAGGCGGTACTGGGTTTGGCCCGCGACATCGAAGTGATCGGCGAAGCGAAGAATGGACTCGAAGCCGTGACCCTCGCCGAACGGTTCAAGCCGGACGTCGTCGTGATGGATCTCTCGATGCCCGAGCTCGACGGTGCTGCCGCGACACGAGAGATCGTCAAGAAGGGACTCGCCGCTCGCGTCCTCATTCTCACGATGCACACCGAAGACGACTATCTCGTCCCACTTATGGAAGCCGGCGCCGCTGGCTACTTGGTGAAGAGCGTCGCCGACCGGGAGCTGGTCGACGCCGTCCGTGCCGTCGCGCATGGTGACGTGTACGTTCGTCCCGCCGCAGCCAGCGTGTTGGCGAAGAACCTCACCAGGAAGGATCCGGCCAAGTCTGAGCGCGAGCGTTTTGACAAGCTCACGCAGCGAGAGCGTGACGTGCTCCGCTTGGTCGCCCAAGGATACTCGGCGCCCGAGATCGGCGAGCGACTGTTCATCAGCCCGAAGACTGTAGATACTTATAAGCAGCGGATCCAAGAGAAGCTTGGCCTGGCCCACCGCTCGGACTACGTTCAACTGGCGCTGAAGTTAGGACTGCTAGCGGAGGTCTAGCGGCCGAGGATCGGCGCGGCAAATCACCGGCACCGCATGCCCGTCGTTCACTCCCGCCAATTCCGAACCGCACTTTGGGTTGCCCTTGTAGTCCTGCTCGTACCGGTCGGTCTTTCGCTCGCTGATTTGTCCCGCGGCGACCTGCGCGCGTGGTGGCGTTTGGGTGCGCTGCTGCTGATCGCGGCGGCGCTTTCCTTCAGTCTGCTTCGACAGGCCTCGTTCGAGAAGCGACTGCGCGAGCAAGAGGGCACTGAGACCGCCCTTCGAGCGTCGGAGGCGAAGTTTTCGGGGATCCTCGGCATCGCCGCCGACGCGATCATCTCCGTCGACCATGAACACCACATCGTCCACTTCAATCGCGGCGCCGAAGAGATTTTCGGGTACAAGACCGGCGACGCGATCGGGCGCCACCTCAACGTTCTGATCCCGGCGCGCTTCCGGTCGGGCCACGACGCGCACATGGAGGCCTTTGCGCGCTCGCCGACGACGGCGCGACGGATGGGCGAACGTCGCGAGATCTTCGGCTTACGGGCCGATGGAAGCGAATTCCCGGCGGAAGCATCGATCTCGAAGCTGGTATTGCCCGACGGCATTCTCTTCACGGTCGTCCTCCGCGACATCACCGATCGAAAGCGTGCCGAGGAGGACGAGCGTTTTCTCATCGCGGCCTCGACGGAGCTTGCCCAGTCGCTCGACTTCGATGCCGCGACGCAGATTGTGGCTGACCTTCCGGTCTCTCGCTTGGCCGACGCGTGCCTTGTCGACATCGTCATGCCCGGCGACACGCTGCGCCGTGTGATCAGCACGCGCCAGCGACCCGAGCTCACACCGGCGCTCCGTGCACTGGCGGAGCATCCGCTCACGTGGGATTCACCCTCGCCGATCATCGACTCGATCCGCCGCAAGCGTCGCGAGCTCGTGACGACGATCGATGACGACTGGCTCGAGGCCAACGAGGATCCCGCGATGATTCCGCACTGGCGCGCCCTGGGCGCGCGCGCGTTACTCACGCTTCCGCTGGTGGCCGGGGACGAGGCCTTCGGCGCGTTGACGCTGATCTCCGTGAACCCGGAGCGCGTATTCTCGACCGACGCGCGGGCGTTGGCCGACAAATTCGCGGCGACCGCGGCGACGACGTTAGAGAATGCTCGACTCTATGGCGTCGCACAGCGCGCGACTCGGGCGCGCGACGAAGTGCTTGGCATCGTGTCGCACGATCTGCGAAATCCCATCAGCGCGATCGCGATGTGCGCCCGTGTCCTGCAAGAGAACCCACCCAACGATGCCTCGGAGCGACGTCAGCTGCTCGGAACCATTCGCGAGTCGACGGAATGGGTGAATCGCTTGATTCAGGATCTTCTCGACGTGGCGAATATCGAACGTGGCCAGCTCTCGCTCGAGCTACAGCCCCGCGATCCGGCACAGATTGCGCTTCAGGCGCGGCACATGTTCGAGGTCGAGGCCACACACCATGGCATCACGCTCGATGTCGACGTCCCGACCAATCTTCCGATGGTGGTCGCCGACAGCGCGCGGATCGTCCAAGTCTTGGGCAACTTACTTCGCAATGCGATCAAGTTCACGCCGAACGGCGGCCGCATCGTGGTCGCCGTTGGTCGCGGCGAGACCGGAGTCGTGTTTTCGGTGCGCGATTCCGGCGCGGGCATTGCGATCGCGAATCAGGCGCGCGTGTTCGATCGCTATTGGCAATCGTCTGACGGGTCGCGCGTGCGAGGAACAGGGCTCGGACTCTCGATCGCGAAGGGCATCGTCGCGGCGCACGGTGGTGGCATTTGGGTACAGAGTGCGCCGGGCCAGGGAAGCACATTCTCGTTCTCGGTGCCCGACCACACTGAATAGTCCGCGGAGGACGTCATGACGCTCACCGATCGACCGAGCTTCTCGGAGCTGTCGCGACACGATTGCGTGGAGCTCCTGCGACGGAATCACGTGGGTCGCATCGCGTTCACCTTTCATGATCGCGTCGACATCGAGCCGATCTCATACGTCTTCGCCGACGACTGGCTATATGGTCGGACGTCACCGGGCACGAAGGTCGCGACCGTGCGACATCACCCGTGGGTTGCATTCGAGGTTGACGAGATCGAGGGCCGCTTCGATTGGCGAAGCGTCGTCGTCCACGGATCGATGTATCTCATCGAGCCAGACGGCGGCGATCGTGAGCGCGAAACGTATGCGGCGGCAGTCGACCTGCTTCGACACGTCGATGCCGACGCCTTGACCTCGGGCGATCCCACGCCATTTCGAACGGCCATGTTCCGAATCCACGCCGATGACATGGTCGGTCGGGCGGCGTCGACGGCTCGTTAACGCTCGCCTGACGGCAAATCCCGCACGGGATGGCGGTGAATCGCCGACAGCGGCCCGCGAAATCCGCGTCGATCTTCTTGATCGGCCTTGTCCGCGGGGATGAGGCCAGCAATGAAGTCAGACCGAGGAGTTCGAACGAATGGCCATCTCGGCAGTCGTTTCGCCAGCTGCCCAGCGTCGCGAGACGTCTGGTGAGCTGAATCCGGGCATTCTCGTCGCCACTGACGGGCGCGAGCAGTCCGACCCCGCCTTGCGCGCGGCACGGCGATTGGTCGCCGGCGGCCCGCTCGGGGTGCTCACGGTTCTGCCTCCTCACGCGACGCAAGATGCGTCCGAATTCGGCGAATCGGCCGAGCTTCTCGACGCCATCGCGCGGCAAACCGTCGTCGAAGCACAGGTGCATCGCGTCCTCGGCGATGGGATCGAGACGTGGATCGAGGTCCGCTCGGGATATCCGCCGACGGTGCTCGCGGCATCAGCGGCGTCACATCGCGCGCTACTCGTCGCAGGGATCGGGCGGCCGCGCGTGATGGACCGATTGCGCGGCGATGAATCGGCGCTTCGCCTGGTTCGCGAAGCGCGAACGCCGGTGCTCGTCGTCGCGCCATTTTCCGCGCTTCCGCCGCGGCGGGTCGTGATCGCGATGGACTTCAGCGAATCGAGCCTCGCGGCGGCGCGGCTGGCGCTCGGACTCGCGGCGCCCGCCGCCGAGGTGATCGTGGCGCACGTTGCGCCGCGATCGAGTGAGATTGCCTGGGGCAGCGGCGCGGTCGGCTACCATGGTGATCCAGATGTCGCGCTCGAGAACTGGGTCCGTCAGCTCAAGCGCCGGTACAATGTTCGACTGAAACCAATCGTGGTCCACGGAGATGTCGCGAGCGAGTTGCTCGAGCTCGCGACCAATGAAAGCGCCGACCTGATCGCTGTGGGCGCCCGTGGTCATGGACCATTATCGAGAATTGCTATTGGTGCGGTCACGACTCGCGTCGTCCGATGCGCGACGTGCTCGGTGTTGGTAGCGCCGCGAGATCGTGCCTCCTGTCATCCTGAGGAGCGCAGCGACGACGGGTGACATCGTTTTTCCAATGGAGACTCACGTGTTGAAACTTGGATCGCTCATGACGCCGGCGCCGGTGACCATCGGTGCTGATGCGTCGCTGCGCGACGCTGTGGATCTACTCGCCGCGATGGGTGTGAATGCGTTGCCCGTGATGGCTGGCAATGAAATCGTCGGACTGCTGTCGTCGGACAGTATCATCGCGTTCGAGTCGGCGACGCCTGGCGTGCCGACCGAGCGAGACGTCGCCGACGTCTTCGACCCCGATCCCTCGACCGACGACGATGCGCCGCCAGCGGAATATTTTGCGGAAATGTGGGACGACACGAGTCTCGACGTCGTCGAGCGGCTCCGAGTCTCCGACTCTCCAGAGTGGGACGTGCTGTCCGAGCACACCGTCGAAGAGGCGATGATCGCCGATCCGCCGCAACTCCCGCTCGACATGACCGTGCAAAGCGCGGCGGAGCTCATGCGGCGAACCGGCGCCCACCGCGTGCTCGTTGTCGATCGCGGCCGACTGTGTGGCATCGTGACGACGATGGACATCACACGCGCGGTCGCCACCCGGGACCTACCTGACAGAAAATCAGCGTCTGGCTGACGGTTGGGGTTATCCAAGCGTGCCATCCTAGACGAGAGATCGCAGGATCGCAAATCGCGACGCTCCTACGTAGGACCGCCCAGGAGGCCTTATGCAGACGCTTCAGATTCCATCGACCGAGCCGCTGCTGGGGATTCGCGCCAGCCGCGGGTCGCCAGTAATCGTCGCGACGGACGGTCGCGAGCAATCGGATGCGGCGTTGATCGCCGGGCGCCTGCTCGCCGGCGAGACCGAAGCGCTGCGTGTGGCCTCGGTGCTCACGCCGGTGCCGGTCATGACGCCCGAGGCAGCGCTGCCGATCTCGCCCGAGATCGAGGCGGCGCGACGGGCGGACCTCAAGCGTGGCGTCCACATTCAAATGGCGCGTGCGTGGAGCGGCGAGACGGTTGCCGACGTGGAGTTGTACGAGGGGGATCCGGCGACGCTCGTCGCCCGTCTCGCGCACGAGTCGAACGCTTCCATGATCGTGGCCGGTCTCGGCCGGCATCGCGTGATCGACCGCTTGTTCGGCAACGAGACGGCGCTGCGCTTGGTTCGCATGTCGGCCGTTCCGGTGCTCGCCGTGACCAACGGCCTGACGCATGCACCGCGGCGAATCGTCGTCGCGATCGATTATAGCGAAACGAGTCTTCGTGCGGCGCGTCTGGCGCTGGACGTCGCGGCCTCCAGCGCGACGGTGTACCTGGCGCACGTCGCGCCGCGCGACAGCACACTGTACGACTGGAACGGCTGGGGCTCGTCGTACAAGCAGGATGCGGGCGAAGCCCTGCAGAAGATTCGAGAGCAGCTCCGCGTCCCACCCGGCATGATTCTGCAGCGGGTCGTGCTCCAAGGCGATCCGGCCACGGAGCTGCTCGCCTTCGCCACGAGTGTCAACGCCGATCTCATCGCGACCGGAAGTCATGGCCATGGGTTCGTGACTCGCATGCTCATCGGCAGCGTGACAACGCGAATCCTTCGCTGCGCCACGTGCAGTGTGCTCACGGTTCCTCATGCCGCGGCGATGACGCAAGCTCGGACGGCCGTCGATTCCCCGGTGGTCAACGTGCTCGAACGTCCCGAGTGGACACAGGCGCTCGACTCATTCACTCGCCGCAACATTGGCCGGCGCGGCGTGCTCGAGGTCGACGATCCGGAAATCGGCGCGCAGGCTCAAGAGCACGACTACCCCTTGCTCGGCGCGACGTACGACCAGCATGACGGTCGCGTGGAGCTCATGTTCGGCGAGCTCGGCGATCTCGATCGCCATCTGTCCCGGAGCATCGGGCATGTCGCTCGGATCGATGTCCTGACGGACGAACGGGGACAAGATGTCGCGCTTCGTATCGCGCATGGTGCCGGCCAAACATTGTTGACCTTCGGGTAGCGTTGGTCGCGATCCCGTCGGGAGAGCATGCGGGCGGTTCGTGACGGTCGGCACGAGTCGTTCGCATGTCTCTTTTCAGTAGCGTCCCGTTCTTCGTGAGTCTCGTTCTCTAATTCAAATGCTTCGACGCGCACTGCTCCCTCTATCCGCACTCATCATCCTGGTCGTCGGCGCCGCGCTTCACTACAAGGTGAGCGCGGATCTCGCGAACGAGGTCTGGATGCTTGGGCTGATTGCGACCGGCGCGCCGGTCGTGTGGGGAACGCTACGCGCCGCGGGACGCGGGCGGTTTGCCACCGACGTCGTCGCCACGCTGTCGATCGTCGGCGCCGTCGTGCTCGGCCATCCGTTCGCGGGGCTCGTCATCGTTCTCATGCAGACGGGTGGCGAGGCGCTCGAACGCTTCGCTGAAGGGAGAGCGTCGGCCGCTGTCCGCGCGCTCGAGGAGGCGGCACCCCGCGTCGCGCATCGCATCGTCGGCGGTCACGTCGATGACGTGCCGGTGTCGGTGGTGCAGGTCGGTGAC
>DASYSU010000421.1:0-10969 GCA_036002925.1 Gemmatimonadaceae bacterium | reverse complement strand
ATGCGACGATTCGACGCAGCATCGCGCGACGCCACTCGGTGCACTCGGTGTAGCGTCGCTTGAGGCGACCGTTCACCAGCTCCGGAATGTCCGCCACCGGGCAGGCGGGTTTGACCATCGCGACGACCTTCCACCCACGCCGCTTGCCGATGCGATCGACCGCGGGCAGCCAATGTTCGGCGTGCGAATCGCCCATGAGTACGATCGTTGATCGACCATTCGGGTCGCCGAACACACACGGCGCGGTCGCGTTGTCGAGGAGCGAGCCCCAGCAATCGTGCCGCATGCCGTCTTCGCGAGCGGCCGCGAAGACACGCTGCGTCGGCGACGAGACCCGTCGTTGCGCCACGAGCATAGCGCTGTAGGCGATCAGTGCCGCCGCAACGCTGGCACCGAGCGCGGAAAAGTTGATCCAGTCCGGGCGATCAATGAACCATTTGCTCTTGCGTGCTGGTTCCTCGACGAAGTAGTAGGTGAGCGTCGCGAGGACGAGGGCGACGGCCGACCACGCGAGGCGTCCGGCGACGCCGATTTTCCAGTCGACGACGGCGCCAATACCCACCAGCGGCCAGTGCCACAGAAACCACGAGTAGGACACTCGACCGAGCCAGCGGAGCGGCGGCGCGCTCAAGGCTCGAGTCACGAGACCCGACGGCGCTGCGGAGCCGCCGACGAGTAGCGCAACCGTGCCGAGGACCGGAGCGAGTGCGGCAAACCCCGGATACGGCGTCGCTTGGTGGTAATACAGCGCCGCGATACCGATCGAAGCCAAGCCGGTCACCTGCAACAGCGATCCAGTCCTGGCAGAGATCTTCGAGAGCCGAGGCATGGCGAGCGCGACGAGTCCGCCGAGCGCGAACTCCCAAATCCGCGTCGGCATGCCGAAGAAGGCCCACGGTTGCGCCGCGGTCGTGATCCAAAGGGAAACGAGGAACGAAACCGCGCCGGTCAGGGCGACGCCGACGGCGAGGCGCTTCGTGAGACCGATGTTCGCCCGCGGGCCTTCGACGAAGCGAGCCGTCAAGACAAACAGCAGCGGCCAGACGATGTAGAACTGCTCCTCGACGGCGAGCGACCACGTGTGCAGAAACGGATTGCCGCCGGCCGAGTGGTAATCGACGGCAGCACGAGCGAACAACACGTTTCCGGAATACAACGCAACGCCGCGCGCGTCAGAGGCGATCGGCTGCTGGTCGATCGGCGCGTAGATCCAGAACGTCAGCGCGAGCGTGGCGAGGAGAACGACCAGCAACGCCGGTAGCAGTCGCTTTGCCCGGCGCGCATAGAATTCGCTGAGGTCGACACCTCCTGTCGCGGCGACCTCGCGTTCGAGCAGTCCGGTGATGAGGTACCCGGACAAAACGAAGAACACGTCCACGCCGACGTAGCCGCCGGACATCCAGGATACGCCGGCGTGAAACGCGACGACCAGCAGAATAGCTGCGCCGCGAATGCCTTCAATATCCGGTCGAAATCCCGCGCGCTCCGCAGCCATAAGAGAGTGTTACGGACGGACGAAGGCTGAAGTTACGCGTGGAAGCTCACGCGCCCTGAGCGGCGATTCCAACACTCAGGATTCCGTCGGCAGCGCCCGTTTCCGTGGCCGCATGCTCGACCTCAGCCCGACGTCGCCACACGATGACCGCGACAACGATTGCGGCGATCGCCAGCGCGAACCCGAATTCGTCGATGACCCACTTTGTCTTGCCGGTGTCGATGGTCAGCGGCGTGAAGATCCCCTGAATGAACAGGTTGTGGCTGGCGTGGAGAAAAGCGCCGGTCCAAAGGCTTCCCGACTTGAGTCGCATCCACGCGAACAGGAAGCTGATGCCGATGACCATGATGGCGAAGCACGTCAGCCCGTACCACGCAGGTGTGCCACTGTTATAGTCGGCGAATACGAGAATCGGGACGTGCCACGCCGTCCAGATCACGCCACTGATCAAGGCCGTGCGCGTGAACGACGTCATTTTCGCGAGCTCCGGTACGAGGAATCCGCGCCAGCCGATCTCTTCGCCCAAAGCGCTCACGGTCGACGTGATCATGCCGAGCGTGCCGGTCGCGAGCACATAAAGGATCAACGCCTTCGTCGGCGAAGTTCCGGGTCGCGCATGCGCCAAGAGCGAATCGGTCACCTTGTGATTGGGTACGCCGCCGAGGCCTGTCGCCCAGACGACGGCGTACGCGATGCCGGCGTACGCGATGGGGATCAAGTAGCTCGCCAGCTGATATCGCCACTTCCATTTCCAACCGAGTGACGCGATCGAACGCCGTCGAATGAGACACGTCAGCATCGCGCTGATGCCCGGGCACCACATCAAGCCGAGGACGTACAAGCCGTGTCCGGCGGAGAGATGGCCGGCGCGAATGATGAGCGTATAGAAGATCGAGCTGAGCGCGAACGTGCACGCGAGGTACGTGAGAATCCCGCGGCGGATTTCCTGAGCCGATCTCTCCATTCACTCCTCCAATTGCTTGACCGATCACGCGCATCCATCCTACGAACACGTGGTGTGGCCAGCAAGCTCGCCGTCGTCGGGCTGGTCTTACTTTTCAGAGCATGAATATTCGACCCAACGAACACGAGCGTCATGACTACGCCGCGACGCTCGTTTGGACCGGCGCCCGCGACGGCCCCACGAACTCCTATCAGTCGTACTCCCGAGAGCACGAAGTGCAGTGCAACACGAAACCGCCCGTCCGCCTATCGGCGGATCCGCATTTTCGCGGCGACGCCAGGCTCTACAACCCGGAGGAACTGCTCGTCGTCTCGCTCTCCTCGTGCCATCTCCTGAGTTACCTCGCTGAGTGCGCGCGTGCTGGAGTACACGTGCTCGCCTATGAGGATCGAGCAAGCGGTGTCATGACGGTGCGCGACGGCAAGCTTCGATTTACCGAAGTCGTATTGCGTCCGCGGGTCACGATCGCGCCGGGCGTGGATGTCGACAGGGCACGTGCGCTGCATGGACCGGCTCACGACGACTGTTACATCGCGAACTCGGTGAACTTCCCCGTACGTCACGAGCCCACGATCGTCGTGGCGACAGACTAGCGTCGCTCTACTGATACTGGATGTAGACCGGCTTCGGATGCAGCGCGAGCACGTCGGCCGGCGTCATGAGGCGGCTGCCTTTCTTCGTGTCGTTGTGGTAGAAGAGCTTGAACCCGGTGTACTGCACCGGATACTTCGCAACGTAGGCCCGATACGACTCGCGCTTGAGGAACGGCGGGCCCCAGCCGTCCATGTCGATCACGATCTGCACCCGCGGGTCGAGCGTGATGCGCTTGTAGCCGGTCAGCATGTCGCGCGTGAATCGATGAACGATCAACACTTTGGGCGGAAGGTTTTCGGACGTCACCAGCTGCGCCAGAAACGATGACGCATAGTTCACGTCGTTGGCGTCGAACGTTCCGATCTTGGTCCCCGGTTTTTCCTTGTGTTTCATCGAGAACTCCGGATCGATCGCGAGATGAACATCGGGGCGTTTGAGAAACCCGGCGAGCCGAGGCAATTCTTCCTGTAACGTGCCTTGTCCCACTTGCACGTCCAGAAACAACAGTGCGCTCCTGCGTTGCGCCCACCCATACACTCTCTCGATCAGCGCGCTGTCCATGCGCATTCTGTATTTGCCCGACGTGCCCGGGTTGTCCTGCGCCACCACGGCAATAAGATGCAGCGCGGGCTGCACGGGCATCGTCGAATCAGCTGCATTCCACGCCGCGACTTCGCGGTCGAGCTTCGCCAGCATCTCATCCGGAGGAAGCGCGCCGAGGATGCCCATTCGCTTCTGCAACGGATTGCCATAGAACGCAACAATCCGCTTTTGCGGGAGGATCGATCCTGGAAGCGGTGGCGGTCCGTCGACAGGCCACTTGGGCTCTTCGACCACCGGATCTGATTTTGGCTTGGCGGTCCTCGGCTTGGCCGACTTGGTTTTCGTCGATTTCGTCGTTCTAGGACGCACGGAATCTTGCGCGTCGCCGCGAGACGTATAGCCGAGGAGCCCGAACGCCGACATAATCAGCACGCCCGTAAATCGGCGCGTTCTTCGATCGAAAGCGTTGTGCATGACAACATGTATAGTCGTGTTGTTTTCCGCCCGCACCCAGCCCGCACCTTTCACCGCGCAACGCCATCATGAGCTGGCAGCAGAACTACGATCCGCTACACGGGCCGCTGTCGCCGATTGTCGCGGCGCTGCCACTGGTGATCCTTCTTGGACTCCTCGCGCTGCGGCGAGTTCCCGCGTACGCCGCCGCGCTCGCTGGTCTCGCTGCCGCGCTCGCGGTGGCAATCGGCGTGGTTGGCATGCCGGCCTCAATGGCCGGGCGCGCGGCACTCCTCGGCGTGGCGTACGGCCTGCTGCCGATCGGTTGGATCGTGCTCAATGTGATCTTTCTCTATCGACTCACCGATGAGCGCGGCGTGTTCATCGCCTTGCGGCGAGCGATTACGGGGATCACGAGCGATCGCCGACTGCAGCTCCTCCTCATCGCATTTTGCTTCGGCGCATTCTTCGAGGGCGCGGCAGGCTTTGGCACGCCCGTCGCCGTGACCGGAGCGATGCTGATCGGGCTCGGGTTTCCTCCCCTCGAGGCGTCCGCGTTGTCGCTCATCGCCAACACTGCGCCGGTCGCGTTCGGCGCGCTCGGGACACCGATCATCGCCTTGCAAGGCGTCACGGGACTCGACCTCGGGAGTTTGAGCGCGATGGTCGGACGACAACTCCCGATCTTCTCGCTCATCGTTCCGTTCTGGCTGATCGCTGCGTACTCCGGAGTCCGCGGGATGCTCGAGGTATGGCCGGCGCTGCTCGTTGCGGGTGTGTCGTTCGCGGTGCCGCAGTTTCTCGTCTCCAACTACCACGGACCGTGGCTGGTCGACATCGTCGCGTCGGGATGTTCAATGATCTGCCTCGCGATGTTTCTTCGCTGGTGGCGGGTTGGCGGGAGAACGGAAAAACAACAAGAGCAGATCGTTCGCGCTGCTCACGATGACGCGCGCTTCGCTCACGACGACAAAGGCTCGCAGGCCGGCACGTCGATGAGAATCGCCGTCGTGCCGTGGCTCATTCTCATCGTCGTCGTGTTTGCGTGGGGCACGCCACAGGTGAAAGGGTTTCTCAATCACCTGTCGGCGCCGAGCGTGCCGATGCCTGGCCTCGACAAGCTGGTGCTCCGAGTGTCGCCGGTCGTCGCCAAGCCGACACCGGAGCCCGCGGTGTTTCTCTTCAACTGGCTCTCGGCGACCGGCACGGCGATTCTCGTCGTTGCCCTGATCTCGGGTGCTGTGCTTCGCTACTCGATCGGCGAGCTGCTTCGGCACTACCTCAAGACGATCGCGGTCGTTTGGCGATCGCTGCTCACGATCGCCGCAATGTTGGCTCTGGGATACACGACTCGGTATTCCGGCGAGGACGCGATCCTCGGGCTCGCGTTCGCGCACACCGGCGTTGTCTATCCTTTCTTCGCGGCGATGCTCGGCTGGCTCGGCGTCGCGCTCACGGGGAGCGACACGTCGTCGAACGTCCTGTTCGGGAGCCTGCAGAAGATCACGGCGAACAGCTTGGGCTTGAATCCGGTGTTGATGGCCGCGGCGAACAGCTCAGGTGGTGTGATGGGCAAGATGATCGACGCGCAAAGCATCTGCGTCGCGAGCACCGCGACGGGATGGGTGGGGCACGAGTGGCGGATCCTTCGATTCGTGTTCTTTCATAGTCTCGCGCTCGCGTCGCTCGTAGGTATCTTGGTCATGCTGCAGCAGTACGTGTTTTCCGGCATGCTCATTCGTTGACACGGCTTTCAGTCCCAAGCGACGAGCCAGCTCGAGCGCTCGCGTGTCGAGCGAATCCAGCGCAAGGGCACGCGTCGTTTGATCGCGTGCGCTGGACACATCGCCCGCGAGCTCGAAGGCGCGCGCAAGTGCGGCGTGGGCGGACGCGTCGCCGCTGAACGCCTCGACGCCGAACTGCAGCAGCGCGATCGCGTCGGCCGTACGTTCTCTCTGTTGCAGACCGCGCGCGATCTGTTCGAGATCGTACCGCGCGTCGCGCAAACTGTCGGGGTATTGCGTGAGTAAACTGCGGAGGCGAGTCAGGGTGGGGCCGACTCCCGCCGTCTCCAGTTTCGCGAGTGTCGCGTCATAGCGATGCGTGCGCTCGACGTCGGCATCCCAACCCGTCACCTCCAGCGAGATGTCCACACTGTCAGCCATCGTCGCGCTGCGAAGCGCATCGAACCAGTCGTTGTACTTGCTTCCTCCGACGATGCCGAAATCTTTTCGCGCGATCCGAAGGTGACCGCTGAAGAACGCGAGGGTCGACCCGTGCGGGTCGGCGACTGGCCGCATCGTCTCGCGAAACGGAATCACGATGGTGCGTGTGACGCCGTGCATCGTGAGCGGTCCGGTGACGGCGAAGGAATCGCCTCGCGCCACGATCGTCGCACTGCGAAACACGATGACGGGATACTTCACAACGTCGAAGAAATCGGGACTGCGAAGGTGTTCGTCGCGGTGAGCCGACCCTGTGGCGATGCTCTTCGCGCCGATGACGACGGTGACCGCCGACGCGGCGGCATTTCCCGGCGCATAGACGATCGTGCCGCGAACATCATCGAAACGCCCTCGTACGGGGTGCCCGAGAAACCCGATTGAAAATGCCACGTCGGAATGCCCCGCGTCGATGCGAAACTCTCGAACAGGTGCCGGCGGCGACGCTGCCAAGGCGGCGCCGACGAGAGGTGCCAATAGGATTCTCATACGGTCTCCGGGTCAAGGATCGACGAGCACGAACTCGCGGCGCCCCTTCCCGCTCGGCGTTTCGTCGAGCGAACGCAGCGCGACGCCGTCGGACTTGCGCACCCATTCGATGCGCCGCTCGGGACCGGCGACCGCCCGTACTTTCCAGCACGCGAACGAACCGGACGCCGTCTTCAGGCGCTCCTCACCGATCACCTCGAGCGTGGCGGGAAAGAAAACGTCGTTTGGCACAACGGCCCACCCGACGATCGAAACGCTGGCGCGCCATCGAGACGATAGCGGAACCCCCTCGAGAGCAAACGGCGCTAGTGCGTCGGACAAATACGGTCCGAACGTCGCCGGCAGGCGGCGCGCGATGAGCCGACGCACGCCGCCGTCGGTGGTCATCTCGCCAAGGATGCTGTCGCCGACGAATTGCTGCCGAATCGTGATGTGACTGAATCGGCGGTACGGGATCACTTGAACGACACGCGTGAGTGGACGAAGCTCGCGCCGTGTCACGTAAAGCGTTTCCTGCTCGGTGCGCCGTTGACCGGCGTCAGTCAGACGCGCAACGTGCTCAACGCGCCATGCCGGGGCGCCATCGAGAATGGCGTCGACGATTCGAATCGTTCCCTCGCCTACGGGCGCCGTTCGACCGAGCGAGTCGATCCATTGAATTCGATACGTGTGCAGGCCCGGTCGAAGCGCGGCGCCGTTCATCGTCGTGAGTGGTGGAACGGCCGGGGTGACGGTTGCTATTTGAGCGAACGCGCTCCGTGGAAGCACACCAGCGCTTATGAACGCTTGCTCGACCGACGAGACGGCGTCGGTTTCCCCGAATGGTGCGGTGCTCCGATGTCGAGATACGGCGACGAATGTCGCCACTACGATCACCGCCGTCGCCAACAAGAGGCTCGAGACGGCCAACCGCACATGTTGCGGGGAAGGCGCGTCGACAGGCAGCGCGATGCGGCTGCCACCGGCACGCTCGACGATGACGCGGTCGATGAGTGAGACGGGGGCGACGGGAACTGGAATCGCGCGCGCCGCGTTGCGAAGTCGTTGGTCGAAGAGGTCCGTCATTTCTCGGCACCGAGTGTCCGGCGAAGCGAACGAAGCGCGCGATGGAGCCGCACCTCGGACGCGTTCGACGTGATGTTCAGCAGCGCGGCAATTTCCGAATGTGAGTAGCCCTCGACCTCGCGCAGCACGAACACGGCGCGCAGCGTAGCGGGAAGCTTGTCGATCGCGCGCTGGACGGTCTCGATGTCGAGCCGGTCGGGGAATGCCGGCGAGACGAGATTGTCGGCGAGTCCGACTTCACGAGTTCGAGCGCGCGATCGCACACGGGTGAGCGCGACGCGAGCCGTCACACGCTTGAGCCACCCCTCGAGCGATCCGCGCTCCTCGTAGCGCGCCAGAGCCTCCGGCAGTCCGAGAAAGACGTCGTGCAACACGTCCTCGGCGTCGGCGCGCGAGCCGGTCAAGCGAAACGCCAGAGCCATGAGCGTTTGCCCAAACCGGGCATAGAGCTCGGCAAGCGCGTCGGGGCGCCCTGCGCGGGCTCGCTCGACTAGCTCTAACGCGTCCAGCGGCTGGGGCATTGACGAAGTGACGGCATGCATGGGCAAACGTCAAACGCCTCAAACCGTCCAAACCTTACATCACTTCAAAATCTCGTCAGTCGGCTCGGATGGCGGATTGCGGATCGATGTGCGCCGCGCGCCGCGCGGGAAGATAGCTCGCCAGAGCGGCGATTCCGAAGAGCAGCGCAGCGGCCATCACGAACGTTGGTGCATCGAGCGGGCTAATACCGAACAACAGTGTTCGCATGATGCGCGTCAGCCCGAGCGCGCCGGCGAGACCGATCGTGACGCCGGCCGCGGCGATTCGCGCGGCCTGTCCGACGACGAGCCCCAGCACGTCGGCCGATGTGGCGCCGATAGCCAGTCGGATGCCGATCTCTCGCGTGCGTTGCACGACGGTGTACGCCATCAGGCCGTAGAGTCCGACGGCGGCGAGCACCAGGGCGAGCACAGCGAACGCGGCGAGCAACATAGTGTTGAACCGCCGGGTGGAGACTGAGAGGTCGACCGTCTCGCCTACCGAACGCAAGTCGACGACGGGGACTGCTGGGTCGATCTCGCGCACCGCGCGTCGAATCGGATTGACCAACGCATACGGGTCGCCGGCAGCGCGAACCACGTACGCCATGTCGCGTAACGCGCCTGTGACGAGCAGCGAGTCCTGTTGCGCCGCGACGAAATAGGTCGCCGGCTCTTGGGGTGCATCGAGCGACGTACCTTTCACGTCGGCGCTCACGCCAACGATCGTGGCCCATGGTGAGGGCGACGTTGGGCTTCCCCATTTGATGCGCCGGCCGATCGGACTTGTTCCGGGATAAAACGTCCGAGCGAACGTTTCGTTCACGATAGCGACGCGTGGTGACGAGCTTGTCTCTCGCCCAGTGAATGCTTCGCCGGCGCGCACCGGTATTCTCATCGTCGCGAAATAATCGGGGAACACCAGCGTATTCGACACTATGGGCGCTTTATCGAGCGGAATCCCCTCCATGCTCACGGCGATGTGCCATCCGATGCCGGACATCGGTACGGTTGTCGCCGCCGTCACCGACGCAACCCCGGGCAAAGCACGCAGCCGATCCAGCACAGCGCTTTCTGTTCGCTGCACGTCGTTCGCCGTGCGATAGCGATAGTCCGGCAATCGAAGACGGAACGCAACCAGGCCGTCGGACTTGAACCCCGGATCAACGTTCCGCGCGTTGATCAGACTGCGCACCATCAGCCCCGCGCCGGACGCCAATACGAGTGCAAGCGCGATCTGACTGACGACGAGCGTGCGTCGTCCACGCTGTCGCGCGATGCCGCCGCTCGCGCCGCGCCCCTCCTCGCGCAGCGTCGACGCCAATGCGCCGTCCGACTGCTGCCACGCTGGAAGCATCGAGATCGCAATCGCCGTTGCGATCGCGACGAGGGCGGTCACGAGCAGCACGCGTCCGTCGACAGCGATGTTATATCCCTGCAACAGCGACTGGGGCGCCTTCGTTGCGAGTAAACGTGAGCCCCACACGGCAAGCGCGATTCCCAACGTGCCGCCACTGACGATCAGTACGAGCGTCTCGGAGAGAAACTGCTGCACCAATCGTCCACGCGAAGCGCCGAGGGCACGACGAACCGAGAGCTCTCGATGTCGTGTGGCGGCGCGAGCAAGTAGAAGACTGGACACGTTAATGCAGGCGATGAGCAGCACGAGCGCCACCGCGGCAAGGAGGACGAGTAGCGAACGACGCACGTCGCCGACGGCGCGCTCACGCAGGGAGAACACTTCGGCGAGCGTGATGGACGATCGGCCATAGACGCCGGGGTGCAGCTCGGGCAATCGGCGCGCGATGGCCTGCGCCGCGGCATGTGCGGCGTCGATGGTGACACCGGGCGCGAGGCGCGCAACGAAGTGCGTGTTGTACACGTTGCCTCGAAGGCGCTCCTCGTCGGGCGTGATGACGTATGGCGCGAACAGCTCGGCGACGCGCTTTCCGATTCCGGGCAAGGGAAAGGCAAATCCCGGCGGCATGACCCCGATGATCGTGAATCGGCGTCCATCGAGTGTGATGCTGCGTCCGACGATCGCGGGGTCGGCGTCAAAGCGCCGACGCCATAGTGGATCACTGATGACGACGACGTCGGGTGCGCCCATCTGGTCTTCGTTCGGAAGAAACGTTCGCCCGTGGGCCGCCTTCACTTGGAGGACATCGAACAGCGACGCCGACGCGACCGCGCCGTAGATACGCTCCGGTTCAGCGTTGCCCGAGAGAACGAACGAGCCGTTGTCGTAGATCGCCGACCGCTTGAAGATGCGCCCGTCGAGCTGCTTGTAGTCGAGATACTCAGCCGACGAAATCGATCCCATGTTCGCTCCGCCAAACCTGGGAAGCGCCTCACCGATGAGAACCAACCGGTCGGCGTCGGGGAACGGCAATGGACGAAACAGCACAGCGTCGACCACGCTGAAGATGGACGTGTTGGCGCCGATGCCGAGTGCGAAACAGAGGATGGCGGCGATGCTGAGTGACGGATTACGACGAAGCTGGCGAACGGCGTAGCGCAGGTCAGCGACGAGAATGTGAAACATGTCGGCCATGGTTCGACTTCTCTCCCATTGTGAATCGATCGCGACACACTGATCGCGGACCGCGTCGACGCTGCCGAA
>DASYSU010000420.1:0-16029 GCA_036002925.1 Gemmatimonadaceae bacterium | reverse complement strand
CTCCATTCCTTCGAAAGGGAGCATGCCCTTTCATGTCGCCCGGTGTCCGCATATTGGGGCGAGGAATAGAAGTTGTGTTGGAAACGGCATAGGGCGGGTTGAACCCTTTACGCGGACCGTCGGCCGCCCTCGCGGCACTCATTAATGGTATGGCAGCCGTCGGAGTGCGCAAGACAACCGAGCATTAGGCGAGCGCCGTCGAGATCGAGTAAAAGGGAACTGTCAGAAGCTCGCTGCGAGTCTCGCGCTCACTCCGCTCCGCGCGGGGACCAAGGTCATCTTGAAGGTGTTGGCCGGCACGTCAACCCAGCGATCGGTATGGAAGAACAAGCCAATGACGCCGCCAACCGCTGCGCCGGCCAATCCGCCTGCAAGCACTCCGGCAACCGCGTACCCAGCTTGGTTATGACATGGGTTCAACAAAGGACATGCGGCTAGGCTTGAGGCCAACAACCCGACAAGCGCGCCCGGAACGGCCAGTCCTATCGCAACTGGGAGCGCGCGCGTCTTGGTACCATCGGCGACCTCCATCTGAAAGACGTACGCGATCGCGACGACCGTGTCACGACCACTGACGGTGATAACGAGGCTGTCTCGGACGTGCCGGTGCACGATTCCGGTGAATTCACTGAGAACCCCCACGGGCTCACCCAGGCGATCGAGGTCATGGCTCACGAGGACGCGAACGCGAGATCCAGCCGGCGGATTCAGATGCGCGACCTGGGCGTGGGCACGGCCAAGTCCTGCCGCGACGATAGCGACGATCAGGATTCCGAGCCTCATGATATCCTCTTGGATAATGGCGGTCGCGTTTGCGAGCAGTCCGGCACGGTCGCCAGCGCCGACGGCGAACTGCCGATGCAAGTATCGTCGGAGCGGAGCCGCGCAACCATACGTCACTTGACTTAGGGGAGCGCGATCTACTATCGACACCTGTCCCGACTAGAGATGCCGATCATGCCGACTGACTTTCGCCGCTCCGCCGACGCGGGGGCAACCCTACGTCTCGCGGTGATCGCGACAGTGATGCTCGTGGGCCGATCATCGCGCATGGTCGCGCAAGCGGGGCAAACTGCAACACCGGCCGCCGCGTCACAGAACCCGTCGCCGATGGTTGAAGAGACACGCTCGCACCAGCGTCTCACACCACGATCACTCGGCGGCGTGCAGCGATCGTTCATTGGTCCGGAAGGCAAACCCGTCGAGCTGTGGTTGCCCGAGAGTGCTCGCACACGTGCCGACATCGATCTCGTCATTCACTTTCACGGCGCAGCGTGGCTGCCGGAGCAGGCGGTCGCCGCGCTCGATGGCCGCACCGCGGCCGCGGTGGTCAACCTCGGTGTCGGATCGGGCGCGTATCACCGTGCGTTCGCCGACGCGTCGCTGTTCGATTCGCTGCTCATCGGCGTCACGCGTGAGCTCTCCGCGGTGACGGGCAAGGCCGTGCGTGTCGGACGTCTCACGCTCGTGGGATATTCCGCCGGCCACGGCGCGGTGCGAGCGATTCTCCGCGAGCCACGCCACTTCGCAAGAGTCGATGCGGTGCTCTTGCTCGACGGGATGCACACATCGTATGTGCCCGACGGAACTGTGCTCGCCGCCGGCGGAGCGCTCGACACAACCAATCTCGCGGCGTTTGCCGAGTTCGCCCGAGCGGCCATGCGCGGCGAAAAACGATTCCTCGTCACCCACTCGGAGATCTTCCCGGGCACGTTCGCGAGCACCACGGAAACGGCGGACTGGCTCCTTCACACGCTCGGGTTGCACCGCACGCCGGTGTTGGCGTGGGGACCGCTCGGCATGCAGCAACTCAGCGAAGTTAGAGCCGGTCGCTTCGAGCTACTCGGCTTCGCGGGCAACTCGGCGCCGGATCATGTCGACCAGCTCCACGCGATGCCGGTGTTTCTCGCGCGACTGTTGCGGTGACATACGCCTGCTTTGGTCGCCCACCACGAATTGGAGTCTGACCGAAATTCGGCTGGCAACGGACGCGACAAAGCCGTAGTTTCTCCCGTCCCCACCCCGCAACATCGGACCTCTCTCACTCCCAGAGGTCCACCGCCACCGCCGACGCAGGCGCGCAGACCCGATGGTTGAACCGTGACGCAAGCCACATCGATATCATCCCGACGCGCCGTCGGGCTTCGCCTCGGACGCTGGTGGCAGTTGAGCCTCGGCGTCGTCTGCATGGCGATGATCGCCAACCTGCAATACGGTTGGACGTTGTTCGTAAACCCGATTCACGACACGCACGGGTGGAGCCTCTCGGCGATCCAGGTCGCCTTCACCGTCTTCGTGTTGGTCGAAACGTGGCTCGTGCCGATCGAAGGGTACCTCGTCGATCGCTTCGGGCCACAATTCGTTGGAGTCGTGGCCGGCCTCCTCGTCGCGCTGTCATGGGTGATCTTTTCCGTCGCCGATTCGCTGTCGCTCCTGTACCTCGGCGCGGTCGTCGGTGGAATCGGCGCGGGCGCGGTGTACGGCGCCTGCGTTGGTAATGCGCTCAAGTGGTTCCCCGATCGTCGGGGACTCGCAGCTGGGATCACGGCGATGGGATTCGGCGCAGGGTCCGCACTCACCGTCTTCCCGATCGCCAACATGATCAAGGCGGAAGGCTACGAAGCCACGTTCCTCAAGTTCGGTGTGGCGCAGGGCGCCGTCGTGTTCCTCATCAGCTGGCTCTTGAGGGCGCCCGATGCGGCTGCCGTCGCGAAGCTGCGCCCCACACCGATTCACGGAACGGAGATCATTCGTACTCGCGAGTACTCGCCGCTCGAGATGCTTCGGCAACCGGCGTTCTGGATCATGTTCGTCATGTTCGTACTGACCGCGAGCGGCGGGCTCATTGCGACGGCGCAGTTGACACCGATCGCCAAGGACTTCGGCGTATCGAGCGCGCCGGTCTCGCTGTTTGGCATCACGCTGGCAGCGCTGCCTTTCGCGCTCTCGATCAGTCGAATCTTGAACGGCGTCAGTCGTCCGGTCTTTGGGTGGCTGTCCGATCACATCGGCCGCGAGCACACGATGATGATCGCGTTCACGCTCGAGGGCATCGCGATCTTGCTGCTCAGACAGTTCGGTCAGAATCCGGCGGCGTTCGTACTGCTCACGGGACTCGTCTTCTTCGCGTACGGACAGATCTACAGCTTGTTCCCCGCGATCTGCGGCGACACGTATGGCCGCCGGTTCGCGTCGGCGAACGCCGGGCTCCTCTATGTCGCCAAAGGTGTTGCTTCGTTGCTCGTTCCACTGAGTAGCGTGATCGGAGCATCGTCGGGAGGCTGGAGCGTTGTGTTCTTCGCGGCGGCGATGATGAATTTCGCCGCGGCGCTGCTTGCGATCTTCGTGCTGCGCCGCGTTCGCGGCCGGCGTGCGGCGCCTGTAATCGTCACGGCAGGACAGCGGCTTTAGCTGGCCACATACCTCGCGAAGACGTAGCTTCTCTCAGCGAAGGCGGTGGAGCAATACCGGGCGTTCGTCGAGCAATGGAAGAACGCCGATCCGGAGCTCCAGCCGCGCGTTGCCGAGGCGCGGCGACGACTGCAAGCGTTGACGCCGGTCGAAAGGGTGAAGCGCGGGTCGTAAGCGCTATTTGCTCTTCCCGCCCGTCCACTTGTACACGACGCCGCCGCGCATCACGAACACGACGCGTCGCACCGCGGTCAGGTCGGTCAGCGGATCGCCGTCGAGCGCGATGATATCTGCGTCGTACCCAGGCGCCAGCGATCCGATGCGATCGCCCATGCCCATCGCTTCCGCGGCGAACGAATTCGCCGAGACGAGCGCGGCCATCGGCGTCTGCCCGCAATGCTCGACGCGCCCCAAGAATTCCTCGGCGTTTCTTCCGTGCGCGCCCGCCGTGGCATCGGTCGAGAACACGACTTTCGCACCAGGCGTGTGCACGGCGATGGTGCAGATCTCGAAGTCGCGCGGCAGATCGCGCTCCATGATCGCCATTCCCTCGTCAGTAAAGCCGCCAACACCGACGTAGCGCGCCCGGTTCTCGAGATAATTCTGCACGACGAGGCCGACCTGCGGGCTGATGTACGCGCCGGCGTGCACGGCCGCATCGATGTCGGCTTGCGTCGAGTACGTGGCATGCTCGATCTCTCGGCAACCGGCGCGCGCGGCGGCGCCAGTTTGCGAGCGATACGCGTGCACCATGGAGCGGAGCCCAACCGCGGTGGCTTCGTCGCAGAGGACCCGCAGTTGCTCCTCGGTGATCGTTGGTCCGGCGCCGACCCGCTCACTCTTTGATGCGAAGATCTTAATGAGATCGGCGCCCAGCGCCTTCCGGCGTCGAACCATCGAGCGCAACGAATCGTTCGAGACCGACGTGTCGGCTTGAATCGGAGAGAGCGACGTCAGAACGCGCGGACCGGGGAAGCCGTGATCGCGAATCATGTCGCGCAGCGGCACCTCCGAGTTCGCACCGACGGATTGCACGGTCGTGAACCCCGCCATCAGTGTGAGCCAGGCGTTGTTGGCCATTCCAAGCGCCGCTTCCGCCGCAGACTCATTTCGCGTCGCGATGTGGCCCGTGCGATCGAAGTGCGAGTCGAGATGCACATGCGTATCGATCCAGCCGGGAAGCACAGTGTATCCGCGGAGGTCGATCACCGTGGAGCCGCTCGACGCCGGCGCGGCCAGCGATGTGATTTTTCCTTGCGCGACGCCGATGCGCACGTTGTTCAACGCGGTGCCGCGTCCGTCGAGCGCGCGATCGGCGAGGATGATGACCGGTCCCACTGGTGGCGCCGGCGCGGGAACCGGCGCGACCTGGGCGCCGAGCGCCGGCACGACGAAACACAGCGAGAGCGCGCGCGTCAGGGGTCGCATCGTGGAGGCTACTCCGAGAGTGTTCGCCCACTCGTACACTACACACACCTCGCGGTAAACGAAAGTCTACCCGGATGGCGCGTAGGCCGCTAAATCTCGCGCCATCTCGACCGGCCGCCGTCAATATGAAAATACTCATTTCGTCGATCGGCTCTCGCGGGGATGTGCAGCCCATTGTAGCACTCGCGCTCGAGCTCCGAGCGTTGGGACACGATCCCAGGCTGTGCGTCGCTCCGAACTTCAAGGACTGGCTCGAGTCGTTTGGACTGGTGTGTGTTCCGATCGGTCCAGACTTGAAGAAGCTCACAGGAGGAAGCGCGCCTAGCATTGCACCGAGTCTGTCCGACGAGCAGCGGCGGCAATTCGCCGCTCAAGCGATCCGCACGCAGTTTCCGATCATGAACGAAGCCGCGCGCGGATGCCACCTGATCGTCGCCGCCGGTGCATTGCAATTCACCACGCGCTCGGTGGCTGAGCTGCTCGCCATTCCGTGTGTCTATGCGACGTACTGTCCCGTGACGTTGCCGTCGCCCGACCATCCTCCACCGAGGATCGGATCGAGCGACAGTCCGCCGAGTCCCGACGAGAGCAATCGCTCGCTCTGGAAGAAAGACGCGCGACGGTGGAATGGGCTGTTCCGCGAACCGTTGAACGAGGAGCGGGTGAAGGCCGGCTTGGCGCCGATCAAGACGAACGTGCAGCGCTACATCTTTACCGATCGGCCATGGCTTGCCGCCGATCCGACGCTTGCACCGGCTCCGTCGGGAACGCGCATGAGGATCGTACAGACCGGTGCGTGGATTCTTCGCGATCCGACCCCGCTGCCCGACGAACTCGAGAAGTTCCTCGCGGAAGGTGAGCCTCCGATCTACTTGGGCTTCGGCAGCATGCGCGCGTCGGAGCATACCGGTCGGCTTCTGCTCGACGCCGCAAGGGCCGTGAGACGTCGGGCGATCGTGTCGCAGGGATGGGCGAATCTTCGTCCGCTCGACACGGGAACCGACTGGATCTCGATTGACGACGTCAGCCACGAGCGACTGTTCGCACGCGTCGCGGCGGTGCTGCATCACGGTGGTGCGGGTACGACAACGACGGCGGCCGTCGCCGGCAGACCGCAGGCCATCGTACCGCATGATTACGATCAACCGTATTGGGCGCAGCGAGTGGAGACGTTGGGCGTGGGCGTGGCGCTCCCTGGTCCAAAGAATCTGACCGTGGATGCGGTGGCGTCTGCGCTGCGCGCGTGTTTGCAACCTGAAATGGCGGCGCGCGCAGAATCGCTGGCGAAGCGCATCGAGCGCAACGGCGCACGCATCGCCGCACAACGGTTGGTGGACGAATTCAGGTGAGGGGGGCGGCCGTTCTCGTCTTTCCCTTCTTCGGCTTCGCCTTCCTTGCCCGCACTATCTTCGTCGGCAGCTTCTTTCCCTCTCCCTTGTTTCTTCGCCACCTTGCCAGCTCTTCCGGGTTTCAGGTCAGCGTCACGAGCGCAACTATGCACCCATCGCCTGACGGAACGCCGACGGCGTCTGGCTCGTGTGTTTCTTGAACACATCGTTGAACGTGGACTTCGATGCGAAGCCCGCATCCATCGCCAAGGCAAGCATCTTCAGCGACCGCGCCTCCCCCGCCTTGATGCGTCGCTGCACCTCTCGGACGCGATAGCCGTTCACGAAATCATAGAACGTCTGGTTCATCTGCGAGTTCAGCACCTCCGACAACTTATGCGGCGTGGTGTTCAGGCGACTCGCAAGATCGGCGAGCGTCAACTCGCTCTCTTTCCACGGCTGCTCCCTCTCCATGAGACGCAGCAGTGACTCCGTGAGTTGCGCAGCTGCGACATCGCTGAGGCCCGACCGTTCATAGCGCTGCGGCGGCGTCTGCTGCTCCGATGGCGGCGCCGGCGACACGGCCTCGCTCGTCGGCAGCGGAGGCTCGGCAGTCTCAAGCCTGAAGACCTCCGATTGACGCAAGCCCATGTAACCGATGCCGTACACGAGCAGTGCCATCGCGACCGCAACATGTCCATCGCGCATGGCCGTGCTGACGTGCGCGATCTTCAGGGCCGTTACCATGACCCAGATCCCTCCGGTCGCGGCGCAGAGCCAGAGAAGCCAGCGAAGGTTTACTCGCTCAGTGTTGGAGTAGCTCTGCTCCACCTCGCGACGGTGACGCACGAGATACAGCGCCGTCGCCCCGGAGTACGCGATCCCGGACACGTACTTGAATGGATCGAGATACGCGAGCGCCCCGCCAACGCCCGCGGCGGACCATCGCTCCCACGTCGCGATCTTCTCGACGCCGCTCATCATATAGATGGGCATCGCCGCGATGATGGTAATCGTGACCGGCACAAAATGCAGAAGATCCTTGAACGCGAAGCGCCAGGAGCGGTCGCTCGCGGCGCGCGCGTACAAGTACAGCAGCGGGCCGAACACCCACGTGGTCTGGTAGTTGATCGCGAAGAAATGCGGGTAGACGCGGATCAACCCTGCCTTGTAATACGGGCCAGCCGCGAGGTAGATGGTCATCGTCGCCATGAACGTCGCGAGCAGCCGATTGGCCGTGCGGTTGGTGCGCTGCCCCGCAAGCACCGCTGTGAGGACGAGGCCTTGCAGTGCGCCGACGATCGCGGCGAGTTGGACCCAGTCGAGCGTGAGGCCCGCCATGGTCCAACATAATAAGAGTAAACTCAAAGACGGACGTAAGGCGTTCCCTTACGTCCGTCCACCATCAACGTCTGTCAACTCACCGTGCGATCCCGACTTTCATCGCGATCGACGGAACGCGCGACATGCTCGCCTCTGCGGAGACGCGCACCACGGAGAATTGCAGCGCCGCACCGGCGGTCCCCATCACGCCCGTCACTCGCTCGTCGGCGAGATTCACCAACCTACTCTTTTCGTGCGAGCCGGCGAGATACGTCGCCACGCCGGCGTACGGCACTAGTGCGACCCGACCGAATCTCCAGTGCTTCCAACTCGTCACGACGTCGACCCCGTAGACATTCAAGTCGACGTCCTCAGGCCCGAAGAGCGACACAAAGCTCGCGCGCGCCGAGACATCCCAGCCGTCCGTGCCGCTTCTCACGAGATTCTGCTGGAGTTGCACGCCGTAGACGCCGTAGTTCGCCTGAGGGTTCTTGGTGAAATACACTCCTACGTCGGTGCTCGGGGTGAGGCCGGCGCGAAAGGCGAGTCCCGGAAACTGCAGTCCGCCGCCCTCGTACAGCCAATGCGTGGAATCGGGATGGACGAACGTGTCGTTCCACGCCGACGTCTTGTCGTCGACGTTCGTCTGCCACTGCATGACGGAGAACTCGAAGTTGCCGCGGCCCATGGGCTGCGCGTCGGCGAGTGGCCGGAAGTACACGACCTGCCCGGCTTCCTGGGTGAACTGATGCCACGCCGACTGCGTGAGCGACGGGTCCAGCTGGATGGAGCACTGCTTCCACCGCGAGCTCAGATGCAACTTGGGCCGGTCTTGCGCATTGGTCGGTGTCGAGAGCAGCGTGACGGCCACTGCGCTCGCGATGATGCTCAGCGGTTGGTGTTTCATAAGATGCCCGCATGTGAGGATTGCTCGGATTGCGACGCGGACAATCGGAAGTTGTGAGGGACGGGACGGTGCGTCGCGATACGAACCGGCGCCGTTATGCCGAACGCCGCCCAAACAAGTGCAAGGCCGAGGTACTCGGTCAGCTCGAGCGGCCCGATGGCATTCACCATCTTGTCGTACGTCATTGCGGATACCAACGCGATCGTGTTGCCGACTAACAACGTCCACCACGCCCAGCGCTCACCGCGGCGAAACGCGGTAATGGCGATCATGCTTCCCATGAATCCGAACAGGACGCAGTAGACGCCGTACAATCGATAGAGCAGGGCCATGTAGCCGGCGCTACTCGGCGACGCGGTCAGGAGCGCGGACCAGGAGCCGGCTGAGTAGCCTTCATATCCAGCAGTAAGAATTGCTCTGCCGCCCGGACCGAGTACGTGATCGGGCGCGATCGCGACAGCACCGCCCCAAGCGACGTATGCCGCGTCGACGACGAGAATAAGAATCCAGGCGATCTGTCGGCGTGTCATGTCGGTAACTCTCCCTTGAGTTTGAGGATCAAACGCAGGCAGGTGTGTCCGAAATCGACTCGCGGGCCGTACATCATCGGACATGCGCCGGCGATTACAGCGATGTCGTGCTGCCGGCAGAACTCGACCGCGTCGGCCGAGACGCTCGATCCCTTCACGGTGGATGAGTGCATCCAGACGCGGCGCACGCCTGTGTCGGCGCAATCGCGGACGATGCGCTCGGTCGTCTCGGGTCGCGTGATGATCACGACGCCGTCTACGCCGCCGGGAATCGATTTCAGGTCGGGATAGCAGCGACCGCCTTCGAACATCGGCATGTACGGATTGATCGGGAACACGTCGTGCCCCGTTTCTTTCAGGCGGTGATAGATCAGGTTGCCGGCGGGGTGGTTGCTCTTGTTACGCGACACGCCCGCGACCGCGATGCGGCGCTGTGCGAGGAAGTCAGTGATTTTTTTCTCGAGCGGTGTTGTTTGCATTCGCGACTCCGGGTGAGTTGTCAGCGTCCGAACCGAGGTAGTCATCGGGATGGTCCACAGATCGTCTCCACGTCGCGCGGAGACAGCTTCGCGTCTGGACGAAATCGCAGGTACGCAGCCATGGGCATCTTGCCGCCTTTTGCGTCCGCGCACGACGCGAGGAGGAGGGCGCGTTGCCGATCCGGCGAGTACGTCGACCACTCGGCGAAGTTGAGTGTCTTGCGCCCTTCACGCGCACCGCGCGCCATGATCCAGGAGACCGGTGGAACGGTGGCGGACCAGTGCGACGACATCGTGTTGGAGTGGCAGTCTCCGCACGAGCGAATGAGAACGGAATCCAGTCCGCTCGAGCCGAGTTGCGCCTGGACCGTGTGGGTGGGGTCAGTGCTCCGGTTCGCATCGGGTCGGCCGGATCGCACTGCGCCGAGGACCAGGACGAATGCGCCGAGGGCGACACCAGCCCACTTCAATGAATTGGCAGTTTTCATGGGACCGCCTGCTTCGAGTAAAGTTCAGATCACGGTGGTGACCGACTGCAACGTGCAGCCATGTGGGGTGCATGTCGTCCGGACCGATCGGATCGGACCACTATTCCCGGTGATTTGAGCAGGGACTACGTCACCTGACGTATTCGCCCGCGTTGGCGTCTGGCGCACCGTTCAGTCACGCCATTCCCGGAGGATTCCGACGTGACGACAGCGTTCCACGGCGGCGCCTTTTTCGACTCGATCGGAGTCGAGTTTGACGACCTCGGCCGGCGCCACGAGGTGATCAGCGCCGACGTGTTGGACGCGTGGTTCGACCCCGCGCCCGCAGTCGTCGGCGCGTTGCGCGACGTGCTCCCCTGGTCGATGCGCACCTCGCCGCCGACCCACGCCGAAGGCATGCAACGCGTGATCGCGCGCATGCGCGGCGTCGACGAGCGTTCGATCCTGCCAGGCGCGGGGTCGTCGGATCTTATCTTTCTCGCGCTGCGCCACTGGCTCACCCGCGATTCGCGCGTGCTCGTACTCGATCCGATGTACGGCGAATACGCGCACGTGCTCGAACAGGTGATCGGGTGTCGCGTGGACCGGCTGCCACTCGCGCGAGCCTCACGCTACGATGTGGATCTCGAGCAACTCGCCGAATGTCTGAAGCGAGGGTACGATGCCGCATTCATCGTCAACCCGAACAGTCCGACCGGTCGTCACGTTCCTCGGCGCGCGCTCGAAAGCGTCTTCCGCGCGGCACCAACGCGCACGCTGTTCTGGGTCGACGAGACGTACGTCGACTACGCGGGACGCCGCGAATCATTGGAGTCGTTCGCGGCGGCGAGCGACAACGTCATCGTGTGCAAGTCGATGTCGAAGGCCTACGCGCTGTCCGGCCTGCGTGCGGCGTACCTCTGCGGTCCGGTCAGGCTCGTCGACGCATTGCGCGGCATCTCACCGCCATGGTCGGTCAGCTTGCTCGCGCAGATCGCGGCATGTGCCGCAGTGCAGAGCGTGGATTATTACGAGCGGCGGTGGCGTGAGACTCATGTGCTGCGCGAGGAGCTCGCGTCGTGGCTCTCGGAGTTGGGATGGGACGTCGTGCCTGGGTGCGCGAACTTTCTGCTGTGCCATCTTCCGATCGACGGTCCGCCCGCCGCGGTGCTGATCGCGGAGTGCCGCCGGCGGGATTTGTTTCTGCGCGACGTGTCGAACATGGGCCATGTATTCGACGCGCATGTTTTGCGAGTTGCGGTGAAGGACGCCGAGTCGAACGCGCGGATGGTCGACATCGTGAGGGAGGTTGTCCTCCGGCAATATGTCGATGTGTAGATGCGGGACGCGTGCAGAATACCTAAGAGCGCCAAATGCCTAAGAGCGCCAAATGCCCAAGAGCGCCAAATTCCTAACAGCGCCAAATTCCTAAGGGCGCCAAATTCCTGACGGCGCTGGATGCCAGACGACGCCAAACAGCGACCGCCGTTCGGCGCTTCCAGGTATGTCGCGCTGTTAGGGATTCCGCGCTGTTAGGGATTCCGCGCTCTTAGGGATTCCGCGCTCTTAGGCATTTGGCGCTCTTAGGCGTTTCGCGCCGTTAGGCATTTTGCGCCGTTAGGCATTTGGCGCCGTTAGGCCGTTTTCCCCTGTTAATCCACTCGCAACGCCACGTTCGGATCGATGCGCCCGGCACGCCACGCCGGCCCGAGGCTGGCCGCGACCGCGACCAACCCGGTGACGACAACGACTGCCGCAAAGGTCACGGGATCGGTCGGCGTCACCCCGGAAAGCATCGTGCGCAGCGCCCGCGTCAACACCAACGCCGCGACGATCCCCACACCAAGACCGACCGTGGTCTGCCGCAGTCCCGAGCCCAGGCTGATGGCCATCAAGTCGCGCGGCGTCGCGCCAAGGGCCGCACGCACACCGAATTCGTGAACGCGAGACGCGACGACTTGCGACACGATTCCGAAAATGCCGATCGCTGAAAGGATCAGCGCCAGCACGCCAAATGCGGCGAGCGTCTGCGCCGCGAAGCGTTGACCACCAATCGCCGCATTGACGATGTCGCGCATCGTCCGCACCTCGGATACCGCAAGTCGCGGATCGACCGCCTTGACGGCTCCGCGGACCGATGCGATGAGAGCCTTCGGGTCGCCGTCGGTGCGAACGACCAGACTCATCGAACGGCGCGTGTTGCCCGGCGCCACCGCGAACTGCGCGAGCGTCGCGTAGAACTGCGGCTTCACGGCACCGACGAGCGTGTTATGACGCACGTCATCGACCACGCCAACGATCGTGTAGACTTTGGTTGTGTCGCCGCCGATGCGCACGCGACCGCCGAGCGCCCGACGACCGACGAAATACTGCTGCTCGAACGTGCGATTGACGATCATCGCGAGCGGCGCCGACAATCCATCGCGTGCGTCGAACGTGCGACCTTCGCGCACGGGGACACCCATCGTCTCGAGGTAGCCCGGTGTCACGACCTGCCAGTCGCCAGGCGTACCCTGGTTCATCGGCGGCGTGTAGCCTTCGACGACGAGTCCCCAATCACCCATCTCTGATGCTAGTGGTAGTAGACGCGCCGCGCCGACGCGCTTCACGCCCGGAATCGCGGCGACACGCCGCTCGACGTCATCCCAGAACGCGACGACACGAATCGAATCCGGATACCACATCGACGGCGTCGAGACGCGCATCGTGAGCACGCCGTCGGGACGAAAGCCCGGATCGATCGTGAGCAGATTGCGCACTGTACGAATCATGAGCCCCGCTCCGGCGACGAGCACCACAGCGAGCGCGATCTCCGCGGCGACCAGGAGTTGGCGCCATCGCAACCGTGCGCGCCCGCTCGTGGCACCGCGTCCGCCTTCGCGCAGCTCACTCGCCAGCCCAAGCTTGGCCGCCTGCGCCAAGGGGAGCACTCCGGTGATCAACGCCGTCACGACCGCCATCACGAGCGCGAACAACAACACCGTCCAATCGACCGACGTCTCGGCGACGCGCGGCACGCCGGCCGGCGCATTGGATCGCAGCAGCCGCACGCTCACGGTGGCCAACGCAATGCCGGCCGCACAACCAAGGGCCGCGAGCACCGCACTCTCCGCAATCAGCAATCGCGCGAGCCGCCGACCACCAGCGCCGAGTGCGACACGCACGGCGAGCTCCCGACGTCGTGTTTCGCCGCGCACGAGCAGCAAGCCCGCGACGTTCGCGCATGCGATGAGCAGCACGAGCACCACCGCGCCGAACACCACGAGGAGCACCGGGCGCACTCGCCCCGTGATCTGCTCTTCGACGGGCACCGCGTACGCATGGAACCCCACGTTGGCCATATAGCCGAACTTTTCCAGTTCGGCGACGAGCGTTCGCAACTGCGCGTTCGCGGTCGCGGCCGTCGCGCCCGGTGCAAGTCGCGCGACCGCATAGAATCCGTGACTCGCGCCACCCTTTGGAAACTCCGGACCCGGCACTGCACCCTGATTCGCTGCATCAGTCGCCATCGGGAACCAGAGCTCGGTGCGCTCACCGCTCTTGTAATCGAGCGGCAAGCGAACGTCGGGCGGCATGATACCAACGACCATCGTCGCATTTCCAGATATCTGAATCTGCCGTCCGACGACGGATGGATCTCCACCGAACCGACGCTCCCACAACTCGTGGCTGAGAATCACGACACGCGGGCCGCTGGGGCGATCTTCGTCCGCCGTGAAATTGCGTCCGCGCTCCGGCTTCACACCGAGGATCGGCAGAACGCTCGCTTGCACCGCCGCCGTGCGCACACGTTCGGGCGAGTCGCCGTCAACGGTCGCTGATCCGTCCTGATACAATCCGATATCGGCGAATGCCGGCACGCGCGCTTTCCAGCCCTCCCACTCGTCGTACGACAGCCACGTTTGGTCGAATCCTTTCCACGCGCTCCACACGACGACGACACGCTCTGGGCTACCGTACGGCAGCGGAGTGAGCAACACACTCTTCAACACGCCGAACACGGCGCTCGTCGCACCAACGCCGAGTGCGAGCGTCAGGGTCGCGGCCCCGGTGAGCCCTGGCCGCTGACGCAGCGATCGGAGCGCGAAGCGCACGTCGCTCCACGCGTCGAAGAACCAGTTGGCGCCGCGCGCGTCACGAACGCCTTCCTTATGTCGTTCAACTCCGCCAAAGTCGCGCCTCGCGCGTCGTTGGGCGTCGCGTTCGGCGATGCCAGCGTGGACGTAGCGTTGCGTCTCCATCTCGAGATGGAATCGGATTTCCTCGTCCATCTCAGTATCCTGCTGCCGGCGGCGGAAGAGTGCGGCGAGCGATGAGCCGAGTTCGTGATACCAGGCCATGTCAGGCTCCTAGGAAAGCGTACCGTAGCACACGATTCACCGCCGCCGACGCGCGTTGCCACTCTTCGACCTCGGCGGCGAGCCGCTTGCGTCCTTCGGCGGTGATGCTGTAGTAGCGCGCGCGGCGGTTGTTCTCACTGGCGCGCCATTCGGCGCGGATCCAACCGCGGCGGAGCATCTCTTGTAACGCGGGATAGAGTGAGCCCTGGTTGACGTCGAAGACGTCGCGCGAGATTTCACGCAGCTTGAGGGAGAGTCCCCAGCCATGCATCGGCTCGACGCTGAGCAAGTTGAGGGCGAGCATTTCGAGCGTCCCGCGGAGGACTTCAGCGCGGGGATCGACGGTGCGGTCGGCTGGCATGTCCTTTAGATAACCAAAAGGACGCCGGGCCGCAATACCGGGCAGGCGCAGTCGCATCCAGACGCACGCATGGTGGATTGACGGGATGCGGAACGCATCTCCATTCTTTCCATTGTGACTGTCATATGAATCCACCGCCGTCGCCACTCATCTTCCGGCGTACCGCACCAGCCCATCTTCGCTCCGGATGACGGATTTTGCGCGTTACTACTTTGTGTTCGCTGCGGCCGGCCCGCTGCTCGCCACGCCGGCCACGGGCCGCGCTCAACAGCCATCCCCAACAGCGTATCAGATCCACCGCGACGTCATCCGCGGCCGTGTGACCACCGATTCGGGCAAGGTCGTCCCCGGCGCCGACATTGCCGTCACGATGGCGCCCGACCGAGTCTCCCAATTCGGAAAGTCTGATTCCGCCGGCCGCTACGAGGTCGTCTTCGACCGCGGCACCGGCGACTACTTGGTGCACGTCTCGGCGCTGGGACGCGAGGCGTTTCGCAAGCGCGTCACGCGCGCCGGCGCTGATTCCGTATTCACCGTCGATGCATCGCTCAAGGCGAGCGTGCAGCAGCTCGCGCCCGTCGCGGTACAAGCCACGCGGTCGCGCATTGCTCGCGAGATTGGCAATTCCCTCCCGAATCCTGTGGGCGGCAAGGAAGAGACTGCCGGCAACGGCGTCTATGCTACCGTTTCGCCCGACCAACGTGGCAACCTCGACGCGCTTGCGAGCGTCGTTCCGGGGATCAGCGCCGTCTCGGGCGGTGGCGTGTCGGTGCTCGGACTCGCACCGACGCAGAACGGCTCGACGCTCAACGGCTTGGCGTTCGACGGAGGCAGCGTACCGCGTGGAGCGCGCACGCAGAGCGTGATTTCCTCGTCTACCTACGATCCGTCGCGCGGCGGGTTCAGCGGCGCCCAGACGCAGGTGACGCTCGCGCCGGGCGACATCAACCTGACTCGCCGCGCGTACGTCACGTTTGACTCACCCGCGCTCCAAGCATCCGATCCGGTCGCCGCGCGCGCGGGCCAACAGTACACGACCGTCGATCTCAACCTCGGGACCGCGGGCGCGACGAACATGGACCGCTGGGTCTACAACACTGGTCTCGAGCTCAAGCGGCAAATGTCCGATGTGACGTCGATCGTCGACGCCGACCCGAACGTCTTATCGCACGCGGGCGTGGCGCGAGACTCTGTCTCTCGCCTGCTCTCCGCGCTCGACGCGCTCGGTATTCCATCGAGCGCGCGCGGCGTTCCCGACACGCGCGCCACCGACGTTGTCAACTTCATGGGCCGTCTCGATCGGCCGCTCTTCGATTACAACACGTTCACGCCCCAGAACACCACGTGGGGCATCACTGGTTTCGCCAATCGCAGTCACACGAGTGCACTCAATTTTTCGCCGACGGCGACGCCCGCGCACGGCGGCGAGACGCAAGATTTGTCCGCCGGCATGCA
>DASYSU010000419.1:0-3055 GCA_036002925.1 Gemmatimonadaceae bacterium | reverse complement strand
CGCCGATGGCACGCAGCGCTCGAGAACGCCGCGCAAATCGTCGCGCTGCTGCCGTACGAGTACACGGGCCAATGCGTTCTTCGCGGCGGAGAACTGTTCCGCGGCGATGGCGCCGCTCTTCGGGAAGCGCTCGGCCGCCGGCAGATCCGCTTTCACGCTGGCACGATCCGCGGCGCTCTTCCTCAGGTCATTTGACCCGCGCACGCCTGCGCTACTCTTTCTCGCCTTTTTTCACCTCTTCTTCGGCATATCGCTTTTCGCGCTCGGAGCGCGGGGGAATGAGCGCCTCCCTCGCCTGCGGCACGAGGTCCTCGAAGTGCGATTCAGTTTGACGAAATTCTTTCAGTCGAGCAGGGGGGACCGCGACTTCAGCGAGGATCCGGGCTCCGGATTTGAGGCCCGCGAAGTTGATCATGTCGGCATCGGACATGTCTTTGTACAAGGTCTCGAGTTGGCGATTCACTTCGTCGTACTTGAGCGCATACTTTTCATCTTGCTGCCCGCCGTGCCAGTACTTTGCCGCCTCACTGCGCTCGCGCGTGAGTTCCTCGAAATTGCTGATCATGTCGGCCGCGAGGTGCGTTCGGATCTCATGCGCTCGCGAATCTGGCGTAACTGACGATCGAGGCGGTAATCGCGCAATGATCGCGTTCGCGACATCGTCTACGACCTTCTTGACACGTGGTTCCGCAGCCGCGTCCACGACTTTGTCCGCAACGGCTTTAGCCAAGGCACCGAACGCCGAGCCTTGCTCGCCCGCCGCGTTCATCACGATGTCCCACAAGACTTCGACGGCTTTCCCCCGAGCGCTGCCGACCGACTGCTCGATCACCTTTCGGAGCGCTTGCTCGGCCTCGTTCGCAGACGCTTCCGCCTTCTGTTCGCGTTCCATCTGTTCGTCGACTGTAATGCGTGGCGGTTCTCCGGCGGGCCATGGGACTTCGACACCGGGCGAGAAATCCTGGCGCGAAGCGCGTAGCGCGAGCGTCTCGGCCTTTAGATGGACGTCCTGCTCATCCCTCGCGAGCGCGATGGCGAAACGTGCGAGTTCGGTGCGGTCGGGCTCCTTCATCTCTTGCATCGCCTCCCTCGCGGCGTCCGCGATCAGGTGACGCTTTTCCGACTCTGCTTCACGCGCGCGCGACTCGCGGATGCGAGCAGCGCCCGTACGTCCGGCGACTGCCTGTCCGGTCATGAACGTGAATGACGTGACGATGAGCAGCGCGATATTCACCGACTCGATCCATTTCCTCACCGTCATCGCGCGCGAAAGCAGCTTCGTCTTCGGCAGGTAATACGAGATGATGCCGAGGATGGCGATCATCGCGATCAGGAGAGGCGTGGTGAGCGATGTATGCGCCTCGACCCACTCGTGAGCGTGGATGAGCCGTGCCTCGGCCGCGCTTACCTGATCGTCGCTCGCGCCGTCACGGTAGAACGCGAGATAGTAGGATACGAGCCACACGAATCCGAGCGCGGTTGTCGACGCGATGAGGAACGGCACCAGGCCGTGCAGCCACGAAGACGACCTGTACGTAATAAACAAGAGCGCGCCGGACGTGAGGAGCCACAGAAACACTGGATAGGTGTAATAGCCGAAGAAGACGGCGACACCGAGACAGAGGACGAACACGAGCGCCCAGCCGCAACCTTCGTCGCTACCTCGTTGCTTCAATGGGTCTACGCCGCCACGTCCGGCATGGTTGCTTAATTTCCTCATGGGTGCAGTTGCCCGGATTCCGCGATCCCGTTTCAGAACACGTCCTCATAGGTGACGACGACAGTAGTCTCGTCGAGCTGCTTCTCTAACTGTTCCAATATTCCGCGCGCAAAGCCAGAAATGTAGCGATCGCCGCCAAGAAGATCGCGGCGTATTGAGTGAGTATTTGAACCACAAGTCCGCTCATGCTTGGCTCCTTCGGCTCACAGCATCGCGACGAGCGCGTCGTAACGTGCGAGGTGCGATCGATCGGCCAACGGGTTGGGGACTCGTTCCGGGCCGACCGGCTGTAGGTCATCGAAATTCCAGCCGATCAGGCCGGCGTGATCGACCGGCCAGATGATCGTCTCGCGAAGCGTTCCCCGGCGCGTACTGGCCGACTGCACCGTGACCACGCCGTCGTTCGGCTCGGGGACGTCGAAGAATTCGGCGATATCGCCGAAGACCTCGGAGCCATGCCCTGCCCTATCTCCGGCCACGTGGATGTAACGGACGCCGTCGACGTCGGTCATTTGCGCGCCGGTGTCGGCTGCTGTGGCCACCGTGGTCGTGAGATCGTGCAGGGCCGCCTGATTGATCTTCAATTCGAAGAGCATGGGAAAGCGCATCAGCGCCGCGGGATCGCCCTGTTCGATCTGGTTGGCCACCGGCGAGCCGAGGTGCGGCGTCCCGATCGTGACCAGGGCGGAGACGTGACGCCTCACGTCCGAGAGATTGCGGGCCAGTGCACGGCGCGCGTCGAGGCCGCCCATGCTGTGCGCGAAGATGGCGACGGGACCGCTTCGGGTCTGGGCGAAGCGGCTGACGAAGTCGGCCAGCTTCGCGGCGCGATTGTCCACGCTGCCGATCGGATTGACCTCCGCCGTGGCGACGTCATGCCCTTGCCCGCACAGATGCGCTTCCACGCCATTGAAGTATTTGAGCGGGCCGAGACCGCCGAAGCCCAGGACGCCGTGCGCCAGTACGATCCTCATCGCATCACCTTCTTCCATTGGAAGGACGCGATTTCAGATTTCCCACGAGTGTTCACATTTACCCATAACTCCGGGGCCGTTCGGGACCGCCGCGAGCATCAACGCCGACGGCTCGCCCCTCTCGTTCGCCAGCGATGGACAAACTTGCGTCATCGGCGTTGTCGGGATTTTGACCTTTTGAATCGTAGCACGCCTCCCTTGTGAACACACGGTTCCAACCCTGTGACACACATAGTTCAGGACGGATGTCGTGGCATCCCCCTGGCAGGACGTCATGCGCGCAAAGAGAGAATGACCCATCTACTCATAATGCCGAAAGGTCCTCAAATTTACCCCATGAAACGACTACCACGATTTACAG
>DASYSU010000418.1:0-16859 GCA_036002925.1 Gemmatimonadaceae bacterium | reverse complement strand
AACCGTTTGCCAACGTGGAAATCTCTCGTGACGTCGCTAGCGAAGCTGCTTGAGGCCGCGCTGTTCGCGAGCGGGCGGCCGATCGCGACCGAAGAGCTCGCGGTCCTCGATCCGGAAGCGTCGCCTGCCGAACTGCAAGCGGCGCTCGACGAGCTGCGCGAGCGGTATGACGTCGACGGACATGGCGTCGAGTTGATCGAGATCGCCGGCGGATGGCAGATTCTCACGCGCGCCGAATACACAGAGGCCATCGAGCGCGCGCAACTTGCTGCTCGGCCGGCCCGCCTCTCTGGTGCGGCGCTCGAGACGTTGGCGATCATCGCCTATCGACAGCCGATCAGTCGCATCGAGATCGAGGAAATCCGCGGCGTCAACGTCGGCAGCGTTCTCAAATCGTTGCACGAGCGCGGGCTCATCGACGTTGTCGGTCGCGCGGAAGGCTTGGGGCGTCCGCTGTTGTACGGTACGACGCCGGTATTCCTCGAGCACTTCGCGTTGCGCCACCTCGAAGAGCTTCCGCGCGCCGACGAGTTGGCGATCGCGCTTCGCGTTCAGCGGACCGAGATGGAACCCGTCGCTGTGAGCGAAGCGAGCGAGTGATGTCGGAACCGATGCGGATCCAGCGCGCGCTCGCTCGCGCGGGAATCGCGTCGCGACGCAAGGCGGAGGAGCTGATCGTCGCCGGACGTGTTCGGGTCAACGGCGATCTCGCGCACACCGGTCAGGTCGTCGATCCGTCACGAGACACGATCGTGGTGGATGGAAAGCCGGTCGACGGTCCGCGCCCGGCTGAATGGATCATGCTCAACAAACCATCGGGCGTGATGACGACCCGCTCGGATCCGGACGGCCGCCGCACCGTGTTCGATCTGCTGCCGAGTGTGCCCGGGCTCACCTATGTCGGCCGCTTGGATTACCTCACCGAGGGGTTGCTCCTGCTGACGACCGATGGCGCGGCCGCCCATCGATTGTCGCATCCGAGCAGCGAGGTCGAACGGACGTATGTCGCGACCGTACTTGGCAAAGGCGACGAGGCGGCCCGCATAGCGCGTGAAGGTGTCATGCTCGAAGATGGCCCCGTAAAGCCCAAGCGCGTCGAAGCCCGCAAGCTCGGTCGCGATCGCTGGGAGTTCGAGGTCACGATTACCGAAGGCCGAAAACGCGAAGTCCGGCGCCTCTGCTCGGCGCTCGGACTCGGCGTGGAGCGTTTAGTGCGGACTCGCTTTGGTCCTGTGCGGTTGGGAGATCTAGCGACCGGTGAAACGAGAAAGCTCACACCGCGGGAGCGAGCGGCACTCTCAACGGTGGGCAACCAAACACCAGGGTCGAGGGTAGAGGGGTGAGGGTGGAGGGTCGGTCGGTGGCGCTGCGCGCCACTCTTTGAACTCACACCATCACATGCTCTCGCGGCGCGAAGCGCCGCGCACAACCCCTCAACCCTGTACCCTCAACCCTCAACCCTGCTTTCAACTTGGCTACGACTCAGGTCTCCACGGCTGCGGATTCACGTCTCGTCCAAGACGTCGCGCGTCAGGTCGCGCGTCGGGTGGTCGGCCAGGATTACATGGTCGACCGTTTGCTCATCAGTCTTCTGACGGGCGGGCACGTGTTGCTCGAGGGAGTGCCCGGGCTCGCGAAGACGCTGACCGTGCGAACGCTCGCCGAGACGATCGACACGACCTTTCATCGAATTCAGTTCACACCCGATCTGCTCCCGGCCGACGTCGTCGGCACGCAGGTGTACGATCAGTCGACGGGACAATTCTCCGTGAAGCGCGGACCGATCTTCGCGAACATCATCCTGGCCGACGAGATCAACCGCGCGCCGGCCAAGGTGCAGGCGGCGCTGCTCGAGGCGATGCAAGAGAAGCAGGTGACGATCGGCGGGACCACGTTCAAGCTCGAGGAGCCCTTCCTCGTGCTCGCGACGCAGAATCCGATCGAGCAGGAAGGCACCTATCCGCTGCCGGAAGCGCAGGTCGATCGATTCATGCTCAAGCTTCGAGTGGGATATCCGTCGCGCGAGGAAGAAAAGGAAATCATGCGTCGCATGGCGAGCGGCGATCCGATCGCCGTCGACGCCGTTGCGTCACCGATCGCGATCCTCGAGGCGCGCCATCGGATCACCGAGCTGTACATGGACGATCGCATCATGGACTACATCGTCGACATCGTGTTCGCCACGCGCGAGCCGGCGAAGGCCGGCCTCTCCGACTTAGCGCCGCTCATTGAATTCGGCGCGAGCCCACGCGCGACGATCGCGCTGGCGCAGGCGTCGCGCGCACACGCGTTCCTCCGGGGTCGCGCGTTCGTCACGCCGGACGACGTAAAGGCCATCGCGCCCGACGTGCTCCGTCATCGCGTCCTCACGACGTACGAGGCGGAGGCCGAAGAGGTGACCAGCGATCAGATCGTGCAGCGCGTGTTGGCGAAGATCGAGACGCCATGAGGCCCGTCGATGGCGCTCGGCTTTCTTAAACGCAAACGGGCTCGCGCCGACGCCACACCGCAAGCCGCGCCGCGCGGCACGCGAGCGGTGCACCGCGAGCCGCGTCCGTCGGCCGTTCCGCCTGAGGTGTTGCGGCAGGTCAAGCTGCTCGAGCTTCGCACGCGCGGACTCGTGAACTCGCTCTTCACCGGCGAGTACCGCTCGGTGTTCAAGGGACAGGGGATGGAGTTCGCCGAGGTGCGCGAATACCAGGCGGGCGACGAGGTGCGCAGCATCGATTGGAACGTCACTGCGCGCATGCAGCGGCCGTACGTCAAGCGCTACATCGAAGAGCGCGAGCTCACGGTGATGCTCGCGGTCGATGTCTCGGGGTCGGAACGCTTCGGCACACGACGCAGATTCAAGAGCGAGGTCGCGTCGGAGCTCGCGGCGGTGTTAGCGATGTCCGCAATCAGAAACAACGATCGCGTTGGCGCGGTCTTGTTCACCGAGCAAATCGAGCACGTCGTGCCGCCGCGGAAGGGACGTCGCCACGCGCTTCGCTTGATTCGCGACATCTTGGCGTTCCAGCCGGTCGGCAGGGCGACCGACATCGCCGGCGCGACGGAATACATGAGCAAGATGCTTGCGCACAAGGCGATCATCTTTCTCGTATCCGACTTCTTGGGAACCGACTTCGAGCGCGCACTAAAACTCCTCGCGCAACGACACGACGTCGTCGCGGTCAGCGTCGAGGATCCCAGCGAGCGCATTCTGCCCGACATCGGTCTCGTGCGGCTCGTCGATCCCGAGACGGGCGACGCGCTCGACGTCGACACGAGCGATCCCGCCGTGCGCGCGCAATTCGAGACACAGGTCGGTGGCGAGTCGGATCGCCGTCGACATTTGTTGCGACGTCTCGCGATCGACGAGATCGCGGTGAGCACCGATCGCGGCATCATGGAGCCGTTGCTTCGCTTCTTCCGATCGCGCGAGACGAGGCTTCGAAAATGATCCGCTCGAGCATTCCGATCGCGCTGATCTTGATGATGGCGTTCGCCTCGACCGCGCGCGCGCAGAAGCCCCCATTCGACGTGAAAGCCGGAGTGACGATCGCGCCCGACACGGTACGCATCGGCGATCCATTTCGGGTCACGATTGGTGTCCGCGCGCCGCGCGGGGCATCGATCGAGTTCCCCAAGGCGATGGATTCCACCGCGTCGGTCCAGTCGCTCGACCCGGTGGCCGTTCGCACCAGCGCCGATACGACCGCGACCGAGCAGTACGCCGATTACCGCGTTGCGGCATGGGACGTCGGCTCACAGCCGATCAGGATCGCCGACGTCATCGTCCGATTCAACGGCGCAGATCGTCGCGTTCCGATCGCCAACGCCGTGTTCGTGCGCAGCATCCTTCCCGCCGATAGCGCGCAGCGAAAGCCCAAGCCGCCGCGGGCGCTATTCGAGTTCACTCAATTCCCCTGGTGGCTGTGGGCGCTCCTCGCCGCGGCAATCATCGCGATCGGGCTGCTCGTCTGGTGGTGGATTCGACGGCGCCGCCGTCCGCCGCCGGTCGTGGTGATCGATCCATTCGCGCGTGCCGAGTCGGAGTTTCAACGCATCGAGGCGCTCGCGCTGCTCGACGCGGGAGAGCGTGGCCGCTACGTGACGCTGATGATCGAGGTGCTTCGCGACTACCTCGCCGCGCGCTACGCGGAGGCGGCATTATCACTCACGAGCACGGAGCTCCAACGATCTGTCGGTGGGCTTCCGTTCGTCCCGCAAGAGCGACTGACTCGCCTGTTGACCGAAGCTGATCTCATCAAGTTCGCGCGACGACCCGTGAGCAGCGAGCGCGCGCGCGAGTTGGGGCGCGAGGCGCGGTCGATCGTCGCGCTCGAGCACAAGGCGTCAGAGCCGACGCCGGAGCAAAAGGTGGCCGCATGATCAGCATCGGCTCGATTCAGTTTGCGACGCCGTGGGTGCTGGCCTTCTTGCTCGTGCTGCCCATCTGGTGGATTGTGCGGCGCCGCCGGCGTCCTGCGGCAATTGTGTTCTCACGCGTGCCGGTACTCCTGGCGGGTCCAAGAGCCGGGCGTGCCACCACGCTCATACTGTTCATGCTCCGCAACCTTCTGCTCGCGTCGACGATCGTCGCGCTGTCGCGTCCGCGATCGGGCGCACACGCACAGGACGTCACGAGCGAAGGCATCAACATTGTGCTCGCGATCGACTTGTCGAGCTCGATGCTCGCGCAGGATTTTCAGCCGCAGAATCGACTCGAGGTCGCGAAGGACGTCGTGAAACGGTTCATCGCCGCGCGCACGAGCGATCGTATTGGGGTTGTCGCGTTCGCCGCTGAGGCGCTCACGCAGGTTCCGCTCACGACGGATTACCCGGTCGTGAGCGCCGCCGTCGACAACCTCGCGGCGGGGCAGCTCGAGGACGGAACGGCGATCGGCACCGCGATCGCGACGGCCGCCAATCGGCTTCGCAACGCACCCGGTCGTTCGCGCGTGATGATTCTCTTGACCGACGGCGAGAACAATCGCGGCGCGATCGATCCGCGCACGGCGGCGAAGGCAGCGGCGGTGTTCGGCGTCAAGATCTATACGATCGGCGTCGGCACGGAAGGCATGGCACCGGTGCCGGTGGGACGCGGCTTGTTCGGCCTGCGCTACGAGAACCGCCTCGTCCGCATCGACGAGCCACTCTTGGCCGATATCGCCAAGACAACGGGTGGCCGGTATTACCGCGCGCGCGACGCCGCCGCGCTCTCGCGGATCTACGAGGAGATCAACCGCCTCGAGCGAGAGCCGGTGCGCACGCGGTCATACGTTCGTTACACGGAGCTCTTTCGCTGGCCGCTCTACCTCGCGGCGCTCTTCCTGGTGACCGAGCTCCTGCTCGCCGCTCGTCGAGGACCGCTGCCATGAGCGACGTCGTCTTCGACTACCCATACCTGCTCGCGCTCGGCGTCATCCTGCCGCTGCTCGCCGTGCTCGTGCTTCGTCACGCCTATCGGCAGCGTCGCGCGCGGTTGCAGCGCCTCGGCAGCATGGATGTCGTCTCGCGCTTGATTCCGCCCAATACGCTCGTGTCTCCCGGATGGCGCATGACGCGGCTCGGTCTCGCCAGCGCGTTGGTCGGCGTGGCCGTCGCTGGTCCGCGATGGGGCGACGAGCGCAGCGTCGTGCGATCACGCGGCATCGACATGGTGCTCGCCCTCGACGCGTCGCTCTCGATGATGGCGCAAGACGAGCGTCCGAGCCGCTTGGAGAAAATGAAAGAGGAAGTGCGGCGCTTGCGCGCGATGTCGCCGGGCGACCGGATGGGCGTCCTCGCATTCGCCGGACGCAGCTACGTGCTCTCGCCGCTTACGATCGATGAAGGCGCCCTCGACTTGTTCCTCGACAACCTTGATCCAACGGTCGTCGGCCAGGCGGGAAGCTCGCTTGCGCGAACCATTCGTCAGGGCGTCGACCTGCTCACACTGACCAACAGTGGCGCCGACCGCGCGCTGGTCGTCATGAGTGACGGCGAGGCGTTCGAGCCGATCGAGGACGTGACGGCCGAAGCCAAGCGTGCCGGCGAGCAGGGAATCAGTCTCGTGACTGTGGGATTCGGTACGGCGACGGGAACGACGATTCCAATCAAGAACCCTGACGGAACGATCTCGACGAAGAAAGATGAGAATGGGAACACCGTGGTCACAGAGTACCATCCGGAATTTCTGAAGGGCGCGGCCGACGCCGCCGGGGGAACGTTCATCGAGGCCGGCGCCACCGACAAGGCGGCGCGGGTGAAGACAGCGCTCGCCACCTTGCGCACGCAGTCGCGCGCCAGCCTGGGCGGTGAAACGAAAACGCCGCGCTACCAATGGTTCCTCTTTCCCGCGTTCGCGCTGCTCCTCCTCGACACCGCGTTGATCGAGCGTCGCGGACGGAGACGCCGGCGGCCGGCGTCCGCCGAGACTGCGGCTGCGGCAGGCTTGCTCATGGCGATGTCGCTCAACGGGTGCGCGGGATTGTCGAGAAGCCAGCAGGCGATCGAGTCGTATCACCGTGGACGGTTCACACAATCCGCGTCGCTCTTTCGCGATGCGATCACGGCCGGCGACAAGAATCCGCGGACGCTCTACAACTTCGGCACCGCCCTGGTCGCCGCCGACTCGAATCAGTCGGCACTCGAGGCGCTCGGCCGTCTGAGCGACAGCAAGGACGATGAGCTTCGATTCCGTGCGCTATTCAACATTGGCCTCGCGCATTTGAAGCCCGGGCTCGCCGCGCCGGCCGGACAGGACAACGGCGAGTTGGACTCGACACTCGCGGTGTACAAGCAAGCCATTCTACTGCGTCCCGCGGATCTCGAGGCCAAATGGAACTACGAGCTCGCGCTGCGCAAGAAAAAAGAGGGCGGCGGAGGCGGTGGCGGCGGCGGGGGAGGCGGCGGTGGCAACCAGAACAAATCGCCGCAGGGTCAGGCGCCTCAACCACAAGGTGGGCTCGGACAACAACAAGCCGAGCAACTCCTCGGCAGCGCGGCGCGCGAAGAACGTGACGTGCAGTCGAAAAAGCAAAAACAGAATCGCGTCGAGCCGCCGCCGGGAGGAAAGGACTGGTGATCGGCCTCGTCGCTCTCGCCGCGCAGCTTGCGATCGTGGCCCATGCGCCTGATACGGCAGGTGTGTGTCAGGCGATTGAGGTCAGCGTGGCGATCAGCGCGCCGGGCAACACGCCGCCGCAAGTGATCGCGCCGTCGCTCGCCCCGTTCGACATCCTTCGGTCGTCGGCGGTGCCACACGTTACCTACGATCCGCGCGGTGGTGGCTCGGTCGTCGCCGAATACAAATACGTTCTGACGACCGAGCGAACCGGCGCGTTCGCGATCGGATCGTTCGAGGCGCGACTTGGCGCCACGACAGCGCGGTCGCGCCCGATCGTGATCGCGGTGCGACAGGGCACACGACCAAATGTGCCGACCGTCGTCGCGCGGGCGCGAGTCGATACGAGTCTCGAGGTGAACTTCCGCGCCCTCACGCTTCCCGAGACGGTCTTCGTCGGGCAACAAGCAAACTATGAAGTCGCGGTCTTCTTGAACGAGACGGTTCGCGACCGACTCCGCCGCAATCCGACGTTCTTCCCGCCGGACATGCAGTCGATGCTCGCGTACGATCTTCCCGTTCGCGGCGATCCGCCGCGCCGGCAAGTCGGCTCACACTGTTTCGACGCGTTGGTCTATCAGCGCGCGCTGTTTCCGCTGATGCCAGGTCGATTCGCCATTCCTCCGGCGCAACTCGTGTACGCGCTTCCATTGTCCGCGAGTTTCTTCAGCCGCGAAGAGACGCATGAGCTCGAAACCGACAGCACCGTCATCGTCGCGGTCGAGCCGCCAATGACGGGACGACCTGCTTCGTTCGGCGGCGCGGTGGGCAACCTTCGCGTGGGCGCGACGCTCGATACGACGGCGTCACGAGTTGGCGATCCAATGCTGCTCACCGTGCGCGTGTCGGGAACCGGCAACGTCAAGCTGTTCCCGCGGCCGTCGGTCGGCATCCCGTGGGCGACGTTGGTAAAGGGCGACGAACGCGTTCGCGTCGACACGAACGCGCGGCGCATCGCGGGACAGAAGGAGTTCGACTGGGTGCTGACACCGCGCATCGCCGGCGAGCTCGATCTTCCACCGATTCATTACAGCTACTTCAATCCCGACTCGCGACGTTACGAGGTTGCTTCGACGAATCCAACCCGCGTTCGAATCGGACCGGGTACGCTCGCGTCGGGCGACACGGCGCGCACGGAGGCGCTCCTGTCGCTCCGCACGCGCTATCGCGGAGCACCACGCGTGCCGATTCACGAGCATCCGATCTTCTGGGCCTTGATGGCGCTCGCACCATTCCCCGCCATTTCGCTTCGCGCGCGTGAGCGAAAGCGTCGAGCCACGTCACGTTCGGCGACCACAGCAAGTCGACTCATCTCGATGGCGCGCGACAAGACCGTGGCGCACGATCCGTCGGAGATCCGACGAACCTACACCGCGGCGCTGGCCGATCGACTGCATTTGGCGCCCGAGAGCTTTACTCGCACTGGCGGACTCGCGCGCGCGTTGCGTCGTCGCGGCGTGTCAACCGAGGTCGCGCTCGACGCTGAGCGATTCCTGCGCATGCTCGACGAAGCCGCATTCTCGTCCGGTGGTTCGCTGCCCGCGAACGCCGCCGATCGCGCCGCGGAATTGTACCGCGTGATCGACGCCGAAGCGCTACCGCGCATGCACATTGCCGCGCCCGCGCTGTGCATCGCCGGCCTCTTGGCCGTGGGCGTCGCGACTGCGCACGGATTCGACGATTCGGCGCGGCGAACGTTCGATGAAGGCGTAGCGGCGTATCAACATCACAGTTTCGTCGCGGCGCGCGAGGCGTTCATCGCCTCGGTGATCGCAGAACCGCGCGCGCCGGACGCCTGGGCAAACCTCGGCACCGCGTCGTGGGCGGTCGCGGATACCGCGCGAAGTGTCGCCGCCTGGCAGCGGGCACTGCGCATCGAGCCGCTCGCCTCGGATGTGCGCGACCGGACCGAGCTCGCGCACGCACTGCCGTTCAGCGCCGCCGGCTACGTTCCGCCGCTGCCCGCCGAATGGGCGTTCGGTCTCGCGGCGCTCGTTTGGTGTCTTGCGTGGGGCAGCGCGACGTATCGTGCCGCTCGCCGTCGTGCGGTCGGTGGCGGAGATGTGGCGGCAGTCGCGGTCATTGCGGGCCTGCTGTCGCTGGGCGGCTTTGCCCTCAGCGATCGGCTGGCCGGTCGTCATCTCGCCGTTGTTCGGCACACCGAATCGCTCAGCCACGATCCCGAGCTCGGCGGCGAGCGCGGCGCGACCGCGATCATCGGCGAAGTCGTACGCGTGACGGGACGACAAGGCGCATGGAGCCGAGTCGTGCTGGACGACGGGCGCGACGGATGGGTAGAGAGTGCGGCACTCATTTCGATCGACGTGCGCGACGCCTCGCAGATCGCCACGGAGTGAACCGCCCGACGCGATAAGTGTCTCGTCGGCCGATTGACCGCGAGCGCGCCGTGCCGATAGCTTAGCGCGGTGTCCGTCGCGTCACGTCCCACCTCGCAGCGCATCGCGGTTCTCCCGAGCGCCGTCGCCGATCAGATCGCGGCGGGCGAGGTTGTCGAGCGTCCGTCGTCGGTGGTCAAGGAGTTGTTCGAGAACGCTCTCGACGCGGGAGCGACGGCGATCGACCTCGCCATCGAGGATGGTGGTCGACAATCCATTCGCATCAGCGACGACGGGACGGGAATGTCGCGCGAAGACGCCGTGCTCTCGCTCGAGCGACACGCGACATCCAAGATTCACTCGGCAAAGGATTTGGTCGGCGTGCGGAGTTTCGGCTTTCGCGGCGAGGCGCTGGCCGCCATTTGCTCGGTGTCGCATCTCGAAGTCGAGACGTCGCTCGAGGACGGCGCGGGCACCCTCGTGCGCGCCGCCGGCGGTAGCGTCATCGACGTGACGCCGATCGCGCGCCGGCGTGGCACGACGATTCGCGTCGCTCGATTGTTCTACAATGCGCCGGCACGCCTCAAGTTCCTTCGTGGCGCGCGATCGGAATGGCGCGCCATTCTCGATGTCGTGGGCGCCATGGCACTCACACGGCGCGACGTGCGTGTGACGATGACACAGGACGCCAAGCCGATGCTCACTCTGCCGTCGGCGACATCTCTTCGCGAACGGCTCGCGGCGGTTTACGGTGGTGAGTTCGCGGGCCGATTGCTCGAGGTCGACGATCTACTCGGCACCACACACGTCGCCGGACTTGTCGAACGCCCCGCGGACGCGGGCACTGGGACCCGACGCGTTTTCATCTCGGTGAATGGCCGAGCCGTGCGCGACGTCGGGATCGTACGCGCCGCGGAGTCGGCGTATCGCTCCACGATCCCCGCCGGCGTGCGGCCGACGCTCTTCCTCGATGTCGTAGTCGCCGCCGACATGGTCGACGTCAACGTGCATCCGGCGAAAGCGGAAGTACGCTTTCGTGATCGTTGGCCGATCGAGCGCGTCGTCGAGAATGCCATTCGTCGTGCGCTTGGCAACTTCGAAGCCGGCGCCACCTTCGGCCGCACAGTGTGGCCGACGCCCGCGCCGCCGCCCCCGCCGCAGCAAGTCGACGTCGAGTCGCTGACCGCCGACGCATCGCCGACGGTTGGTGGTTTGTTCGAGCACGACGAAGAGCAATCGTCTCCCGCACCAGCCGCCGCGCCTGCGCCCGTCGCGTCGGACGTCCCGCCGCTGATTCAACTTCGGCGCACGTACTTGATGTTCGAGCACGAGCACGGCGTCGTGCTGATCGATCAGCATTCCGCCCACGAGCGCGTACTTTACGAGCAATTCATGCGCACCATCGATGGCGGCGAACAGCCGGCGCAGCGACTGCTGTTCCCGATGACGCTGCACCTGGGACCGGCCGAGGCCGACGCCTTCGACCGAAACCGAGATGTGTTCGAGCGACTCGGCTTCGAGATCGAGGGATTCGGCGGCCACACGCTGATCGTTCGCGCCGTTCCGATGCCGCATCCCCGGTTCGACCCCGAACGATGTCTGCGCGAGACGCTCGCGTCGATCACCGGCGATCGCGAGACGGGCGCGCACGCGCGGCACGAGCGATTGGCGGCCACGGTCGCATGCAAGGCGGCGATCAAGGCCGGCGACGCATTGTCGCCGGGAGAGATGCGCGCTCTCTACATCGCGCTGCGCGACACGACGCTGCCGGCGCATGATGTCCACGGCCGCGCAACCATCGTGCAGCTCACGTGGGACGAGATTGAGCGTCGATTCGGCCGGCGCTGAGATCCGAGTTATCTGCGGCCCCACGGCCGCGGGGAAAAGCGCCATCGCGCTGTGGCTCGCCGGGCGCGGCGCGAGCACGATCGTGAGCGCCGACTCGAGACAGATCTATCGTGGGTTCGACATCGGTACCGCGAAGCCGAACGTTGACGAAAGAATGCGCGTCGCGCACTGCGGGATCGACGTCGTCGATCCGACGCAGCGGTACTCGGCGGCCGCGTGGGCTGCGTCGGCGAATACATGGATCGAAGACGCATTGCGCACTGGTCGGACGCCGCTCGTCGTCGGAGGAACTGGACTCTACCTCCGAGCGCTCTTCGAGGGGCTATATCACGAGCCTCAAACGGACGCGGCGAAGCGGCGGGAGCTTGAGATCTGGCTCGGCGGTCTGCCCGTCGACGAGTTGCGTCGATGGACGAAGACGCTGGATCCGGCGCGCGCCCATCTTGGCCGAACCCAACTGTCGCGCGCCATCGAGATCGCGTTGCTGACCGGACATCGTGTAAGCGAATTGCATCGTGACCGTGCGTCCGCTCCCCGTTGGCGTCCCCGCTATCTTGTGGTTGATCCGGGAGCGCCGCTCGGCGAGCGAATCTCCGCGCGCCTAGACGACATGTTGAGCCATGGTTGGACAGATGAGGTCGAGCGCCTGATGCAGACAGTGCCACCCGATGCGCCTGCGTGGAACGCGACCGGATACGACGCGCTGCGACGTTTGATTCGTGGCGACCTGGCGCGGCTCGAGGCACGCGAGGCAATCCTCATTCAGACGCGCCAGTATGCGAAGCGGCAGCGCACATGGTTTCGTCATCAGTTGCCACCGGATCGCGTCACACGAGTGAACCCGCTCGCTCCCGACTGGCGTGAGGTCGTGACGCGGTGGGCTGACGGTGGTTCTCGCCGCGAGGTGACGGCGTGAAGATCGGCATCACGTGTTACCCCACCTACGGTGGGTCCGGCGCGCTCGCGACGGAGCTCGGCATCGCGCTCGCGCGTCGCGGACACGAGATCCACTTCATCACGTACCAACAGCCGTTTCGACTTCCTGCCTTCCTTCCGCGTATCTACTTCCACGAGGTCGACGTCGGGCGCTATCCGCTCTTCGAGTATCCGCCGTATGACCTCGCGCTCGCGGTTCGCATGCACGAGGTGGTCCTCGACCACGGGCTCGACTTGCTGCATTGCCACTACGCGATTCCGCACGCGACGAGTGCGTGGATCGCGAAAGAAATGCTCAGGCCCACGCGCCCCGACATCCGCGTCGTCACGACGCTACACGGCACCGACATCACGATCGTCGGCCAGGATCCGTCCTTCCGTCCGATCACCAAGTTTTCGATCGAGAAGTCCGATGGCCTGACCGCAGTGTCGCAGTATCTCCAAACAGAGACGCTGACCACGTTCGGCTGCACTGCCTGTCGCATCGAAGTCATTCCCAACTTCGTCGACCCCGAGGTGTACGATCGAAACCGATATACGTCGATTCTCGACGAGCAGGTTGACTCGAACACGCGCGTGTTGATGCACGTCTCGAACTTTCGCGCGGTAAAGCGCGTCAAGGACGTCGTGCGGATCTTTGGCCGCGTCGCGGCGCAACTCCCCGCGGTCCTCGTCATGGTCGGCGACGGTCCGGATCGCGTGCATGCCGAGGCCGAGGCAAGAGAGCTCGGACTTCATGAGAAGGTGTTCTTTCTCGGAAAGATCGAGGCGGTGGCTCCTCTGCTCGCCGGTGCGGATCTCTTTCTGCTCCCATCGGCGAGTGAATCGTTCGGCCTGAGCGCTCTCGAAGCGCTCGCCAGTGGCGTGCCCGTGATTGCCACGAAGGTAGGCGGTTTGCCCGAAGTCGTGCGCGACGGAGAAACCGGTGTCTTGTGTCCAGTGGGTGACATCGACGCGATGTCCGAGGCGGCCGTTGAGATTCTGCGGGACACCAATCGTTGGCAGTCAATGAGCTCGCTTGCCGCGGCCGATTCGCGCGAGCGATTCTCGCTCGACGCCATCGTCGCGGATTACGAAGCGTTTTATGAGTATACTCTTGCGCTCCCGCGTTCCAATGGCGTGGTCGCGAGCGCACCGTCTCCATCCCCAGCGCGGTGACTGTTCTTCAAGCACTCGTTCTCGGCGTGCTGCAGGGGCTGTCCGAGTTCCTGCCCATCAGCAGCTCGGCGCACCTCACGCTCGCGCCGTGGCTATTCCATTGGCGCGACCCCGGTCTCGCGTTCGACGTCGCGCTGCATTTCGGGACGCTCATCGCGGTGCTCTGGTATTTTCGGGCGCAGTGGGCAGCACTCGTCGGCGCCGCCGGGCGAATGGTCGCCCGTCGTCGCGTCGAGACCGAAGAAGAGCGACGCGTTGTGTATCTGATCATCGCCACGATTCCTGGCGCCATCGCTGGTCTGGCGTTGGAGAAATACGCCGAAAGCGCGTTTCGCGATCCCAAGCTCATCGCGACGGTGCTGATCATCATGGGCATCGTGTTGTGGTGGACCGACAAGCGGGCCGCGCAAGATCGGCCGCTCAGCTCGATGCGGTGGATCGACGCGCTGCTCATCGGACTCGCGCAGATGTTCGCGATCGTGCCGGGGGTCTCGAGGTCGGGATCGACGATCACCGCGGGACGCGGTCTGCGTCTCACCCGCGAGGGTGCGGCCGTTTTCAGTTTTCTCATGAGCATGCCGATCATCGCGGCGGCATCGTTGCTCAAGCTTCCGCACGTCCTCAAGACGGAAGGAATCGACGCGCAGCTCGTTGTCGGGGTGTTGGCGTCGGCGCTGAGTGGGTGGCTGGCGATCAGCGTGTTGCTTCGCTTCGTCGTCCGGCGGAGTTACGGGGTGTTCGCGGTGTATCGCGTCGTCGTCGGCTTGATCGTCCTCGCCATTGCCTTCACCCGCTGACGTCTACGCGACGGGCTCGTCATCGAGCTACGACGGACGCACCCTCGACGCGCTCGCGTTCGAGCTCGGCGTTCCGCGTGTGGTGGCGTTCGAGTCGGTTGGGTCGACGCTCGACGTGGCTCACGAGCTGGCCGCCGCCGGTGCCGATTCGGGAACGGTCGTCGTCGCCGATGCGCAGACGAGCGGCCGAGGGCGAATGGGCCGTACCTGGCGTTCAGAGCCCGGGGCCGGTGTCTGGTTGACGCTCATCGAGCGACCGCGCGACGTTGCGGCGCTCGACGTGTTGTCGCTGCGCATTGGGTTGGGACTGGCAACGGCGCTCGACGAGTTTGCCGCCTCGCCGGTGCGACTCAAATGGCCCAATGACTTGTACGTGGGACCGCGAAAGCTCGGAGGCGTGTTGGTCGAAGTCCGGTGGCGCGATTCGGCTCCTGAGTGGGCGGCGATTGGCGTCGGCGTCAACATCCGCGTCCACGAGGGAGAAACACGCGCCGCTGGCCTCGAGACCCGCGTGACCCGCGCCGGCGTGCTATCGCGGATGGTGCCCGCGATTCGCGCGGCTGCCGCTCGGGTTGGATCGCTCGATCGATCGGAGCTCGACATGTTTGCCGCTCGCGACATGGCGGCGGGTCGGCGCTGCCGCGAGCCAGTGGCGGGCGTGGTGCGCGGAATCGACGCGAGCGGAGCACTCGTGGTCGACGTAGGTTCTCAAGTCGCTATCATTCGCGCGGGCTCTCTCGTCTTGGAGGAGGAGCTGTGATCCTCGTGTTCGATGTGGGAAACACCGAGTTGACGATCGGTCTGTTCAGCGAGGCCGAGCTGCGTGGGCATTGGCGCATCATGACCGACGTGTCGCGCACGCCCGACGAATTTGGCGTGTTACTTCGTTCGCTCCTCGCAGCCGACGATTTCTCGCCCGACGTCGTCGAGAGCGTCGCCATCGGCTCTGTGGTGCCTCGCGTCACAGGTCCCCTCAGTGATGCGTGTCAGCAGTACCTTCATGTGGGCGTCCCCTTGATCGTCGACGCGAGCAGCGCACTGCCGATCACGCTCGATGTGGACGAGCCGCTGACCGTCGGCGCCGATCGGTTGATCAACACGTTGGCGGCGAGCCGTCTCTATGCGCGCGATGCGATCGTCGTCGACATGGGAACGGCAACGACGTTCGATTGCATCACGGCTGACGGAGTGTTCCTTGGGGGTGTGATCGCTCCCGGTGTCCTCACGTCGGCCGAGACGCTGACGCGTCGGACGTCGAAACTCCCGGCCACGGAGCTTGTTGTTCCCACCCGTGTGATTGGAAAGCGCACCGAGGAGTGCATTCGCGCCGGCGTGTTGTTCGGTGCCGCCGATGGGATCGACGGAATTGTCGGGCGAATCAAGAAGAGTTGGCCGCGGACGCAGGTCCCGATGGTGATTGCGACGGGCGGATTCGCCGAGACGATGGCAACGCTGTGCTCATCGTTCGACCGCGTCGAACCATACTTGACGCTGCAGGGCCTTCAGATCGCGCACTCGCTCATGCGGCGGCCTGCTGAGCTAGCCTAAAACATTGCTGTGCAAGGAATTGCACCCAGCCGCGGCTCGTTGGCGCGGGCTTGACGGGCGCTCCTCGCTTGGGTATCATTCGGGCTGTTAGCACTCTCGTTCAGTGAGTGCCAACGCTCGATCATACAGTCTTCACCGCACCGATAGACAGGAGGAGCACACCGTATGGCCACCAAGACTACCGTGAAGGTCAACCCGCTCGCCGATCGCGTCGTCGTTCGCGCGCTCGAGGAGTCCGAGCAAATGCGCGGCGGCTTGTACATCCCCGACACCGCCAAAGAGAAGCCCCAACAGGGCGAGATCATCGCGGTTGGACCGGGCCGATATGAGAAGGACAAGCGCGTCCCGATGGAAGTGAAGGTCGGCGACAAGGTGCTGTACGGGAAGTACAGCGGCACCGAAGTCACGGTCGACGGCGAGCAGTATCTCATCCTGCGCGAGTCCGATGTGCTCGCGGTGATCGGATAGTTACTAGTCGCTAGTTCCTGGTCGCTGGTTCTTCGCAGTTGCCAGCAACTAGCCACCAGCAACGAGCAACCACCAATACTCTTTCACACCCTGAGGACTGTACTCATATGGCAGCCAAGGAACTGCATTTCAACGTAGACGCGCGCGCGGCACTCAAGCGCGGCGTCGACCAACTCGCCGAAGCGGTGAAGGTCACACTCGGCCCCCGCGGCCGGAACGTCGTCATCGACAAAAAGTTTGGCGCACCGACCATCACCAAGGACGGCGTCACCGTGGCCAAGGAGATCGAGCTTTCCGATCCCCTCGAGAACATGGGCGCGCAGATGGTGAAGGAAGTCGCGACCAAGACGTCGGACATCGCCGGCGACGGCACGACGACGGCGACCGTGCTCGCGCAGGCGATCTTCCGCGAAGGACTCAAGAACGTCACCGCCGGGGCCAACCCGATGGCGATCAAGCGCGGCATCGACCTCGCCGTCCAGGCGGTCGTCGATGAGCTCAAGAAGATCAGCGTCCCGACCACCGGCAAGAAGGAGATCGCTCAAGTCGGCGCGATTTCAGCGAACAACGATACCGAGATCGGCAACCTGATCGCGGAAGCGTTCGACAAAGTCGGCAAGGACGGCGTCATCACCGTCGAAGAGGCCAAGGGCCTCGAGACGAACCTCGAGACGGTCG
>DASYSU010000417.1:0-12482 GCA_036002925.1 Gemmatimonadaceae bacterium | reverse complement strand
CCGTTGCGTAACAACGCGCCGAGGTCGACTTCGACCCAGGCGCGCCTGATCGAACTATGCATTGACCCGTGGTTCAGAGGGCGGGTAGTATACCGGACCCGAGGAGGCTATGCAAGCGAAACCGTCACTTGAAGATACGCTATCCCTGATGCGCGATTTGCGTGCCCGCTGCGACTGGGATCGGGCGCAGACCCACGAGTCGCTCCGGCCGTATCTGATCGAAGAAGCCTACGAGGTCGACGACGCGATCCGGGCTGCCGACGACGCCAAGCTTCGCGAGGAGCTCGGCGACTTGTTGCTCCAGGTCCTGTTCCATGCGGTCGTGGCCGAGGAGCGAGCGGCGTTCACAATGCAGGATGTCGCCGAGGGATTCATCACCAAGATGAAGGGCCGGCATCCGCATCTGTACGGCGACGGCGTGAAGCAGTCGTGGGAGGAGATGAAGGCGAAGCGGCGCGCGAGCATCGTCGACGGGTTGCCGGCGGATTTGCCGGCCCTGCATCGCGCGTTTCGGCTCCAGGACCGCGCGGCGGGAGTCGGTTTCGACTGGCCAGACGTCGACGGACCGATTCAGAAAGTCGAAGAGGAGTTGCTCGAAGTGCAGGATGAGCTTCGGCTAGCTCAGCCGTCCGAGCCGGGCGCGCCGGTCGAGGATGAGGCCCACGCCCGTCTTGAGGAAGAGATTGGAGATCTTCTATTCGCCGTCGTCAACCTGAGCAGAAAGGCCGGCGTGCATCCGGCTCTGGCGCTCGATAAGGCAAACGTGAAGTTTGCAAGACGGTTCGGCGCCGTCGAGCAGATGGCCGCGGCGCGCGGTTTCAAGCCGGGCGAAGCATCGCTCGATCAGCTCGATGCCCTCTGGGACGAGGTGAAAGGCGGCGAGTGAACCGCCGGCGGCGATCGGGACTTAGTATGGTCTCATTCTAGAGTTGGCAGATGCGCTTCCGGATAGGGCTCATCGCTTGCGCGCTCTCGAGCGCGATTGGCGTCTCACTCTGCGCCCAGGAACTGCGCGGAACAGTTCGCGACAGCACGAGTCGCCAGCCGATTCCCGGCGCTGTGTTGATGCTGCTCGACCAATCGGGCGCGGTGCTCGGCCGCAATATCACCAACGAGCGGGGCGAGTATCGCATCGTCCTCTCGACGGAAATGCAGCGAATGCGGGTCGTTCGCATTGGCTTTCGCCCGAAGGAGCTCCCGATTCCAAGTGCGCCGGGTGCGCATGAAATCGTCGAGTTAGACGTTGTGATGCGCGCCCTGCCGACGTTGCTCGAGCCGGTACGCGTATTGGCCGGCGCGCACTGCCCTCGCCGCTCTGATGAGGCGACGACCTTCGCGCTGCTCGAGCAAGTTCGTGCCGGCCTGCTGTCAATCGTCGTGGCCCGCGAGGCGAATCCGGCCGCATTGGTTCGTCTCACGTTCGAGCGCGCGATGGATGCCAGCGGCGATCGGATCGCAAGCCAAACCGTCCGCATCGACTCGGCGGCGAGCGCGACCACCTCGTTCAACGCGGCGCACACGGCGACCGATTTCATCCAGCGCGGCTTCATGACCGACAGCGCGAAGCAACAAGTTTTCTTCGCGCCCGACGCGGAGGTGTTGCTCGACGAAGGATTCGCCGCGGGATACTGCTTCCGGATCGTCGATCCCGATCGAGGTCGTCCCAACCAGATCGGCCTCGGATTTTCGGCGGCCGACCGCCGGCGAAATCGCATCGACATCGAGGGGACGCTCTGGGTCGACACCGTTGCGCGCGCGCTGCGCGACATCGAACACCGGTACGTGGGCTTGGATCGTCGCATCGAGGCGATGCGACCCGGCGGTCATATTTACTTTCGCGAGATGCCGAACGGCGTCGTCATGATCGACCGCTGGTTCCTGCGATTGATCGGCGGCACGCTCGATACGGTGCGAACGCCGGCATTCACGTCGGGTCGACGGGTCGAGATGCCGCTCACTCAGGTGAGGGCGCGGTTCACCGCGACGGAGAACGGAGGTGAGGTCGCGCACGCGCGGTGGCCCGACGGGACGGCATGGCGCGGAGCGCTCGGGACGCTTCGCGTGCATGCCACGGTGAGCGACGGTGGTCCGGCCGCCGGAACGTCGGTCCACCTGATCGACACGGAGTACAGAGCCGTCGCCGACTCGAATGGCGATTTCGAGATCTCTGATCTCATTCCCGGCCCATATTCGCTCGCGATCCGCGATCCGCGGCTGGCCAGGCTCGGGATCGAGATCATGACGCCAGTGCGCTTCGTCGCCGAGCGCGACTCGATCATTCAGCGACCGCTTGCGGTGAGTACCACGGAGGAGTTCGTCGTCGATCGGTGCGTTGCGACGCGGCGCTACACACCGGGAGACACCGTGCTGCTGATTGGACGCGCGATCGCAACGAATGACGCGCCAGTCGCGGGACTCACGATCGCACTCGCGGTGCAGAGCGGACAGGTGCGAAAAGAACTAAGCGAGGCTTACACGACTGAGGCCGACGGCCTCTTTCAATTCTGCGGACGCGGCCTGAAGCCGGGAATGACGATCGACATCGAGGCGTCCCGAAATGGATCCGTTGTCGGGCTAGGGACGGTGGTTCTCACCGAAGGGCTAACGGTCGTTCGCCTGGCGATCGGGGCGCGGCCGTAGCCCAACTCGCCCTACGGTCTAAGGCGGTACATCATGCGCGGGAACGCGCTCGCCTCGCGAATGTGCGGCAGACCGCAAATCCACGCGACGGTCCGCTCGAGGCCGAGCCCAAATCCCGAGTGCACGAACGTGCCGTACTTGCGCAGGTCGAGATACCAGCCGTAGGCGTCGACGGGCAGTCCCTCTTCGTGGATCCGGCGCAACAGTTTGTCGTAATCATCCTCGCGCTGTGATCCACCAATGATCTCGCCATAGCCTTCGGGTGCGAGACAGTCGTCGCACAGGACGGTGCGCGGGTCTTCGGGATTTTCCTTCATGTAAAACGCTTTCGCCTGCTTGGGATAGTTCATCACGAACACCGGTCGGTCGTACGCCTCCACGAGCAGCGCTTCGTCCTCAGCGCCGAGGTCGTCGCCCCAGGTCGTTGCACTTCCCTTTTTTTGAACCGCGGCCACGGCGTCGGTGTAATTCAACCGATGAAATGGGGCTTGTACTCGTTCCAGCGGCGCGGTGTCGCGCTCCAACTCCCGGAGCTCCGGCCCGCGCCGCTCGAGGCAGCGCTGCACGAGGTACGATACGAAATCTTCCTGGAGACGCATGTTGTCGGCTGAGTCGTTCCAGGCCACTTCCGGCTCGATCATCCAGAACTCGGTCAAGTGACGGCGCGTCTTCGATTTCTCGGCGCGAAACGTCGGGCCGAACGTGTAAATCTTGCCGAAGGCGGCGGCGGCCGCTTCGCCGTAGAGCTGTCCGGTCTGCGCGAGGTAGGCGTTCCCTTCCTCGAAATACTCGGTCGAGAACAGGCCGCTCCGCTCGCCGATCGCGGCCGTCAGGATCGGCGTATCGACTCGCAGGAAGCCCCGATCGTAGAAGAAGTCGTGGATCGCCTGCTCGACCTCGTTGCGAATGGAGAAGATCGCGCGCTGCCGACTGCTGCGCAGCCAGAAGTGCCGGTTGTCGAGGAGAAAATCGATGCCGTGCTCCTTTGGCTGAATTGGGTAATCCGGCGGGCTCGACCCGAATATCGTAAGACCGACCACACCCAACTCGAATCCCCCAGGCGCTCGCGGCTCCGCGCGCACCTCGCCGGTGACGTAGACCGAAGTCTCGAGTGTCAATTCTTTGAATCGGTCCCAGACGTCGACCGGGAGTTGAGTCTTTACGAACACGGCCTGCATGATCCCGGTACCGTCGCGGATCACTGCGAACGCCACCTTACCCGACGATCTTACATGGGTGACCCAGCCGCGAACGGTCACGGTCTGACCGACGTGGGACGAAAGATCGGCAATGCGGGGCGTGGTCTCGGGCATGGAGATGACGGGCTAAGCTGTTGTCAGGACGAGCACTAAGGCTACACTTACAGTTCAATCGATGGTACCCTCTTCGAGTTATTCGCAGCGAGGGCACCGGCTGGCGGCGTCGTCCTTGCGGAGTTTTCGTTTTGCAGTGCTTTTAATTACCAGAACGCTCCCCGCACCAACATGACCCTGCGCTCGAGGCTCGCGGCTGGCCTCGTCACTATTGCGATCATTCTCGTAGGCCCACTCGTCTTCGCCATTCAATCGCTGCGTGGATTGCATGGGGACGCGGTCTCCCTGCGCGATCGCGAGTTTGGTGGGGTGCTCCTACTCGGCCGTCTCCGCGAGGGGCTGAACGATTTGCGGCGACAGGAGTTGGGGTTGCTCTTTACGAAAGACGTGGCGTCGCGCGATGCAATGGACAAGCAGGTCGACCACGTCGGGGCCCTCTCCGATTCGCTGATTCATTTCGACTTTCCAGATTACGCGCACGCCATCGGCGAGTCCGTCCGCCAAATCGCTGAGGCGGCGCCGAACGAATACAAAGCAGCGCTGGCCAGCGACACGGTCGTCGCCGACTCGCTTTCGCTTCACGTGTTCGTCCCGGCGCTCTCTCGCGCTGACTCCATCGTGCGCATCGCCGAGGGCAAGTTGCGCGATTCCACGTTCGCGCGAGTCCAACGCCAGACCGCTGGGATCACCGCGATCGCCACCGGTTCGATCGCGGCGGCTGTCCTCGCGCTCGTTCTCGCCGGTATCATCGCGGTCTGGCTCACGCGATCGATCAGTCGCCCGATTGTCGACCTCAAATCTGGGATGCATGCTGTCGCCGACGGCGATTTGAGTTATCGTCTCGACATTCCGAGCGATCGATCCGATGAGTTCGGAGAATTGGCTCGGAGCTTTCAAGCAATGACGCGGCAGCTCGGCGAACTGGACAAACTCAAGGCGGAGTTCGTATCCGTCGCGTCACATGAGCTCAAGACGCCGATCAACGTGATGATGGGATATCTCCAACTGCTCGAGGAAGGTGTGTACGGCCCACTGACCCCGAAGCAACAGGAGGTACACAAGACGTTGGCGTTGCAGGCGCACACGCTGGCGCGACTCGTGACCCAACTCCTGGACGTGAGCCGCTTCGAGGCGGGTGGCGGTCGACTCGAGCCGCGGGCGGTTCAGCTCGACTCCATTCTCGCCGAGCTCGAAAATGCCTTCCAGGTACTCGCCGTGCAGCGTCAGATTCATTTCCGTGTCGAGCGTCACGACGGCCTCCCTGACCAAGTATTCTGGGATCTCGATCGAATCAACGAGGTCCTCGGCAACCTCCTGTCGAACGCGTTCAAGTTCACGCCACACGGCGGTTCGGTCGAGCTGAGACTCGAGCCCGTGGATGGAGGCGTGCTCATGGAAGTCCACGACACGGGCGCGGGTATTCCGCCCGAGCAATTACCGCACATCTTTGAGAAGTTCTATCAGGCCGACAATCAACGTTCGGCGCGGGCGTCGGGGGCAGGCTTGGGGCTTGCGATTGCCAAGCAAATAGTCGAAGCGCACGGCGGAACGATCACATGCGAGAGCACGCCAGGCGTCGGCACGACTTTTTCGATCATGTTGCCCATTCAGGTGACTCGCCGAACGGCCATCCAGCGTCCCTTACCGGCTAGCATATGATCCTCGGAGCGAGCCGCGCACGCATGGCACTCCCGCTACTCATCGCCTTGAGTAGCGGATGCATCAGCGTGCACCGCCCGTGGTTCATGGAACCCACGATCGACCGGGATTGGGACAACACGCTCCTGTTGGCTCGCGTTCGCGCGGCGGAAGGCAAGTTCGCCGTGTCGGACAGCATGTTGGCGCGCTTCGCGGCGCAATATCCAGGGACCCACGAAGCACTCGAAACGGCGTACTGGCGCGCGCTCTTCGACCTCGATCCAGCGAACCACGTGGCATCGTTCCCGAGCGCGATGGCATCGCTCGACGCCTACTTGTCGGAGAAGCGGCCGCGAGAACACGTCGCTGAGGCGGCAACGTTGCGTCGCATCGCCGGTCACATGGACGAGCTGAATAAGCTCGCGGCGACAGCGCTCGCGGACGCACGCGATACCACCGCGCGAGCGGCGACGCCCGATTCGCGGGCCGACAACCGTCCGCCTGTTGCCGGTGACGTGGTTCTCCCGTCGCCGGCAGACGCGGAGATCAAACGATTGAAGGACGAGCTGGCGAAGGCAAACGCGGAGCTCGAAAGAATTCGGCGACGACTGGCACAGCCACCCTCGCGGCCCTAGCCGCGCGTTGACTCATCCGACGCGGAACAGCTCGAGACTTCGCGCATAGCGTTCGCCGAGCACGCGTCGTAAGCCGGCGTATTCCGGACGCTCCAGACCCGAGTCTCGCGCCAACAATTGCGCTGCGGCTGCGCGCGCGCGGTCGTTGAGCGCTTCGTCGCGCAGCGGATCGGCGATGCGAAACGTGGCCACGCCGCTTTGTCGCTCGCCGAACAAGTCCCCCATGCCACGCAGCCGAAGGTCCTCGCGCGCGATCTCGAAGCCGTCCTCGCTATGTGCAAAGATCTGTAATCGTTCGGAGACGTCGGGGCTCACGTCGCCGAGGAGAATGCAATACGACTCCTCGGCGCCACGGCCGACGCGGCCGCGCAACTGGTGGAGCTGCGACAACCCGAATCGCTCCGGATGCTCGATCAACATGACCGTCGCGTTCGGAACGTCGATGCCGACCTCGATCACCGTCGTCGCAACGAGCACGTCGATCTCGCGATCTCGGAAGCGACGCATGATGTCGTCGCGTTCGTCGGCCGGCACGCGGCCGTGCAGCAGCGCGACCCGGCGCGCGGCGAAGGGTCCGGTCGCGAGGGTTTCGTACATTGTCGTCGCCGCTTTGAGATCGGTCTTCTCCGACTCCTCGATGATCGGATAGACGACGTAGGCTTGCCGGCCCTGCTCGAGCTGTCGATCGATGAATTGCAGCACGCGCGTTCGGGCCGATTCGTGGCGGAGGGCGGTCGCGATGGGTCTCCGCCCAGGCGGACGCTCGTCGAGGATGCTGAGATCGAGGTCGCCATACAACGTGAGCGCGAGGGAGCGAGGAATCGGCGTTGCCGACATGAGCAGAATGTCCGGCGCCTCGCCCTTAGCGCCGAGGGTTTTGCGCTGCTCGACGCCGAAGCGATGCTGCTCGTCGATCGCGGCGAAACCCAGTTTCGCAAACGATGTCGCTTCTTGCACGAGGGCGTGCGTTCCGACGACCAGCACCGGCTCGCCGCTGGCGAGTCGCGCGGCGATCGTCTTTCGCTCGCGCGCGGGGAGACTGCCGGTCAGCAGAATCGGTTCGACACCGAGCGGCGCGAGCAACTCCGTCATCGTGCGAACATGTTGCTCGGCGAGCAGCTCGGTGGGCACCATGATCGCCGCCTGGTATCCGTTCTCGATCGCCAGCAGCGCGGCGAAGAGCGCCACGATGGTCTTCCCGCTGCCCACGTCGCCTTGCAGCAAACGGTGCATGCGGCGATCGCTGCACATGTCGACGAAGATCTCGCGGATGGCGCGGGTTTGCGCGCCAGTGAGCTGAAACGACAATCGCTCGCGGAGCCGGCTCGTGAGATCTCGCTTGTTGGCGAACGTGATTCCCGCGCGTCGTTCGCGGGCCAGCTCCTTGGCGCGGAGCTGGAGCAACTGAACGAAGAACAGTTCCTCGAATGCGAGGCGCGACCGCCCGGCCATCGCCTCCGCGATCGAGCCGGGACGGTGCACCATACGCAGGGCTTCGGCGATTCCTGGAACGCCCGCCGTGCCGATCACGTCCGGCGGCAAGTATTCGGACACGAGCGGCAGCAACGCGTCTAAATGCGTGTCGATGATGGACCGAATGAGCTTGAACGACAGCCCTTCGGTGGCCGGATACACCGAAAGCACGCGACCCTGCGTCGTCGCGCCTTCCTCGTCGCCCAAGTTCACGAACTCGCGCGGCTGGAACTGACGGCCGTGAAAGAATCGCACGGAGCCAGTCACGAGCAGGACATCGCCCTTGTTGATGGTGCGATCGAGGAAGGGCTGGCCAGGCCATGAGACTTCTATCATTCCCGTATCGTCGCGGAGCACGGCCTGGAAGATTCGCAGGCCTTTGCGCGTGGGAATCACGCCCTTGGAGATCACGGTCCCGATCATCGTGCCGTGCATCCCCGGCTCGAGGCTCTTGATCGGCGTGACGGTGCTCGCGTCTTCGTAGCGGTGCGGTACGTGAAACAGCAAGTCGCCCGCCGTGATGATCCCGAGTCGACGCAGCGCCTCGGCGCGCACCGTGCCGACGCCCTTGAGGTACGTGACCGGCGTGTCGAGGTACAGGCGGTGCGGCCGCTGCGTCTGCGTCACTCGTCGCTCAACAGCTCCCGCGAGAATGCGGCCGGGTCGAAGGTGAGCAGATCATCCGCGCTTTCGCCGACGCCGAGGAACTTGACGGGCACGTCGATCGCCTCGTGCACGGCAATGACGACGCCGCCGCGCGCCGTGCCGTCGAGCTTCGTCACGACGAGGCCCGAGACCGGAACGGCCGACGCGAAGATCTTGGCTTGCTGCACGGCGTTCTGTCCGATCGTGCCGTCGAGAACCAGCAACGTCTCGTGCGGCGCGCCCGGCAGTCGCTTCGTGATAACGCGCGCGACTTTCTTGAGCTCGTCCATCAAGCCTTCGCTCGTGTGCAAGCGTCCCGCCGTGTCGACGATGAGGACATCGACACCGCGGTTGATCGCGACGTCAATCGCGTCGAACGCAACGGCGGCGGGATCGGAACCGGCCTTGGCACCGTGAAATTCCGCGCCCGTTCGCTCCGCCCAGACTCGAAGCTGATCGATCGCGCCGGCGCGAAACGTGTCGCCGGCAGCGACCATCACGCGTTTCTTCTCCTTCCGGAAACGCTCGCTCAACTTGCCGATGAACGTCGTCTTTCCCGCGCCGTTGACGCCGACGACCACGATGACCGTCGGCGCCGACGGCGCCATCACCAGGCGCGGATCACTGTTGCCGGCGCGTAACGCCGCTTCGATGCCTTCGGCAAGCGCCGCCTGGAATTGCTCTTGAGTCTTTACGAAACCACGTGAGGCGCGCCGCTCGACCTCCGCCACGAGGCGCAATGTGACGGGAACGCCGAAGTCGGCCTCGAGCAACAACTGCTCGAGCTGCTCGAGCGATCCCGCCGAGACGCCACCGCGTGCGATGACGGCGACGTCCATGAGGGCGACGTCTTTGATCTTCTGCCACAACGAGCGTTTGGGAACGTCGCCTGCTTTACGCAATAACCGCATCGATCTCCATCCGAGTGATCACAGTTCTCATCATCGCATCCCCCGCTTTCGCCGCAGAATCCATTCGACGCACAGCAGCAATATCGCCAACGCATATGCCCATCCCGCGGTGCGCAGCCGCGGACCGACGTCGGCCGAAAGTGCGCCGCGCACCGGGCCGGCGGGCACGCGAGGTGGGCGAGGCAGCCACTCACGCGACGGGTTCACGGCAAGCAGCGCGCTACCACCCCGCGTCGTCGCGTCGTAGATCCCGGGCGCGAGTGGCTGCGTTTCGACAACACTCGCACTGCCACCGAAGCGGAGCGTCAGCGAATCGACGCGCGACGTACCACGCTGATGCAGCGCCACCGAGACCACCGAGTCCGTGGGCGATCCGCGTCGCCAGCGCACAGGGTCGCCGGCACGCAGCATTCGGTCGTCGGGCACCGCCGCGCGATGGTCGGCCCGCTCCGCGGCGAGCCAATCGAAGATGCTCCCCCAAAGCGCAGTGAACGCATCCGATGCCACGCCTCCGCGAAATCGCCATCGCCACAGGCCGGAGGCCGCCACGATCGCAACGCGTCGTGGTTCGTCGGAGCCAACGAGAATCGGCTTCCGCTCGTCGCCACGGCCGCGTCGGGCTTCGACGCCCTGCCATGCGCCCTTCGGTGGATTCGTGGCGATCCCGACGGGCGGTAGGCTGTCCCAGACGAGCCCGGAGAGCGCCGGCGCGAGTGGAGATGCGGGTGCAGCTGACGGATACCATTCGCCCTCGGTCGCTGTCGTCACAATGAGCGCCAACGGACCGAGCGTAATCGAGCGAGGTGGCCCGAACGCCGCGGTGTCGCCGTGAATGATGGCGACAGGTGCCTCGCGCACGGCTTGTCTCACCTCGGCCTCTCCGACCGGCGTTAAGGCGCCCTCGATGCGCCACTCACCCGGAGCAACACGAAAAAAACCGCGCGTTGGAATTCCCAGCGAGCCGCGGAGAACGGCGAGCGCATAGCGCGCGTCGAAATCGGGCGACGTCGACACGAACACCGCCGTAGCGGCGCGAGATAAATCGATCGCCACCGACGCGGTGTCGTTTCGAGGTTCGGCGTCCCCGGGCGACGCGACGATCGCGCGAAGGATCGACGGCCCGCCCGATCCCTCGAGCTTCGACCGAACGACGATCGTTCGCTCCGCGAATGGAGCAAGCGAGTCGATCGGCAAGGTCGCGATGGTCTTCCCCTCGAGAGCAATCGTAAGCGATCCAGCGCGAGCACCACCACTCCCCGCAACCACGCCGACGCGCGTCTCGATCGTATCGCCGCTCACGACGGCGCGCGGGACGTCGATCGACGCCACGGCCAGATCGCGGCGCACCGAATGCGCGAGCACCACGATCCGGGATCCCGCCGGCAGACCGCGCGCGGCGTCGGGATCGTCGATCTCGCCGTCCGTGACGACGATGAGCGGATGACCCGCGCCCAGCGCGCGCTCCACCGCCGGCCGTAGCTGCGTGGACAAATCGCCCGGCGACCCCGTCGAGTTTCCGCGCCGCACCGAATCGCCGAACAGGAACACTGAGTCGGCGCGCGCTCGCCGGATCGTGTCACCAGCAGCGCGCCAGACCGTGCTGTCGCCGCGGCTCATGCTCAATGACGCGTCGAGTGCCGCCCAGGTCGACACGGGCCGCGCGCGCGCCGAGGGCGCGTCGAGGAGCAAGGCGACGAGCAGGGTGACTGCCCCCACGCGTAGCAATGCCGCAATGAGGTTGGCGCCGCCCGAGCGCGGATCGCGCGCGCCGTATTGGATCAGCGCGACGACAATTCCGATGGCGAGCGCGAGCAGCCAGGACGACATTCGCGAAAGCTAACGTGTCGTCCCCGATGCGCCGCACCAACTGTTGATTGCGCCGAGCAACGCTCGGCAGGACGACGAGTTAGTGCAGGGCGAGACGCACGACGCCGGGTGACGGCGCGTCGATCGACGCCAGCAAGCGATCACGAAGTTGCTCGAAGGCCGTGCGTTCGGACTTCGGCACCGGCTCGCCGGCGGCCTGCTTGAGCGCGACGCGCGAGTCGCGCTGCCGTCCGTCGATCAAGACCTCGAAGTGAAGATGCGGGCCGGTCGCGAGCCCCGTCATGCCAACGAACGCCACCGTCTGACCGATGCCAACACGCGAGCCGACATGGACGCCCGAGGCGAAGCGGCTCAGGTGTCCATATCGGGTGACGTAGCCGTTCCGATGCCGAATCTCGAGGAGGTTGCCGTAGCCGCTTCCCCATCCGGCGCGAGTGACGACGCCATCGCCGATCGCACGCACGGGCGTTCCGGTCGACGCGGCGTAGTCGGTTCCTTTGTGATCGCGCCAGCCGCCGAGAATGGGATGTTCGCGCGCGCCGAACACGCTGGATATCCGGCGGAACTCGAGCGGCGCGCGAAGAAACGAGGCGCGCATCGATTTGCCCGCCTGGTCGAAGTACTGGCCGCTCACTGTCTGGCTGGCAAACCGCACGGCGTTGATGATGCTGCCGGACAACTTGAATGTGGCGGCGATCACCCTTCCCATCCGTACGGCACCGGTCGGTGAGACCGACCGCTCGGCGACGACCTTGAATTCGTCACCGACTTGAAGATCGCGGCTCATGTCGACGCGATACTCGTAGACATCTGCCAACGACCAGGCGAGCTGCTGTCTCGCACCGGCCGGCAAGTCGTTCTTCGCGCTCGAGTCCATCGCGTCGTACAGGTTGGACGCGATCGTTCCGCTCACGACGATGGTGTCAGTCGACCAGGGTAGACGCTCGTCTGTACCGGACCATGTGTCGCCAGTTCGCTGAACATGCAGCAGGCGGTCGATCGAGAGTTGGAGCGTGACTTCCGAGGGAATCGAATCGCTCGCCGCCGTCTTGATCGTGACGGGCATCCCGGCTGGAATCCGGCGTGCATCGAGCCCGGTCGCCGCCTGGAGCACGCGTGCCGCCTCGCCGTCGGTCAGGCCGCCGCGGCGGAGCAGCGCCTGCAACGACTCACCGCGACCCAGCGTGTCGAAACGAAGCTTCCAGGTGGGCGCAGCCGCTTGCGCCACGAGGACTTCGCCGGCTTTACGCTCAGGCTCGGGAAGCGGCGGGGTAAAGCGAAGCGCGCCGGCCAGAGCCAGCGCGACAAGGGAATACAGACCTATTCGAACGAGGTGCCGCTTCAATCCATCTGTCTCCGAATGAACGTCGGGATCTCCATGTCGTTGAGATCCTGCGTCG
>DASYSU010000416.1:0-2425 GCA_036002925.1 Gemmatimonadaceae bacterium | reverse complement strand
CCCGTCGGGGCCGGCGAACGCCGGCACCATGCTCCTCCTCACAGACGGCACTGTGCTGTGCCACGACGAACCGAACAGCGGCGCCGTATCGGGTTCGAATCGTTGGTACAAACTGAGTCCCGACAGCGCCGGCAACTATCGAACGGGAAGTTGGCAGGCCCTGACCAATGGGCCGAACTCGCCGCTCTACTTCGCCTGTTCTGTGCTGCGCGACGGACGCGTGTTCATCGCCGGCGGAGAATACAACGGGACCTCGGCGCAAGTCGAGCTGCTCGCGGCGGAGATCTACGATCCGGTCGCCAATTCGTGGACGACGATTGGGACGCCAGCCGGTTGGACGCAGATCGGCGACGCGCCGTCGTGTGTGCTCACCGATGGACGCGTGTTGTTGGGCGACATCGGCAGCAATCGCTGCGCGATCTACGATCCCGTCGCCAACACGTGGACCGCGGGACCGACGAAAGACGATACGCGTTGCACCGAAGAGACGTGGGTGCTCTTGCCCGATCAGACGGTGCTCGCGCTCGAGTGCGATCGACAACCGCGCGCCGAGAAGTACGTCATGGCCGCCAACCAATGGGTCACCGCGGGAAGCACGCCAGTCGTTCTCGTGGACGTGGGCTCCGACGAAATCGGATCGGCGCTCGCGCTCCCCGACGGACGCGTGTTCTGCATCGGCGCCACCGCGAACACCGCGCTCTACACACCGCCGGCGATCGCGAATCAGCCGGGCACGTGGGCCGCGGGTCCGAGCTTTCCGGTCGTCGTGTCTGGACTGGTGACGGGCGCCAAAGATGCTCCGGCGTGCCTGCTGCCCAACGGCCGAGTGTTGTGCGTGGTCGCGCCGTACAGCCCCAGCGCCGGGACGTGGGGAAGCCCACTCTATATATATGAGTACGACCCGGCGGCGAACACGCTCACGCAAGCGCCGTCGCCGCCGAACGGCGCGGGGAATCCGTTCAGCTCGCGACTCATCCTGCTGCCGACGGGGCAAGTGCTGCACACCAACGGGTCCTCGACCGTTGCGATCTACACGCCCGACGGCGCACCCGATCCGACATGGAAGCCGACCATCACGTCCGTGCCGACGGCGTTGCTGCCGGGGCATACGTACACGCTGCACGGCCGACAGATCAACGGTCTCTCGCAGGCCGTCATCTATGGCGACGAAGGCGCGATGGCGACGAATTATCCGATCGTCCGCTTGCAGAATACCGGTTCGGGAAACGTCGTCTACTGTCGAACACACGATCACTCGACGATGGGCATTCAGACCGGCGCCGTCATCCACACGACGCAGTTCACCGTTCCCGCCAGTGCGCCACTCGGCGCGTATCAACTCTGTGTGATTGCGAACGGAATCTCGTCGGATTGCGTGAGCGTCGCCGTCACGCACAAGATCTGGAAGGAGCTCAAGTGGGAGATCAAAGAGCACAAGGAGCTCATCAAGGAACACAAAGAGCGGATCTTCGACAATGTGAAGTTGGTGTTCGAAGATCTCTCGAAGATCGCCGAACGAGATTGGCGCGAACAGTTCGGTGAGCAAGGGTGGGGCGAGGTGATCAAGCAATTGGTGAATCGCAGCGACCAGATCGAAGGCGAGCTGCGCGCGTTCATCAACAAGGGACTGCGGCCCGAGGTGGGTTTCACTCCCGCACCGATGCAATCCGCCGCGCCCGAGGCGCGGCCGCCGAGGATGGGTAAGCACGGGAATAAGGCGGGCGAGGAAACAACGGAGCCCGCGAAGAAGCGCGGGAAGAAGGACGCGGGCGAAGAGTGATCGCGGTCCTCGCGAGCCGGTTCGATCCGGAGTCGCGCTCCCTGGTCGACGATTGGTCCTCCGCCGAGGCAGTACTCCTCTCGGCGGAGGATCTCGTCAGTCCGGGTTGGACGTTCAACGTCGGCGATCCTCTGAGCGGCACCGCGGTGGTCGGCGGTCGACGGATCAGCACCGCGAACATCACAGCGGTGCTGACTCGGCGCCCGTCGGTGCTGCCCGAGGAGTTGGCCCGCATCCATCCCGCCGATCGCGCATACGTCGCGGCGGAGACGAACGCGTTTCTCGTGGCATGGTTGAGCGCGTTGCCGTGCACTGTCGTGAACAGGCCGACGACGACGTCACTGTGCGGCCCGGCGTGGGACAGCCTGCACTGGCACTGCGCGGCGGCGCGCATTGGGTTGCCGTGGTCGGACGCTGACGACGCTGCGGAGGCGCACGAGGTCGTCGTGTGCGGCGAGCGATGTGTGTTTGGTCATGACGCTCACGAGTCGGCGGTGGCGAGCGCGCTCTCTCTCTCGGTGGGTACCGAGCTACTCGGCGTTCGATTTCGGCGCGGCAAAGTCGCGGGCGTCACGGTCGCACCGTCGCTCGCGCACGCCGACGTGCGCGCATGCCTCCTCGATCATCTGTTGGGGCGATCGTGAT
>DASYSU010000415.1:0-5605 GCA_036002925.1 Gemmatimonadaceae bacterium | reverse complement strand
AGCGATGAACCCTCGAGGATGATCGCGCCGGACTCGCCTTGACTCACGCGGCTGGCGTCCTCGAACGGACGTGGTGTCCGCACGCGCAGCTGACGATGGCCGAGTGTGCCGGCGAGCGTGACGTCGATCGCGACGTCCTGTTTTCGACGATTCTCGATCGAGAGCGCGTAGACGGCGCCCGAGACGTCGGCGTCGCGACCGTACGGCGCGAAGATCGTCCCGCGCAGGACCAGCTCGCCGACCGTGCACGTGAATGTCGGCACCCAGCCGAACGCGCGCTCCCACGCGATGGGAACATCGGACAGTTCGTGGCGTACTCCGCCGATGTCGATGCTGGGGCGAGCCAAGGCCGGTCCGCTGCCGTTCGTAAAATCCGGGACACCCGCGAACTCGATCGCCGAACGGGCGCCACGATGCAGCATGCCAAGGGCGTGGATCGACGCGTCGGCCGGATGGATGCACGGGAGCGCGAGCCAATGATTGCCCGTGATCTGCCAAGGGATCGGCGGCGGCGGAAGCAGTGTCACGGGAGAGGGGTCAGTATATCTTTGATGACGAATTCGGTGGAATGATAACGCGCCGGCGTCATCTCACATACCGCACGAGGCAAATTTTCGATTGTCGGTTCGACATATCCTCCGATCGGGCGTGATCGTTCTGTGTTGCGCGTTTGCCCGTCGCTCGCTCGCGCAATCGACGACGAGCCTCATTCCCGATGCCGGTGTTCTGCCGAAGCGAGCCGTTGGTTTTCGGCTGTTGACTTCATGGACGCGATATGATGAGCTGATCGGTGTCGGCAACCCACACAATATCGCGTCGACGTTGAACGCGGACACGCTCGGTTCGGCGCTCGTTCCGCAGTTCAGTGCCGCCGAGGATGCGATTCGAACCGCATCGGGGTTGCCGAACTTTCGCCTCACCGCGGGAAATCTCGTCGCCATCGCTGATTCGCGCGTCGTCACCGCGCCGTTGATCGCGCAGTATGGCGTGACGAGCCGTCTGAGCATCGGCGTTGTGATTCCTCTCGTCGAAACGCGCACGACGCTCTTCGCGCAGCTCAATCCGAAGACTGGCGTTGCCAACGTCGGCCCGAACCCGGCGTTCGGCAGCGCCGATCAACTCGAGCGCAACGCGGCACTCATCTCGGCATTTCGGAACGCGGCGACGTCGCTTCAGCAAAAGCTCACACAGTGCCAGACGACGCCGACCACGGCTGGTTGCTCGACGCTGCTCGCGCAGCAGAGTGCGGCGCAGAATCTGATTCAGACAACGACGTCGTTCACCGGCGCGATCGAAACGCTGTATGGAACGGACTCGACCCATCCGGGTCAGCCATTCGTTCCAATCGCCGGTGGGCCGGCGCAGCTTGCCATCAACACGCAGATTCAAAACCTCGTCACGCAGTATCAGGGATTCTTGGGAAGCACGATTTCCGGCAGCCTCGTCGCCGCGGGCGGCCCGGGCGCGCGCGCCGCATTTCAAAGTTTGCTCAAGACCTTTGGACGCGACTCGCTGCAGTCGACCGACCGATCGTCAATCGGCGACATCTCGATTGGTGCGACGTATCAATTGGCGAATACGTTCGGTGACACCAGCGCGGCGGCGGCGGGGGCGACGCGGTACCGTCTCGTCGTGAACGGGACGTTCCGACTGGGTACGGGCCAGCCGGCGAGTCGGCAGCGGCTGCTCGATGTCGGCACGGGGTACGGGCAGAACGGCATCGAGATCGGCGGCGCGGCGGACGTGCAGTTCGGCCGGCGCTACTCGGCGACAATGAGTGGGTCGTACGCACTGCAGCTCGGGACGATCGATGTTACGCGTTTAGCGAATCCCGGGAATGCTTTGTTGCCGCTCGATGTCAGCCCCCTGAACCTCGGCGGCACGTACACGGCGGGAAACGTCGCCGCATTTTCGATCGTGCCGAGGATGAAAGTGTCCGGGTATTTCGCGATCACCGGACAATACTCGTTTGTGCGCACTGGTGCCGATCAATACGCGCTGATCGGATCGAGCGGCGACGCGTCGCCCGCCGGCCTGGGCGTCAGCTCCGCGACGGCGCAGCAGGTCGGCTTCGGCCTCACGTACTCGACGCTGGTCGGTCGCGATCGCGGGCCGGGGCGTTTGCCCTTTGAGGCGTCGTTCAATCATCTCGAAACGATTTCCGCAAGCGGTGGTCCTGTCCCGAAGACGTTTCGCGATCAGATCGAGCTGAGGGTCTACATTCTCCGCTAGCGAATGAGATGGACGGGGGAACGGAACGGTGGAACGGTGGAACGCAGTGGCCGAGCGGCGCTGACGATCGTTTAGTTGCTCCGCTTGATTGGCGGGTTCTTGCACGCTTTTCGCACGATGTCGCGCTAACGGTTCCAACCGCCGGGGACAAGTGGAACCATTTTGAATGTCAAAACGCGCGAGAACACGCGAAAACTCCCAGAATCAATCCCTCCCATTTGCGTTTGCAATTAGCGGACATTCGCGTGAATTCGCGGCAATTCGCGTTTCACATTGTTCCATCTGTCCCCGCCGAATCTTGTTCGAAATTGTTGGAACGCGAATGACACGAATGAACGCGAATGTCCGCGAATCAAACACCGGAATGAGTTGACTCTGATCGTCCGTCGATAATCGTTCCACCGTTCCACCGTTCCACCGTTCCGTTCCACCGTCTACCGTCGTCGCGAGCGTTTTGAGCTCGTAGTCTCGGCTGAAACGAGCTCGCTCGGCAGACTGCTCGCGGCGTCGAGCAACTCGCGTGCGTGAGCTCGGCTCACGTCGCTCTCGGGGTCGCCGCCAAGCATGCGAGCGATTTCGGTGATGCGATCGTCGCCCGTGAGGACAGTCACATCAGCCGTCGTCACGCCGCCCCGTGCGCCCTTGCTGACGAGAATGTGGTGGTGCGCGCGGGCCGCGATCTGCGGCAGATGCGTGATCGCGAAGACTTGGTGGTATCCCGCGACGCGGCGCATCGTCTCGCCGACTTGGAGTCCAACGCGTCCACCGACCCCCGCGTCGACTTCGTCGAACACCAGCGTCGGCACATGATCGAGGCGCGCCAGAATCGTTTTGAGCGCGAGCATCACGCGGGACAACTCTCCGCCGGACGCGACGCGCGACAAGGCACGCGGCTCATGGCCGAGGTTGAGCGCAACGCAGATCTCGACGTCCTCCGCGCCGCACGGGCCGATCTCGCGCGAGGGTCGAAGGGCGACGCTGACGTGACCATCGGGCATCCCCAGGTCCGGCAAGACTTCATCGACCGCGCGCGCCAACCGCTCGGCGCCCGTTTGACGCAGGCCCGTGAGAACGCGCGCCGACTCGTTGACGGCCGCGCGCGCCGCGCGCTCGCGCGTCTCAAGCTGCCGAAGATCGATGCCCGCGGAATCGATGAGGTCGAGCTCCGCGCGCGCTTCGTCGGCGGTGCGAATGACATCGGAGAGGCTGCCGCCGTACTTCTTCGTGAGGCGAAACAAGAGATCGCGACGACGACGCACGTCTTCGAGGCGCGAGGGATCGAGGTCGATCGACGCTTCGTACTCCTCGAGCTCACGAGCCAGCGCCTCGATCGAGTAATACGCGCTGTCGTACGACTCCTGCAACCGGGCAAGCGTTGGATCGATGCGTTGGATACTGGCAAGACTGCGAGAGATCGCCGCGAGCTTTTGCAGCACTGTATCGTCTTCCCCATCTAGCGCGCTCGCGATCCCGCTCGCGAGAGCGCGGAGCTCCTCGGCGTTCTCGAGGCGGCGCGCCTCGTCCTCGAGCTTGACGTCCTCGCCCTCGACGAGCTTCGCCTCGCCAATCTCCTTGACGACATGACGCAAGTAGTCGGCGCGACGCTCGGCATCGGCGCGGCGCTTTGTGAGATCACTAATCTCGCGGATGATCGAGGAGAGCTCAGCGTGCGCCCGCCGCATGGCCGCCGCCTGGTCGGTCGCGCCGGCGAACGCGTCGAGAATCCGGCGTTGGGCTTCCGGATCGAGCAACGTCTGGGCCTCGTGTTGCCCGTGGAGGTTCGCGAGCTGGCGACCGACGTCGGCGAGCAAGCTGGCGTTCACCGTCGTTCCATTGATCCACGCCCGCGCGCGCCCTGTGGCGACTTCGCGCTTCAAGACAACAGTGGATTCATCGACGTCGATCCCACGTTCGTCGAGCAACGCACGAATCTCCGGACGATCCGCGACGTCGAACACGCCCTCGACCGTCGCACGCTCGGCGCCGGTGCGAATGACGTCGGCGTTGGCCCGTTCGCCAAGCAACAATCCGAGCGCGCCGACGATGATCGATTTGCCGGCGCCCGTTTCTCCCGACAGCACGTTGAATCCGCGCGCCAGCGGAAGGGTGAGAGACTCGATGATTGCGAAGTTCTTGATCCGGAGCTCGGTCAACATCTAGGTCGAACCATCCCGATCGACGAGCCCTCCCCACCCGAGCTTCTGCCGCAGCGTGGTGAAGAAGTTCGTTCCGGGAAAGCGGATGATCAGCACGCCACCCTCGGCGCGGCGGACGCTCAACGTCTCGCCCGCGGCAAACGTGGTGCCGACCTGTCCGTCGACCGTAACCAAAAGCTCCTCGGGACCATCTTCCGCTTGCAGCGTCACCTCGACGCTCGACGGCAAGATGACTGGACGAATCGCCAACGTGTGCGCCGACACCGGCGTGACGACGATCGTCTCGAGCGTCGGGAAAACGACCGGCCCGCCCGCCGACAAACTGTATGCCGTCGACCCTGTCGGCGTGCAGAGCACGACGCCGTCGGCCGCGTACGTCGCGATCGGTTCACCGTTCGCTGCCACGTGCAATCGAACCACGCGCGCGAATCCGCCCTTGTGCAGGACCACGTCGTTGAGGGCGATCCACTGCTTTCGCTCGACGCCGCGAGAGTTCAGGACCCGCGCCTGCAGCCCCATGCGCGATTCAGCGAGATAATCGCGTCGCGCAAAGCGCATGAGTGCGTTCGAGAGCTGATCGGCATTGCAGCAGGTCAAGAACCCTAGCCGACCGAGATTGACGCCGAGTATCGGGACCGCATGCGGCGAGATCACTCGCGCGCCGCGGAGGAGCGTCCCGTCGCCGCCGAGCGTCAGCAACGCGTCGAGTTGGGACGGATCCTCGAGACGACAACCGCCGTCCGCCACGTCATGCAGCGCGCCCTCGTACCAGAGCTCGAGCCCGAGCGCAGGTGCAAGCTCGCCAAGCGTACGGAGCACGGCAGGAAGGCCGGGATAGCCGAGGTGGCCGACGACGCCGAGTCGGATCACCCCGCCATTGCCTCGCTCTCGTGCAGCGCTCGGACGCGAGCGGCGATGCCGGCGGCATCGAGGCCACACATTGCGAGTTGTCGCGCCCGCGGCGCCGCGTGAATGATGCGATCCGGCACGCCGTGCACCGCGACGCGGACCGACGAATCATACCGAGCGATCACGGCGGCCATGAACGCGCCGAATCCGTTCACGACGGTTCCCTCTTCGATGACGAGTATTTGCTTATGATCGGCGAGCACGGCGGCCAGCGTCACCTCGTCGTATGGCTTGAGGTAGCGGCAATTGACGACGGTGATGTTCAATCCGTCGGCGGCGAGCGCATCGGCGGCGGCGAGCGACGGCAG
>DASYSU010000414.1:0-7544 GCA_036002925.1 Gemmatimonadaceae bacterium | reverse complement strand
CTGAGCAGCCGTCGCAATGCCGACGGGATGATCTGCCACGACAGACCGAACTTGTCTTGAAGCCAGCCGCATCGGTCCTTCTTCCCGCCGGCGGACAGCTTTTCCCATAGCTCGTCGACTTCCTCCTGCGTCTCGCAATTGACGAAGAGCGAGATCGCCGGCGTGAACGAGAACAGCGGGCCGCCATTCAGCGCCATGAACTCCTGACCTTCGAGCTGGAACGTCGCCGACATCACGGTTCCTTTCGGCCCCGGTCCGGCGTCGCCGTACCGACTGACGGTTCCCACCTTCGAATTCTTGAAGATCGAGACATAGAAGTTCATCGCCTCCTCGGCGTTGTTATTGAACCAGAGGAAGGGTGTGATTTTCTGCATGATGGAGCTCCGGCGTTGGTATTGGGTTCGTGAGAATGACGGTTTAGATAACCGATTGGTTATCTAACCTATTGGTTATATACAACGCCTGAAATTCCCTGTCAAGAGGGCTCAATTGGTTCACGTCGCTAAAAGTCGAACGACCAGAGCGGGATTCGAACGGGCGAGGCGGTGATGCGAGCCAGCGGTGACGTCACCCGCGCGCGCGTCGCCGTTCGAGCCGACTGGCGGTCAGCGATCGCCTTGCCGATCGCGAATCCCATCGCCGCACCGGCCATCGTGTCGGACGTCCAGTGCCAACCGTCCGCCATTCTCCCGAGGCCAATCATGATCGGATAGGCGAACATCACCGGCTCGGCGACGCCAAGCGAAAAACGATGCGAGAAGTACGACACGCACGACATCGAGTTCGCGATGTGGCCGCTCAAGAACGAGTGTCGACTCCACACGCGGCCGCCCGGCACGGCGATTTGCCGAGCCTTGGGCGTATCATGCGGGCGCGTGCGCGATACCGAGAGGTAGATGACGTCTCGCAGCGCTGCACTCGTCAGATGTCCGGCCGCGCAGCCGAGACCCGCGTCTCGCAACGCAACGTCATGCGACAGACGCCCAGTGATGTACAACGTCGCCGACAATGGGAGCAGGAACTGGCCATTGCCGCCGCCGTTGATCGGGAACCTCCACCCATCGCGAATCGGCGAGATGGCGCGCATCACGAACGTGTTGGGATGCGTCGACATCCAGACGAAGATCGACGAGTCGGCGTACGACGTGAGTGTCACCGCACCGAGAACGGCGCCGACTGGGATTGCGTCGCGCAACCGCGCGTGGGCGGGCGAGCTCCACACCGCCCAAACGTCGCCTCGCAGATCGCCGACGTCGCGGCGTTCGGGGCCGAGCGACGATTGCGCGGTCGCGGCGCGGGCAATGATCGAAGCGGCGAGGCAAACGGCGCAAACAGGCGTGATGAAAGACACGCGCGCCTGAAAGGCAAACAGCGGGCCCGAGCGCCGGACCGTTCAGCCCGGCGCCTCCGTTTGTCCTTAGAGACGTACGGCCGCTCAGGTGCGCCGTGTCCGTATCGCCGACTCGAGTTGCGACAGCGCCGACGAGATGACGGCCACCACGTCGGGCATCGAATGAACCGTGGTGTTGTCGAGCTGACGACCCCCGATGGGGGTTGTCAGCGAAAGATCCGCGACGACGTTCGCGCTCATCGTGCGCAGCGTCTCGACCAACGAGGCCTGCGCGAGCGTCGCGCGCGGCGACGCATTGATCAGCGCGACCGGCTTCTCCACGATTTCGCCTTGTGTACTCCCGACGAGCCAATCCAATGCGTTCTTCATCACGCCCGGCACGCCGTGCGCGTATTCCGGACTGCTGATCAACAGGCCGTCGGCCCGTCGGAGCTCCGCACGGAATAGCTCGACCGCCGACGGCACCTCGGCGCTTCCATCGTCGAGATCGGGATTGAAGAATGGCAGGCTGTCGATCCCGTCGTACACCTCGATGACCATGCCTGGCGGCGCGATCGCCGATGCTGCCCGCAGCAGCAACGTGTTCGATGAGCCTGACCGCAAACTGCCCGATATCGCGACGATTCGAATGTGCATGTTCGTACTGTGAGAAGTGCGAAATCTCGCGCCGGCCGCAACTCCGGCCGTAAGTTCCGGCGACCGAAAGTCCAAAGGATCAATGCGCCAACTCGGCAAAACCGTCGCTCTCGTTGGGATGCTCGCGCCATGGCGTTTTAGCGTGGCCCAGACGCCGGCGCCTTATCGCGACGCGGCGCTTCCTATAGAAACGCGAGTTCGCGATCTGATCGGACGCATGACGCTGGAGGAGAAGTTCTGGCAGCTGTTCATGATTCCGGGCGATCTCGACGATCCGTCGAACGACTACTCGAACGGAGTGTTTGGCCTCCAGATCTCGACCGGGTCGGCGACTGGCAACATCGCCCGCGCACATGCCGAGCGAATCAACGCTATTCAGCGGTACTTCGTCGAGCGAACGCGGCTCGGCATTCCGATCATCCCGTTCGATGAAGCGGTGCATGGATTGGTGCGCGAAGGCGCAACGATGTTCCCGCAGGCCATCGCGCTGGCCGCCACGTGGGACACGGCGCTCGTTGCCCGATCGGCGCGCGCGATCGCGCGTGAGACGAAAAGCCGAGGCATTCGCCAAGTCCTGTCGCCGATGATCAACATCGCGAACGACGTGCGGTGGGGCCGCGTCGAAGAGACGTACGGCGAGGATCCGCTGCTCACATCGCGCATGGGCATTGCCTTTGTCGGCGCGTTCGAGTCGGCGGGAATCGTCGCCACACCCAAACACTTCATCGCCAACGTCGGCGAAGGTGGGCGCGACAGCTACCCGATCGACCTCGACCAGCGGCTGCTCGACGAGATGTACTTTCCGCCGTTCAAAGCGGCGATCGACCTCGGCCACGCGCGCTCGGTGATGAGCGCCTACAATTCCGTGAACGGTGATCCGGCGACGCAGAATCGCGCGCTGCTCACCGACAAGCTCAAGCGCGAGTGGGGCTTCAGCGGATTCGTGATCTCGGACGCCGCCGCCACTGGCGGCGCGACCGTGTTGCATCACACTGAAGCGTCGACGGCGACGGCGACCAAGGACGCCCTCGACGCAGGACTCGACGTCATCTTCCAGTCGTCGTGGCCGCAGCATCGACCGTATCTCGATGCGTTTCGTCGCGGAATGATCGCCGACAGCGTGATCGACGCCGCGGTCGCGCGCGTCCTGCGCGTGAAGTTCGCCCTCGGCCTGTTCGAGCATCCGTACGTGAACGCCGACAGCGCCGCCGTGTGGAATGGAAACGAGGAGCATCGCGCGCTCGCGCGCGAGACGGCACGCGCGTCGCTGGTGCTACTCAAGAACGATCGCGCCACGCTTCCGTTCGCGAGCACGCTCAAATCGATCGCGGTGATCGGCGTCGATGCGGCTGAGTCGCGGCTCGGCGGTTATAGCGGGCCAGGAATCAAGCGTGTGTCAATCGTCGACGGCATCCGCGAGCGAATGCGCGGAGCGGTCGTACGCTACACACCTGGGCCAGGGCGAATCGCGCGAGAGTACGTTGTCGTCGACGCGGCCAACCTGTCGTCGGTCGACAGCGGACACGTCGTGCGTGGACTGCGCGGCGAATACTTCGACAACAACGCGCTCACGGGAACGCCGCGCCTCGTGCGCACCGATGCCCGCGTCGACTTTGGCTGGACGCTCAACTCACCCGGCCGCGGCATTCCGTACGATTGGTACTCCGTGCGGTGGACGGGCAGGCTTACTGTCCCGTCGAGCGGCGTGCGGCGGATCGGGGTCGAGGGAAACGATGGCTATCGTTTGTTCATCGACGGCAAGCTCGTCGTCGACAACTGGGTGAAGCAATCGTATCACACGCGTCTTGCCGACATCGCATTGAGTCGAGGAAGTACGCATGACATTCGCCTCGACTACTTCGAGAGCACGGGCAACGCGAGAGTGAAGCTCATTTGGGATGCCGGCGTCCGCACCGAGTGGCGCGCGCAGATCGATAGCGCCGTTCGCGTCGCGCGACAAAGCGATGTCGCGATTGTCGTCGTCGGTATCGAGGAGGGAGAGTTCCGCGATCGCGCGTTCCTCGGTCTGCCGGGTCATCAGGAAGAACTGATCGAGCGCGTTGCGTCGACGGGCAAGCCGACCGTAGTGGTTCTCGTCGGCGGCAGCGCGATCACGATGTCGCGTTGGATCGATCGGGTCGGCGCGGTGGTCGACGCCTGGTATCCTGGCGAGGAAGGCGGCCACGCCGTCGCCGATATGCTCTTCGGCGACTACAACCCCGCCGGCCGACTCCCGATCACGTTTCCGATCTCCGAAGGACAACTTCCACTGTATTACAACCACAAGCCGACCGGCCGCGGCGACGATTATCTTGATCTCACCGGGCAGCCGCTGTTTCCGTTCGGCTTTGGACTGAGCTACACCACGTTCGCGTATTCAGCGCTCTCGATCGAGCCGGGCGAGATCTCGCCGAGCGGTGCGGCGACGATTCGCTGTCGCGTCAAGAACACGGGAACGCGCGCCGGCGACGAAGTCGTGCAACTCTATGTGCACGATGTGCTCGCATCGGTCGCGCGGCCAGTCACGCAGCTCGAGGGTTTTCAGCGCGTGCATCTCGAGCCCGGGGAAGAGAAAGAGGTGACGTTCGCGGTCGGTCGCGAGCAATTACAGATGCTCGATCGCGACATGCATTGGATCGTCGAGCCTGGCGCGTTCCGAATTATGATCGGGACGTCGTCGAAGGACGTTCGGTTGCGTGGTGAGCTGTTAGTCAAATGAACAGCAAGCCGCGGAATCCGCGGAATCAACGGAAACTGCCACGGAATTCTCCGTGTGTCGGAAAAGCTCCATGCGTAACGAGCCCCGATGAATCTTTTTTTGGGACTGTCGCTCGGAAGGCGTCGAGTAGCATCCCGAGCGGCTGTCCCCAAAAAACCTCGGCTCGTTGCGCATTCCGCTCTCGCGGCGCCTTGGACCAGTCCGTGCTGTTTCCGTTCCCTCCGCGGATTCCGCGGCTTGCTGTTCCGATCCCGCCGAGAGCAGATCGCAGCTCGGCTAGTCCAGCCCGTAGAGCTTGAGCACCACCGGCTCCGGTGCGGCGAATGAATCCTCGATCACGAGTTTCACCCGACGCACAGACACGGGTGAGAATCGATCGAGTTTCGCATAGCCGATCGTCGTGCCACGTGAAAGCACGCGCCAGCTGTCGTCACTCGCACCGTAGATCGAGTATCTGGAAACCGATTGCCCGCGTGTGATGTCCTCTTGCATACGGACGATATTGACCGACACCGGCTTGCCGACGTCGAGCTCGAGTTCGGCCGAACGTGGACCAGTGACGCGCCACGCGCGATGTGCCGCCGACGCGAGGTCGTGCTCGAAGGTCGAGCGCAGTCGTTCGCGAAAGCCCGTGAGTCGCGCGACGTCGATTGCGTTGAGTAAACCGCTTCGCGTCGGTGGCACGTTGAGCAACAACTTTCCATTCCGCCCGACCGAGGTGAAATACAGGTTCACCAAATTGTCGACCGATCGAACGCGCGCGTCCTCCGCTTCGTGATTGAACCACCCTGGGCGAATCGAAACATCGACTTCCGCTGGACGCCACACGGTGCCGGCAGGATCGCCGTGCTGCAACGCATCGGTGACACCGGGCCCGTCTGCGCCCGGATAAGTCACGACGCCAGGATTCACCGGTGACCAATTCGGTTCGCCCGCGACGCCATTCTCGTTGCCGCACCAACGCACATCGGGGCCGGCGTCGGAGAACATCACGGCGCCGGGTTGCAGTTTGCGAACGAGCGCGAAGACGCGCGGCCAATCGTACGCTTGGCGGCGTCCGTTCGGACCTTCGCCGTTGGCGCCATCGAACCAGACTTCGGAGATCGTTCCGTATTGCGTGAGGAGCTCGGTGAGCTGATCGCAATACAGATCGTTGTAGCGCGGCGAGTCACCGTACAACGGATTGTTGCGATCCCACGGCGAGAGATACAGTCCGGCCTTCAGTCCCTCGGCGCGACACGCGTCGACGAACTCGCGAACAACGTCGCCTTGTCCCGAGCGCCACGGACTCTTGGCGACGGAATGTTGCGTTGTTCGCGTTGGCCACAGACAGAAACCGTCGTGATGTTTCGCCGTGAGGATGAGCGCGCGAGCACTGGCGGCGTGGGCAGCGCGGGTCCACTGGCGCGCGTCGAGTCGCGATGGATCGAAGATGCTGGGACTCTCGCGCCCGTCGCCCCACTCGCGATCCGTGTAGGTGTTGACGCCGAAATGAAGGAACAGCGCGAGCTCGTCGCGCTGCCAATCGAGTTGCGGCGGCGACGGGCGTGGGCGCAACAACGGCGACGATTGACCGCCCCCGTGCGGCAGCGCGCACGCGGCGAGCGACGTCGCGGAGACCTGAAGAAAGGACCGACGATTCACGCGAAGGGAGCCTGCGGCTTACATCTCGCGAGCGGTTAGTGAGGCCACAACCACGCGAGCACCAGCGCCGTCAACGCGGCGTAGATCAGGGCGTCGACAGTCGCCTTGATCGTCGTGCTCCACGCACGCCGATACCAGATCGACATCTGCCAGAGCGCGAGCGCGTACGCCGAGAACGCCGTGGCGCCGGCGAATTGCGCGACGCGCCAGGGATCTGCGCCCGCCGGCAACGCGCGGCCCGCGATGTACGCCGCGAAGACGCCAACGACGACCAGATATACGAACCACAGTCCCAAGTTGCGAGCCATCGACATCATGCCGTTGGGCAAGATAGTCACGATAAAAACCGGACCCTTAGCGAGCTTGTCGGCGAACGCAGTCGAGCGCAGGTCGTCACGGCCTGCTGGTCGTGGAACCATGTAGTCGCCTGGCGGAATCGCGAGCGGACGAAGCGCGTCCATCGCGGCCTCTTCGTTCGGCATCTTCGGGTAGTCGTTCTTGTGCCAGGGCGACAGCATGTGAATGACAGAACTCACAAGAAAGACAAGCACCGCGGACAGCAGGATCGGAAGCCACAGCGCGCTTAGCCCTGTCATTGGAACCTCACGGAGGCGGGGGGTGGGGCCGCCTCCATTCTAACTCGCCGAGGTCGGGCCGCAACGCTCAGCCCGACAAGGCACCCTATTTGTCCGGCTTCTTGACGTCAGCCTTCGCGTCCTTGCCGGCCTTCGTCAGATCAGCGTGCGCCTCGGCCTTGTTCTTCTTGAGGCTGTGCTTCGCCTTCCGGGCGATGTGCTTTCCCTTGTGGCTCACGCCCTGAGCGGCCTTGCCAACTTCACCGCCGACGGTGTGAATGCCTGTCGCGTTGCCGAGCTCGGACTTCGTTGCATTGCCGGCCTTCTTGAGCGTGTGGTGCGTAGCGCTTCCGGCGTCTTTTGCACCCTGCTTGACGGCGTTGCCCGTCTTCTTGAGGACATGATGCGTCTCGTCGGCGGTCTTCTTGACCGGATCCTGGGCTATCGCGGGCGCGGCGAGCAACGCGCTGAGCCCGGCGACAGTGAGGAGATATTGAATTCGCATAATCGATTCAGCTCGTGTTGACCCCTTGTTCACTCCGTCGCGCTCCCAGGGCAGAGGCACGCGACGGGCTCATGCGAGCGCTCCCATCATCCTCAGTTAATGCAAGACGTGAGC
>DASYSU010000413.1:0-5961 GCA_036002925.1 Gemmatimonadaceae bacterium | reverse complement strand
TCGAGCGCGCCAGCGACAAGATCAACGTGGTGCAACTCTCGCCGCCGTCGCAGTTCGGCGCGAAGCGTTGATGACGGGACGGCGCTGATGGTTTGACCACGTGAGATCCAATGCCCGACTCGCCCTCCGCCGGCGAACCATGCCCGCAACCGCCGTCCACACTTCGAACCCTCGAGTGCCACGAGTGGACTCGTCACATCGATCGCCCTTGCGCCGCGCTCATCACTTTTTGTTTCGATCAATCCAGCGGCAGCCGGAATGGTTTTCGGAACCCCGCGCGCGACCAATTCCAGTTCGTCGAGGATCAGAATTTGGGGCGTCGCGAATGAGACTGTTTCCGCTGAGACGTAGCTCAATTCCTGTCCGTGGCTGCTCAACACTTCAGCCTGATTCACTCCCGCATCGCGATGGTGGGATCGATCCGCAACGCCGACCGCGCCGGTAGGTAGCTCGACAACACCGCGATCGTGAGCAACACCACCGCGCTCGCGGCGAACGTCACCCCGTCGAGCGGATCTGTGTTGAAGAGCAGCGCGCGAATCACTCGCGTGAGCCCGAAGGCGCCCGCCAAGCCGATCGCGACGCCGATTGCCGCGAGGCCCACCGCTTGGCCGACGACGAGCCGGATCATGTCCGTCGAGCTCGCGCCAACCGCGATGCGAATTCCCATCTCGCGTTTGCGCTGAATGACAGAATACTGAAGCACCCCGTACACGCCGGTGGCCGCGAGTGCCAGCGCCAACGCCGCGAAGAGACCGATCAGCGTGGCGTTGAATTTTCGTCCCGCGATCGTGTCGCCGACGATGCCATCCATGGGGCGCATGTTGAGCACGATGAGCTTCGGATCGACGCCTCGCACGGCCGACCTGATCGCCGCAGGGAAACTAGGCGACGCCGTACGTGTGCGGACGACGTAGGACAGGCCGCGATACATGGTCATCATCAACCCGGTGTCCTGCTGCAGGACCGCGTGATACACCGAGGAAGACGGGTCCTCGTCGAGCGTGCCTTGCTTCGCATCCGCGACGACGCCGACGATCTCCTTCAAGGGAACCGGCGAGTCGGGCGGCCCCCATTTGAACTTCCGGCCAACAGGACTCGCGTTTCCATAGTACCTGCGCGCCATGGTCTCGTTGATGACCACGACACCCGGCGTGTCTTTCGTGTCACGCTCAGTGAAGAAACGGCCCGCGCGAAGTGGCATGCGCATCGCTTCGAAGAAGCCCGGAAGCACGAGCGCATTCGACGCGACCGGCACTTGAGACGGTGGGACTCCCTCCGGCGTGAACGTGATCAACCAGGATCCCTGCATCGGCAGGTTGGACGTCGCGCTGGCTGAGATCACGCCGGGAATCTGTCGCAATCGCTGCACGATCTGCTGCTCGGTGACTTTGATCCGGTCCGCATCGGCATACGCCGCGGCGGGAAGATTGATGCTGAACGCGACGACGTTCTGGGGATCGAATCCGGGATTCACCGCGCGCACGCGTGAAAAGCTTCGGAGCATGAGTCCCGCGCCAATGGTGAGGACGAGCGCGAACGCGACCTCGCTTACGATGAGCACGCGCCGGCCCTGTCCGCGTGCTCGATTTGCCGTCGACCCTCTACCGTCATCGCGCATCGACTGCTCGGCATCCGACTGCTGGCCGCGGAGCCCGGGAAGAATGGAGAACACCAACGCCGTGAGCACCGTGAGTCCACCGGTGACGGCCAGCACGCGTCCATCGATGCCGACGTCGAATGACGAATAGAAGTTCCCTGGCGCGAGCGCGACGAGCGCGCGGGTCGCCCAATGGGCCGCGACGAGCCCGAGCGCGGATCCAGCCGTGAGGAGCAGCAGCGCCTCCGCGAGGAATTGCTGTGTGAGCCGGCTGCGCGTCGCGCCGAGCACTTTGCGAATGGCGATCTCGTGTCTGCGCGCCGAGGCACGCGCGACAAACAGGCTTGCAACGTTGATGCAGGCGATAAGCAGGACGAAGCCGACTGCTCCCAGCAGCACGAGCAGCGGGCGACGTGATTGGCCCACCGCGGTGGCGCGCAGGCTCTTCACGTGAATGAGCAGGTCACCCTGCGTCTTCCACAACTTGCCCCAACTCTCCGGATATCGCTGCGGCAGCTGGCGAACAATCTCTCCAAGTGCAGCCTCGGCGCGCGCCATCGTCACGCCGTTCTGAAGTCGCCCGACCGCGACCGTGTTGAAGTTGTCGGCCCGCGAGTTGATCACGCCCGAGGTAAATCGGAACGGGAAGAAGATGTCGGCGACAGGCATTCCAAGCCCCGGCAGCGGGAAGCCAAAGCTCGCAGGCATGATGCCGATGACTTCGGCGGTGCGGCCGGTTGAGAATGTGATTTGCTTGCCGATCATCGCGCGATCGGCACCATACCGGCGACGCCAGAGCGCGTCGCTGATTATTACCACGAACTGCGCCGCCGCTGTCGTATCGGACTCGAGGAATCCGCGCCCAATGGCCGGAGTCACGCCAAGCACCTTGAACGCCGACGGCGTGATCGCCGCGCCCGGAATGCTTTCGGCGTCGCCGTTCACCATGATCGTGGCGCCGCGCTGTTGAACGAGGGCGAGCGATTGAAATGCGCGACCCTCTGATTCTTTGAAGTCGAGAAGATCGGGGGCCGAGATGGCGTTGATGTCCGCGGCGAGCTTAGAGATCCCCTCGCTCACGATCACCAGCTTGTCGGAATCAGGGAATGGGAGCGGGCGGAAGAGCACCGCGTTGACGACGGAGAAGATGGAGGTATTAGCGCCAACGCCGAGCGCGAAGCAGAGGAGCGCGGCAATAGTGAGCGGCAGGTTGCGCCTCAGCTGGCGCGCGCCGAAGCGAATGTCGCCGATGATGGAATGGGTGACGTCGGACACGGTGCGTCTCCTTTGTTCTTGCTGTTCGATGGCGAGCGTTTCGCCGCGATAGCGCGTGAGGTCTCCCAATCGCTGGAAGGTGGCGGCGCGTGCTGCGTCGGGATCCATGCCGGCAGCGATGTACTCCTCGATGCGCGCCTGAAGGTGAAACTCGAGCTCGTCGTCGACGTCGCGTTCCGGACGCGCGCCGAAGAAAGCGAGGTAGCGTCTCCAGCTCGACGCGAGGCGCGGCGTCATTTGGCCCACGCCGGCCGGTCGGACGACGTCATCACGGTGGTGCCTTGGAGCAGGTCTATCGACGTGGTCACTACCGTCTCCCATAGAGCGTCTTTGGGTAATATGGGAGCGACCCATAGAATGTCAATGGGAAACGCGTGCGGTTTCGAGCTGGGTACTCATGCAGCGGATGATCGACAGACGGCACGGCGTAACGCGCGTCGCCTTGGGCCGGATATCCGTGAAACGGCGAAAGCCAGACAGCGGCGGCGCGCTTCCGCGGTGATGCTGCGTGGCGCCGTTGGACACTCTATTCGATCGTTGCCGCGCTCGCGGTGATTGTCTGCATTGTGGTGTTCGGCGTCTGGAGCGTTCGGCCCACTGGCTTCGCCGGATCGTTCGAGCGCTTGGCGATGCTCATACCGATGGCCTGGATGTTTGGGTTCCTCCGACGCCTGGGGAACGGAGTGCCGTTCATGATCAGGCACGACACAGAGTGAAATCGCCGGATCGCGATCTGAGGGACGCGCCCGCGTTACTCGAGGAGCTCGTCAATGGCCGCGTATCCTGTCGGTACGGTGACGCCATCCTTACTCGCGCCCGCGCCAAGAAGCGCACGAACACCGTCGGGACTCCGCCGGCCTGTCCAGTACGAGACGAGCGTCGCGTCCACGGCCCGTCGCAGCGGCGTGTTCCCTTTGCCATCACGAGCGTTCACGTCGGCGCCGCGGGCGATCAACAGCTCCAGCGGGCCTTGCCATGCGAACCATGCGGCGACGTGCAGCGGGGTGGTATCGGGAGGGATGTTGAAGTAGCCGTCGCCGCGATAGCGCGCGTCGACCGGTACGCCGAGGTCGAGCAGCCGCGCCATCCCGCGGGCGTTGTTGCTCGCGGTAAATTCGGCGAGATAGGTCCCCCCGCCGACGAGTAATTCGTCGACGAGCTGTAGTTCGCGTCTTTTGATTTCCTCGATCGCGGCACCGTCGTCCAGCGCGCACGCGGAGAGCAGCTTGTCGACGCCCGTGAGCTCGAGGGAAAAGCCGTGTCGGCGGAACGAACGCAACGCGTCGGCGCGCCCGCGCCGCGCCGCGAGCGCGACGCACGATTGGTTCGTGATTCCGGGGGCGCCGCCGCGGTTGACCTTCGGCGCGATGATCGTTGGGTCGGCGCCGCGATCGAGCAGCAGGTCGATGATCTCGATGTCGTTGTTGCTCAACACGGCGTTGTGGAGCGCGGTCTTTCCCCAAGTTGTTATTGCATTGGGGTCCGCGCCGTGGTCGAGCACCATCTTCACCCCTTCGTAGTCGTGCCAGTCGGTCTCGCGCAGGAGCATCGTGTTGACGTTCACGGCGTCCATCTTGCCCGAGTCCAGCAGGACTTTCATCACGTCGTTGTGGTCCGTCTCGACGACGTGATACGCCGTCTCCCCATCATTCGGATCGGCGCCGCGATCGAGCAGCAGCTTGGTGAGCGCGGCGTTATGCGCGACGCCTGCCGCGCCGTAGGTCAGGCTCTCCCATGACGGCGGCGTGTGCGAGGTATCATAGAACCCGGCGTTGACGTCCGCGCCGGCATCGAGCAGCGCGGTGGCGGTGCGCACGAACGCGCCGGTGCGCGCGCTGTCCCTCAGATAGGCCGAAAAACACAGATGAACGAGCGGCTCGACGTTGCGCGGGCCGCTCTTCGAGCGAACGCTCGCCGGTTCGGCGGCAAGGAACCGGCGGACGGCGGCGTCATCGCCGAGCATCGCTGCGACGTGGATGTCAGAGGAGGCTAGCCCGGGGTGCGCCGCGAGGATCGCGTCGCCCTTCTCTCGGGAGCCGTGCCAGAAGACCGCCTCGATGAACTCGGTCCGTGTCTGCGTCATAAGATGAGCACCTGCTCGTCCTCGTGGGGGGGCGATTCCATTTGTCTCATAACCACGCTGCACACCGCGGCTTCAGCAATATCGGCTATTCCGAACGTAGCGCGACGCACGGGTCGATCCTCATCGCGCGGCGCGCGGGCAGCCATGCCGCAAGCAGCCCCACCGCAGTTAGCAGCACGGTGACGATCGTGAACGCGATCGGATCCGTGGGCGTCACTCCGAACAGGAACCGCTGCAGCACCCGCGTCACTCCGGCGGCTCCGGCGATTCCGACGATGACGCCGGCGAGGACGACGCGGAGTGCGCGCGCCAGTACGAGGCGAAGCACGTCACGGCGCTCGGCGCCGAGTGCCATCCGCACGCCGATCTCGTGGCGACGTTGCGTGACGGCGTACGCCATCAATCCGTAAATGCCGCAGGTCGCGATCAGCGTCGCGGCCACCGCGAACAGCAGCAGCAGCAACATCTGGAAACGCGGCTGCGCCACCGACGCCGCCACCGCTTCGTCCATCGTCACCGTGCCGAGAATCGCCAGATCGGGCGCGGCTCGGCGAATCTCCGCGCGGATCCCTTCGACCACGCTGGCTGGTGTGGCCGTGCGCGCAACGAACGTCACGAACCGCACCGTACCGCTGCTCTCCTGCTGGAACGGCACGTAGATCATTGGCTGCAGTTCGCGGTCGAGTCCCATTTGACGAACGTCGGCGACAACGCCGGCCACCGTCAGCCAATCGGCGCGATCGCCCAAACGCACGCGGTGTCCGAGTGCCTGACTCGGACCATCCGGGAAGTATTCGCGTACGATGCGCTCGCTGACGATCGCTACTTTCGGCGCCCCCGCCCTGTCCAATGCAGTGAACTCGCGTCCTGCCAGGAGCGGAATTCCCATGGTCTTGAAATAGCCCGCATCGACCGCCGGCCGGCCGGCGTCGAGCTCGGGTTTTGGCTGACCCTCGATGCCGAACTCGTCGCGGATGAACATCCTGCCGAAAGGCACGGAGTT
>DASYSU010000412.1:0-2330 GCA_036002925.1 Gemmatimonadaceae bacterium | reverse complement strand
CGCGTTCATCGGCGCCGCGGCGCTTTCGGGAACCGACGCGAACATCGATCGGTCGACAGCCGCAGTTAGCCACCTCGCCCCGCGAAGTCTTTCGCGCAACGTATTCGCGAATTCCTCGATGATGGCCGTTGATTTTAATCTGCAGCCCGGGGCAGACCCGGTAGCAGCGGCACAGACCATGGCGGATGCCGGCATCACGTTCGCGCGTATCGGTACATACTGGTACGCGGATCAGCCCACTGAGGGCTCAGCTGTGAATACCGCAGGTCTGGACGCGCAGGTTCCGGCGCTACTGAACGTCGGCATTACGCCTTACATCACAATCCAGGGAACGCCCTCATGGGCCTCAGGAAGTAGCGACGGAAACGCAGCGCCGACCGCTGCGCACATGGCCGAGTACCACCCCCGGTGTCAGGATAGTTGTCGTACGACCGCTGTAGGTTAAGCGGTCACACGTACACCGTCCTCGGGGGTCACAGGTGGGTAGTGTTATGCCGCAATACAGTTCGGCATTCAAGAGCCGCATGCTGCGTCGGTTGATCGGGCCGTCGGCGATGAGCGCCAATGCCCTCGCGCATGAAGTCGGTGTCGGCCAGCCCCTCCTCTCGCGATGGCTCCGGGAATCGCGTAACATCGAGGGTATGGGTTCCTCGAAGAAGAAGAAGTGGACGGGCGCGGAGAAGTTGCGCGTGGTGACGGAGGCCCGTGGCCTCAGCGAGAATGAGCTGGGCGCGCTGCTCCGGCGCGAGGGACTCCACGCCGCCGATCTGGCCGCGTGGCAGACGGCGGCGGAAGCCGCGCTGAGCGAGGGACCGCGGACGTCGCGCTCAGCTGACGCGCGGCGCATTCACGAGCTCGAGCGCGAGCTGCGTCGGAAGGATGCGGCGTTGGCGGAGACGGCGGCGCTCTTGGTGCTGAAAAAAAAAGTCCAGGCGATCTGGGGGGACGGGGACGATATCACGGACCCGAGACCCGGACGATGATTCGGGCGCTGATCGAAGCCGCCGTCGTTGCCGGCGCGCGTCGTGGTCCTGCGTGTCGCCTCGTGGGGCTCAGCGTGCGCACGGTCGAACGCTGGCGCGTGGAGGGGGATACGGTCGACGGGCGCCAGGGGCCGCGCCATCGCCCCGCCAATGCCCTCACGCCCGTCGAGCGGCGGACGATTCTCGCCGTCGTGACGTCGGTCGCCTACCGCGACCTCTCGCCGCATCAGATTGTTCCGCACCTCGCGGATGCCGGACGGTATCTCGGCTCGGAATCCACGATGTATCGGATTCTGCGCGCCGAGGCGTGGCTCCAGTATCGGGGCCGCGCCAAGGCCCCGGTGCCCCGACCGCCGCGTACGCACGTCGCGACGGGCGCGAACCAACTCTGGACCTGGGATATCACGTATCTCAAGACGCCGGTGCGCGGGGTATTCGAGTATTTGTATTTGATGCTGGATGTGTGGAGTCGAAAAATTGTCGGCTGGGCCGTGCACGAAGAGGAATCGGCCGAGCACGCCGCGGCGCTCTTCCTCGCGACCTGTCGCGCGGAGCGGCTCGATCCGGCGGGCATTGTGCTGCACGCCGACAACGGGGGGCCGATGAAAGGAGCGACGATGGTCGCCACGCTCGAGCGGCTGGGCGTCCTCGCGTCCTTCAGTCGCCCCGGCGTGAGCAATGACAACGCCTACTCCGAAGCGCTCTTTCGTACGATGAAGTATCGGCCAGCGTTTCCAACGGACCCGTTCGGAGATCTCGAGGCGGCACGCGCGTGGGTCGCGGCGTTTGTCCGCTGGTACAACACGCAGCATCTGCACAGCGCCATTCGCTTTGTCACACCCGACGATCGACACGCGGGGCGCGATACGGCGCTACTTATCGCTCGTCGCGGTGTCTACGCGCGTGCGCGTCGTCGGACGCCAGCTCGCTGGAGCGGGACCACTCGCAATTGGGATCCGATCAACGCCGTCCGACTCAATCCACAGCACAACGACGTCGTAACACCAGAACGCGTCGCATGACGCGTCATGCGACATCTATCTTGACACTCACCGACCAGAGCTACGTTCTCCAGTTGATGGCCCGCTATCCGTCCGTCCAATATTGGGGCATTTGGAATGAACCGAACGACGCGTTTCTCACCCCCGATCCGGGGCAAACGCGATTCGCTACATACGAGCGAATCTTCGACGGGATCGCCGGCATCATTCGCACCAACGGGCGTAAGGTGATCGCTCCGGAGCTAGCGAACAACGGCACCGATCCGCTGAGCGGGACCAGTCAACTTCAGTGGCTCAGTGATTTCCTGCGCGACCGGGGAAGTCAAGTCAATGTCGTTGCAGTGCA
>DASYSU010000411.1:0-10364 GCA_036002925.1 Gemmatimonadaceae bacterium | reverse complement strand
CGCCGCGGCCGCCGGCGACGATCGTCATGGTATCAGGACGCGCGGCTCCGCTGATGCGCGTCTGCGTCACGCGTTGCGCGCCGCGACCGCCGCGTCCCGCCGTTGTGTCGTTGCCGCGACCGCCACCGCGCCCACCTCTCCCGAATCCAGCCGCGATGCCGCGCGTCGCCTGCGCGCCTTCGGGTGCGGTGCTCGGGCCGCGCATCGTGCCGTTGTCCTGGCGATTGCCGTAGATCCAATACGGCGTCTGCTCGTCGACGGCGACGTGATACATCTGGCCGACCGGCAGCGCGACCGACTCGAACGACTTGCCGTGGTTCGTCGTGAGACGCGCGCCGAGGTCGTTGGTCAGGCCGAAGTGATCAGGGTTCTTGGGGTCGATCCAGATGTCGTGATTGTCGCCGCCCCACGGAACTTCGGCGAACGTCTTGCCGCCGTCCTGCGAGCGGAAGAAGCTCGAGTTGGCGATGAGGATCTCGTCGGCGTTGCCGGTCGAGACCTTGATGTTGATGTAGTAGCCGGCGCGCCCGATGAGAGGACGCTGATAGTTGACCACTTTCCACGCCACGCCGCCGTCGTCGGAGCGCCACACCGATCCTTGGTCGGGCGTCTGGATCAACGCGTACACACGCTTGGAGTTCGTCGGAGCGATCGCGACGTCGATCTTGCCGAGCGGCGACTTGGGAAGTCCGGCGTGCTCGACGTGCTTCCATGAGTTGCCGCCGTCGCGCGTGACGTAGATGCCGCTCGACGGACCACCGCTGAACATCGCCCATGTGTGCAACACGACCTGCCAGGCGCCGGCGAAGAGCACGTTCGGATTGTGCGCGTCCATCGTGAGGCCCGAGCATCCCGTGTTCTCGTCGACGAACAACACTTGCTTCCACGTCTTTCCAGCGTCGGTCGTGCGGAAGACGCCGCGCTCATGCTGCGGTCCCGTCGCGCGGCCCAGCGCGCAGACGAACACGATGTTGGGATTCGTCGGATGTACGATGATCCGCTGGATGCGACCCGTTTCGGCGAGCCCCATGTTGGTCCACGTCGTACCGGAGTCGGTCGACTTGTAGACACCGTCGCCTTGCAGGTCAGCGTCGCGGATGGCCCACGCTTCGCCCGTACCGGCCCAGACGATCGACGGCTTCGACGGCGCGACGGCGAGCGCTCCGATTGCTTGCACGCGCATGCTGTCGGAGACGGGGCGGAAGGTCGCGCCGCTGTCGACGGACTTCCATACGCCACCGGATGCAGCGCCCAGGTACCAGACTCGCGGGTCGCCGGGAACGCCCGTGATCGCCGCGATTCGTCCGCCTTCCGCGGGGCCCATCGACTGGAAGCGGAACGGGTCGGGAATCGGCGGCGGGCGACGCTGGCCAGGCCGCGTCGTATCCGTGGGCGTCGAGCGAGTACCGCGCTGCGCGGCGGTCGAATGCATCGCGATTGCGAGCGATGCGACGGCAAGAAGCGAAGGACGGATCAAGGGATATCTCCAGCGGCAATTCCGAGGTTCGCCTCGGCGAAGACGGGATACAATAGATCATATTGCATGGGCGCAAGGACGCAGCGCAATTACCAAGCGACGCGATAGCCCACGCCAGTCCGGATCGCCATCTTCTAGCAATACTCTTCCCTTTTTCTTCTCAGCCGAGTGTCAATCGTGCGTGCTATTCGTGTAGGGCCGAGACTTCGCGCGGCGATCGCGCGAGGCGGCTGATCACGTGCTGTTCCCCTTCCTCGTCGCGTTTCAGCTCGCGAGCTCGGCGCAGACACCGCTGGTCTACAACGGTCGCGAAGGCCGCACCACCGTCGCCGTGCCGCGCATTCAAGCGGACGTCACGATCGACGGCCGCCTCGACGAGCCGGTGTGGCGCGACGCCGCGCTGCTCACGGGATTCTCGCTCTATCAGCCGGCGGATGGTCGGCCGTCGCCCGACTCGACCGAGGTGCGCGTTTGGTATTCGCCGTCCGCGATCTACTTCGGCATCCGCGCCTTCGAGCCGCACGGTCCGGTCGCGGCCACGCAGGCCGATCGCGATCGCATCTCCGCCGACGATAACATCGAGATCCACCTCGACACATTCCACGAGCGCAATCGCGCGTTCGTCTTCATCGTGAATCCGTTCGGCGTACAGGCCGACGGCACGAAGAACGAGGCGGGCGGTTTCATTCCGGGATCGAACGTGATGCCGGGCCAGAACGATCTGAGCGCCGATTTCATTTGGCAGTCGAAGGGACACATCACCGACTGGGGCTACGAGGTCGAGATTCGCATTCCGTTCAGCAGCGTGCGCTACCCGACGGCGAGCTCACAGGACTGGGGCATCCAGTTCGATCGGCACGTGCAGCACAGCGGCTATGAGGAAACGTGGACGCCGGCGGTACGGGCGTCGGCGTCGTTCATCTCGCAGGCCGGAACGATCACCGGGCTGACGGGCATGCGTCACGGGGAGATCGTCGAGCTGAACCCCGAGCTGACGAACACAGTGAACGGAACGCCGTGCTGCTCGCCCACCTTGCGCGAGTGGAGCTATCAATCGAATCCACAACTCGGCGGCAACGTGCGGTGGACGCGCGGAAGCAACTTCGTGCTCAACGGCACGGTGAAGCCTGACTTCTCGCAGGTGGAAGCCGACGCGACGCAGGTCGCTGCCGACGCGCGGTTCGCGCTCTTCTACCCGGAGAAGCGTCCCTTCTTCGTCGAGGGCTCCGATCAGTTCAACGTGCCCAATACGCTGGTCTACACGCGAACGATTTTCCAACCCCAGGAGGCGGCGAAGATTACTGGCAAGCTTGGCCGCACCGACCTCGCGGTGCTCTCGGCGGTGGACAAGCTGACGGTTAGCGGCGCTCATCGCCCGCTGGTCGACATCGTCCGGCTGCGGAAGAACTTCGCAGAGCAATCGCTCGCCGGACTGTTGTACAGCGACCGCGTCGGCAACGGCCGCGAGAATCGAGTACTTGGCGGCGATACGCACATCGTGTTCGGCGGAAAATATTTTGCGCAATTCCAGTTCGCCGAAAGCATGACGCGCTCGAACGGTACGACGTCGTCCGGCCCGCTCTGGGAAGCCGTGGTCGATCGCACCGGTCGCAGCTTCGGGTTTCACTACAACGTGATTGGCATCCACGAGAATTTCCGTGCCGACAATGGCTTCGTGCCGCGCACGGGGTACATCGCGCCGGGTGTCTCGAATCGGTACACGTGGTACGGAAAGCCAGGTGCGGCGTTCGAGCGATTCAACGTGTTCGGCACGCTGAACGCCTACTGGAACTACGACGATTTCACGAGCGGAAAGGATCTGGTCGAGGACCACGCGTCGGCGATGATGCAACTCACGCTGCGCGGCGGCTGGAACATCGGGCTGACGCCGCGGATCTCGACCTACGCATTCGATGCGCGCGATTACGCCAATCTCTTCACGCCGAGTGTGGTCGTCGGCGGGCCGCCGACGGCGTTCGTGCCGTCGAGTCGGATCGAGACGCTGGCGAGCGGCTTCAGCATCTCGACGCCGCAGTTTCGCACCTTCGCCGCGTCCGTCGGAACAACGCTCGGCAATGACGTCGATTTCCTGGAGACGTCACGCGTCTTTCGCACCGACTACAACGCGTCGCTCGATCTTCGTCCGAGCGAGCGCCTCCGCGTGAGCGCGACGTACGTGAGCACCGCGTTCACGCGTCGGAGCGACCAAGAGCGATCGGCGTTCACGTACATCCCGCGTCTCAAGGTCGAGTATCAACTTGCGCGTCCGTTGTTCGTGCGCGTCGTGTCGCAATACACGGCAACGCGACGCGAACCGCTGCGCGATCCGCGCACGGGTGAGATTTTGTTGGTGAACAGCGGAGGCGCGACCTCGCCGTCGACGGTCAACACGACGAACGTGCTGCGCACGGACTGGCTGGTGTCGTATCGTCCGGCGCCGGGGACGGTGCTGTTCTTGGGCTACGGCGGCAGCATGAGCGAACCTGATCCGCTCGCGTTCCAGCAACTGCGGCGCACCAATGATTCGTTCTTTGTGAAGGCCAGCTATGTGTTCCGGGCGCCAGTCTTTTGACGGAGGAACGGTGGAACGGTAAAACGGTGGAACGCAGGGCGCGACAGGCTGAGGATCGTTTCTTTGCTCAGTTGGATTCGCCGGTTCTTGCGCACTGTTGCATGATGTCGCGCTAGCGGCTCCAACAGCCGGGGACAAGTGGAACCATTTTGAATGTCAAAACGCGCGAGAACACGCGAAAACTCGCAGAATCAATCCCTCCCAGTTGCCTTGTCATTCGCGTGAATTCGCGGCAATTCGCGTTTCAAATTGTTCCCTCTGTCCCCGCCGAATCGAGTTCGCAATTGCTAGAACGCGAATGTCCGCGAATGTTCGCGAATCAAACATCGGAATGACTTGAATCTGATCGCCCGTCGATGATCGTTCCACCGTTCCACCGTTCCACCGTTCCACCGTCTAGCTTGTGCGAACGACCGTCGTGAGCGTCGCGGTGAGGACAATCGCGCCATTGATCGTCGCGACACCGTGCGTGCGGCAGATGCCGCGGCGCCATTGAACGAGTCGCACGTCGAGCATGAGTCGTTCGCCGGCACGCGCGGGCTCGCGGAAACGAACGCGGTCGGCGCCCATGAAGTACGCGGTGGTGAACGCGCTGCGGTCGATCAAGTCGGGGATCAGCGCGCCGCTCGTCTGCGCGAGCGCCTCGAGGACGAGACAAAACGGCATCGCGCTCGCCGCATCCTCATTGCTCCACCACTCGGAGCCCGAGAGTTGCTTCGAACCGACAACGTGTTGTCCCGTCGCGATCACGTCGATGCGGTCGACGAGGAGAAACGGAAAACGGTGCGGCAAGAGGCGATCGAGTGCGGCGCCCTCGTAACGTCTGGCGATCGAGGCCGCCGCACTCTCTCGAGTCATTTCGGCTTTTTCCCTTCAGCGAATCCGCCGAACGTCAGCACCCAGCGAAATGCGCGTTCCATCCCGCGCGCTGCACCGTTGAGTGCGTCGACACCGAGTCGCGTCGCCAACGCGTCCAGTCCACGCACCAGCAGGAGAAGAAATCCGAGTACACCAAGCGCTATACCCCAGATCGGAAAGACGACGACGAAGAAGACAAGAATGAACGGCAACAATAAGATCGGGACGACAGGAATCAGTCCCATTCCGAGATACACGACTCCTCCAACATTCTGTGAGACAACAGCAGATCCTTCGCTGCGCTCAGGATGACAATCCGCGGCGGTACTCGATCAGCGAAGGACCACGAGGCCCGACGGACGCTCGCGGATCGTCAGCGCGTCGGTCACAGCCATGCTCTCGAGCTCGATCATGTCGATCAGACTCGACTCACCGTTCGCACTCTCGAATACAACGAATACATAACGAGAGTCCACGGTGATTGCGATTGCGCGCGGCACGTGACCGGGCTCGCGAATGGTGCGTTGCATCGGCTTGCTGCGCGGAGAAAGCGATCTGATCGTCACCGCGTCTCCGGCGATCGATACTGAATCGGCGCCGTCGGGCGAGCGAAGCGCCGTGATCGCCGTCGCGCGCGTATTGACCGGCGAGTCATCGAGCACAGCGTTACCGACGAGCCATGAGCCGCAATCGCTCGTCTCGGCTGGGACGCACACACGAAATTCGGCCACGAGCGGTTTGGGCTGATCGACGATGCCGATGGCGACACGGTATCGCCCCTGCGCTCGCGCGATCGGCGCGACGATGAACGCGAGCGCGATCCCAACCGCCGTCGATCGCGCGACCGCGGTCACATGTATTTCCAGTGGCGCGACTTTCCCTCCGCCATCCATTCGATCGCCTGAACGAGACGACGCTGGCGCGTCTCGTCGCTCTTCGCGCCGGTGATCCACTCGATGTACTCGCGCCGATGACTCGGCGAGAAGTCGTCGAATGCCGCGAGCGCTTTCTTGTTCTTCTCGAGCGCGGCCTTGAGATCCTTCGGAACCGGCAGAGCCTTTTTCGGTTTCGCCGCACCCTTGGGCGGCTTCACACCCTGTTCCTTCAATTCCATCGCTTTCTTGACGTAACCGCCGAGCACTTTCTTCGAGGGAAGGTCGGACAGCGACGTCAACCGGCTCAGTGCTCCGTTGCCGTCGGCGCTCGCGGCGTCTCCCATGACCAGCTTCTCATTCCAGAATCGGATGGCGCAGTGCGCCTTGAACGCCGCCATCATGCCGAGCGGACTGTCGCGGTACATGAAGGAGGGCGTGCTCCACTTGATCGCCTCTTCGACATCGGGACACGCTTCGTGCACGACAGCTCGGATGTGCGTGAGAATCGGCTTCGCATAGTCCGGCGCCTTCGCGATGTACGCGTCGACGCGTTTGTCTTTTTTTCCCATCGTCGATTACCAGATGTGGGGAATGAGATTTGGTTGACGCACCATCGGATCGCCCGGCTTGCACCCGAACGCCGCGGCGAACGCGGGGGTGTTCGAGAGCGGACCGTTGGTGCGCCACCGCTCGGGCGCGTGCGAATCGATGGTGACGCGATGCTTCATCGACTCCGGGCGGTTGTGACTGCGCCAACTCTGCGCGTAGCCGATGAAGAACCGCTGCTCGGGCGTGAATCCCTCGATGAGTCCCGGCCGGCCGTTGCGTTTGAGACCGCGCTGTAGTGCGTCGTATGCGGTGAGGACGCCGCCATAGTCGGCGATGTTCTCACCAAGTGTGAGCTTGCCGTTCACATGGAAGGTGTCGACCTGCGTGTACGCGTTGAATTGATCGACGACCTTCTGCGCTTCTTTGGAAAAGTGCACGGAATCGTTCGGCGTCCACCAGTCGCGCAAATTTCCCTTCGCGTCGAAGTGGCGGCCTTCGTCGTCGAAGCCGTGTGTCAGCTCGTGTCCGGCCCAACTGCCGCCGAGCGAGCCGTAGTTGGCCGCGTCGTCGGCCTTCGGGTCGAATGTCTGCGGCGCGAGCGCGCCCGCGGGGAACACCATCTCGTTCTTCGTCGGATCGTAGTAGGCATTCACCGTCGGCACGGTGATGCCCCACTCCGTCGTGTCGACCGGCGAGCCCGGACGGTTGATCGTTCGCTTCCACTCGAACGCGTTCGCGCGCTCGAGATTCAGCACGAACGGACCTTCGACGGTTTGCAGCTGCGAGTAGTCGCGCCACTTGTCGGGATAGCCGACCTTCTCGCCCATGCGCGTGAGCTTCGTGAGCGCTTGCTTCTTCGTGGCGTCGGACATCCAATCGAGCTTTTGCACGCGTTGCCCAAACGACGTCCGAATGTCGTCGATCACGACCTTGGCCCGGGCGCGCGCCGCGGGCGAGAAGGTCTTCGCGACGTATGCCTGGCCGAGTGCTTCGCCGATTGTGTTGTCGGCGACGCGCAGGCAGCGCTTCCATCGGGGAAGCAATTCCTTCGCGCCGGTGAATCGCGACGAGAACGCAAAGTTTTCCTGCACGAACGGCGTGCTCAGCCACGCTGCCGCCGAGGAGATGGCGTGGTATCGGAGGTACGTGCGCCAATCGTCGATCGGAGTGGACGTCATCAGCGCGTCGAGGCGTTTAAAGAACTCTGGTTGCCCGATGTTGAGCTTCTTGGCCGGGACCGCCGCTCCGATGTCGTGAAAGTACGATTGCCAGTCGATGTTCGGTGTGATGGCGTGGAACTGGTCGAGCGTCATCGGATGGTCGACCGCCGACGGGTCGCGCATCGCGACGCGCTCCATTGACGCCTTTGCAAGCTCCGTCTCGAGCGCGAGGACGCGTGTCGCGCGTGCATGGACCGAGGCCGCATCGTCGCCGGCGAGCGTCAGATACTTCGCGATGTGATCGACGTAGGCTTTGCGCAGCGAGTCGGACGACGGATCGGTTTTCGTGTAGTAGTCTCGATCCGGGAGACCGAGACCGCCCTGGCCGAAACCGCCCAAGTAGTGCGCAGCGTCGTGCGGATCGGGATCGGGGCTGTAGCCGAAGCCGACGTTCGAGCCGCTCATCTGAAGTCGAGCAATCGCCGACAGGAGCGCGGCCTTCGAGTTGACCGCGTCGATCGTCGCGAGCGTGTTCCTGAGCGGGCCGATGCCCATTTGCTCGGCCGCGGTCGAGTCCATGCACGTCGCGTAGAACGTGCCGAGCTTTCGCGTCGTGTTGTCCTGCGGGAGTGACTTGCGCTTGGCCAGCGCGTCGTCGAGGACCGAGCGGACGACGAGCTCGTTGCGATCGCTCATGTCCCGTGCAACGCCTGACGAGGAGTACGCCGCGGGAATGGTGTCGTGGGCGAGCCAGGCGCCATTCGCGAAGTCGAAGAAGTCGACGCATGCCTTGGCGCCGCGGTTCATGTAGGCGGTGTCGATCACCTTGAGCGGCGCGAGCGGCTTGGATGCGGTGACACCCTGAGCGATCGTGAGCGACGGCGCGGCCGAGACGGCCAGTGCTACAACGAGGACTCTCGAGGCGCGGGATGCTGTGCGATCGGGCATGTTATGTCCGAAGAAAGAGTGAGTTGCGATATTCCCGAGTTCTGATCTGAGAATAGCTTTCGAGCGATAGGCGTCAGCAGTCAGTCGCTCCAGCTGCAGCGATAGCTGGAGCTAAAGCTATAGCTAAACCATGCTGATGGCTGACGCCTATCGCTAGCCGTTAACATCAGTCCAACATCCATGCGCCGACTTGCCGTCTACCTCATTGTCACTGCGCCCATGACGCTCGCCGGACAGCGGGCGCCACGGGTCTTCACCCACGCCGACACGCTGCGCGGCAGCAACGGGCCGGCCAGAGCGTGGTGGGACGCGACGTTCTACAATCTGCACGTCACGGTCAGCCCGGGCGACAGCAGCATCAGCGGCTCCAACGCGATTACATATCGCGTGCTCAAGCCGGCGAACGAGATGCAGATCGACCTGCAGATGCCGCTCGAAATCGACAGCATCGTGCAGGACAATCGGCGCCTCGAGTACCGTCGCGACGGCAATGCGTTCTTCGTCGCGCTGGTTTCGCCCCAGGCAGCGGGATCGCGCAAGACGGTGACGGTGCACTACCACGGAAAGCCGCGCGTCGCGACTCGGCCGCCCTGGACGGGGGGATTCATCTGGCAACACGACTCACTCGACAACCGCTGGATCGCGACGGCAAATGAAGGACTCGGCGCTAGCGTTTGGTGGCCGAACAAAGATTATCTCGCGGATGAGCCGGACAGCCAGCGTGTTGCGATTACAGTGCCGGACTCGATGATCGACGTCTCGAACGGCCGCTTGCGCGATTCAACGCATCATGCCGACGGCACGACCACCTATGAGTGGTTCGTCTCCGAGCCAATCAACAATTACGACATCGAAGTAAATGCCGGCCGGTACGCGCATTTCTCAGACGAGCTTCAGGGCGAACGCGGTCGATTGACGCTCGACTTCTGGCCGCTCGCCTATCACGTGGACACGGCGAAGGTCCAGTTTCAGCAAGCGAAGCCGATGCTCAAATGCTTCGAGCACTGGTTCGGGCCGTATCCATGGTACAAGGACGGCTACAAGCTGATCGAGGCGCCGCACCTCGGCATGGAGCACCAGAGCGGCGTCGCGTACGGCAACCATTTCAAGAATGGCTACAGCGGGCGCGACTTGTCCGCCACCGGTTGGGGGATGAAGTGGGACTTCATCATCGTGCACGAGAGCGCGCACGAATGGTGGGGCAACAACATCACGACGAAAGACGCGGCCGACATGTGGATCCACGAGAGCTTCGCCAACTATGCCGAAGGTCTCTACACGGAATGTCAGGATGGTAAGCAAGCCGGCGCCGACTACATCATCGGCAGCCGCCGCAACATCAAGAACGATGGTCCGATCATCGGTACGTATGGCGTGAATGCCGAGGGGTCGGGCGACGTGTACTACAAGGGTGGCAGCATGCTGCACATGATTCGTCAACTCATCAACAACGACGAGAAGTGGCGCGGCATTCTTCGTGGCTTGAACTCGACCTTCTGGCACCAGACGGTGACGGGCGCGCAGGTCGAGGCGTACATGAACTCGCGCGCGGGCATCGATCTCACGAAGGTGTTCGAGCAGTATCTCACGACGCCCAATATCCCGGTGCTCGAGTACAAGGTTGCCGACTCGACGTTGTCCTATCGGTGGACGAATGTGGTTCCGGGATTCGCTATGCCGGTGCGGGCCGGCGTCGGTGATACGTCGACGTTCACGGTGCTGCATCCGACGGCAGCATGGAAGTCATTCCCCAAGCCGGTGACGGCGACGGATTCGCTGCGCGTGGATCGGAATTACCTGGTCGTCGCGAAACTGATGGCTCCATAGGGCCGAGATGATGCGATTGGCGATCCGAGCTGATGTTTTTTGTTTGCTCCTCGTTGGGTGGGCGTCGCTCGCAGCCGCACAACGGGTCGAGGCGTTGT
>DASYSU010000410.1:0-10761 GCA_036002925.1 Gemmatimonadaceae bacterium | reverse complement strand
ACACGACCTTCTTTCCGCAAAGCTGTATCGCTTCCTGTCGAGGCAACGGTTGTGAGAGATGGTTGTAGAGCAGTGCGATCGCATCGTGGTGCTCGTTCCGAAATAGCGGCATGTACGCGAGCATGAGCAGCGCGTACACTGACGGTGGCGCCGCCTCAGCCGGTAGCACATGCTGATTGCCCACACGCGCGAACGGTTTCTGGGCGAGTGGTGATCGCAAATATGCCGCGACGCGCTCCAGGATCCGTCTCGCGGCGCCGCGGAGACGAGGGTCGCCCTCATAGCCTGCTTGCGCGAGCGTCGCGGCGGCGGCTTCGCGCAAAATCCCGCGACCGCGTCGTGCCAAATCTTCGTCACTCGCATTCTTGCCGCCGAACTCGAACAAAAAATCAGGATCTTGATCTTCGGCGAGCAAGCGGAACAGAACTCGTCGAGCGTGTGTGAGCGGCGGCGTATCCTTGTCCCAACCATACTCGAGCAAGCGACGCACGGCGTTGATCGTTCCAAGTCCCTCGAAGTGCTCAGACCGAGCGGACGGAAGCGTGAGCATGGAACGTCCCCACGTACCATCGGTGTACTGAGTAACGGCCAACGTCAGTGCCGGACGATGCGTAAAGGGGAGAGACTGGACCTGGTCGCTGATCGGGCTGGCGAGTTTGGCGACGTCGATCACCGCGCGATACTGAATGGGCGCGGCAGAATGCTCCATCAACCAAGTAAGAGGAAAGACGATCGGCGGTGACGGTGGAGCCGCTACCGGAGTCAGTGGCGTTGCTGACGGAGTGGGACTCGAAGGTGGCGAGGGCGGCAGGGTCACTAGTCGCTCTATGCGAGCTTGGGAAACCGTCGAGCTCGTCGCTTGTAAGGGCGTCCGGCTAAGGGCGGGTAAGGATAGCGGTTTTGAGTGTTTGCGCTAGAGGGCGGCAACTAAGGTGTTGCGTCCACGAAGTTTGTCGTTGCGCGGGTTCTGGCGCACCCGTAGCTGAAGTCGTAGTCCTGCGGTAATGGTGCCCAGGCACTCGTCTGATGTGCGCGCGGCGTATCACACCACAATCCCTCGGGGGAAAAGCAATGAAGAAGATGATTCAGATGGCGATGATGGCGGCTGCGATGTTCATGGTCGTGACAACCGTTGCCCAGGCGCAGGGCGGCGGCGGACGTGGTCGGCCAAATGTCGTGTCGATCCTCAAAGACTCACTCAAAGTCTCGGATGCGGTCGCCGCCAAGGCTGACTCGATCGTCAAGGCCTACCAGACTGCGAACGCGCCGTTGATGGAAGCCGCACGCGGTGGCGACGCCGATGCGCGCACGAAGTTGGCAGAGAGCCGTGCGAAGCAGACTGCCGACATCAAGGCGCTCTTGACGGACGACCAGAAGGCCGCGTTCGACAAGATCATGGCCGCGATGCCGCAGGGTCGTCGTGGTGGACCGCCGCCGACTCGCTAATCTGATTCGGCGCTAGCTGTACTCGTAGGACAACGCGGGCCGCCACGAAAGTGACGGCCCGCGTTTCGTTCGCCGACTAGCGATCACGCCGATACCCCCGCATCTTCACGTCCCGATGCGGTCTCTTGGTAGAGTTTCGCGTGCGCGGTGAGTTTCTCGATCTTGGCGGCGCGCGGATCTACTACTACGCCGCCGGAACGCGCGGCGCCGGCGTACCCGTCGTGTTTCTCCATGGCTTCCCGACGTCGAGTCACCTGTGGGGCGACGTCGTCCCGCTCATGCCGCGCGGCCATCGACTCGTCGTCATCGACTTACTCGGCTACGGTCGCAGCGATCGACCGATGTCGCATGCAGTCGATATCGCCGCGCACGCCGAGCGAACCGTCGCGCTGTTCGACGAGCTTCGCATCGAGCGCGCATGCGTCGTCGGGCACGGCATCGGCGGCGGCATCGCACAAACCGTCGCCGTGCGTCATGCAGTGCGCGTGTCGCATCTATGTCTCATCGACAGTGTCGCGCTCGACGATCGCCCAATTGTCGGAGGGCGATTGGCTCGCGGCATCCTTCCGGTCGTTCGTTTTTTTCCGGCAAAACTTCTGCTCGCCCTGATCCATCGCGACCTCTCGCGCGGCTACAACGAACGCGCGCGCGCCGAACATTCGATCGACCTCTATTTACGTCCGTTCGGCGACGCCGCCGGCCGTGAAGCGCTCGTGGCTCACATCAGCGCTATCGCGAACGATGAAGTCGCGGAGGTCGCTCGCGAAGTGGCTGCCATCTCGTGCCCGACGTCAGTGATTTGGGGACAGCATGACCGGCTCACGCCCCCTTCGATCGGACGCGGGCTCCAAGCGGCCATTCCCGGGGCGACGCTCGACGTGATCGCCGGAGCTCGCCACTTCACACCCGAGGAATCGCCGCGGAAGATCGCCGATGCGATTGCGTCGCTGCTCGAGCGCACGTGAGCACGGCTGAGTTTAGCGGATCTTTTTGAGGTCGTCCGCCGCTTCGATCACGTGGCCGATGTCGCGCGACAGCGCCCGCGCCTGTTGCGTCGCGCTCGTCACGTCCTCGAGCGCCGAGTCGATGCCCGACGATCGCAGCTTGAGCAAATCAAGCTTCAAGTTCTGTAACATCAACGCCGCGCTCTCGAGCTGGTTCGCCAGCGACCGCCGGCGCTCGAGCAAATCGTTCAGCGAGATGCGTTGGCGCTGCAACAACGACAGGCGTCGCTCGCGCTCGGCGGTTTCGGGTTCGGTGATCAAGGCAGCGATCCGCGCGTCGAGCGCGCCGAGTGACGCGCCGGACACGTCGGCGTCGAGACGATGGAGTGTCGTCGCCAATGCCCCGACGCGTTGAGCCAGCGCGTCGACCGTCGGCGTGACATCCGGGATCATCTCGCGTTCGACGGGCCCGAGCGCGGCAACGATGTCGCGCATCATTGCCCTGTCTTGCGCGGCGCGACGCACCGTTTCACCGTGGGCGCCGAACAGCACGTCCGACGGCGCGAGCTCGGCGGCGAGTTGGTCCGGAGTGCGCGGTGGAACAGGTGGCCCAGCCGCGGCGCCCGCAGGCAAAGCGCCTCGCTGTGCGCGAAGCTTCGCGCGAATTCCCTTCTTGAATGCTTCGAACGGACCGACGCCGTCCGACCAGATCGATCCGCCTTTCTTCAGGACGTCGAAGAACATGAGCGCGCTGGGAATGAAGAACCACGGAACTCTGTGCATCATCGCCATGTTGATGGCGAAGAACAGGGGCGTGAATCCGATGAAACTCACGACACTGCGACGAAAGGCGATCACGCGGTCTTCGATCGGCCGTTCGTCGTAGCTTTGGGGCAGACGACTCGCGGCCTCGATGTGGTCGCGCAACATGATCTGCGACTGCCGCCGGTACCAATGCTTGAGCTCACCGCGGCTGAGCCCCGGCGGGGGCGCTGGATACGCCGGTGAAAGGGCGACGGGAAGCTGCTGCGGCACCGGCGGCGGCAACGGTGGTGGGGCCGGCGGAGGACGATAACGCGTCGAAGCGCGCGCCGCATCGAGGGCATCGCGGAACTCGGCGGCGTCGCTCCACCTGTCGTCGGGGCGTTTGGCCAACGCCCGATCGATGGCGACCGCAAGATACGCCGGCACCTCGGGTCGCCGTTCGCGAATCGGGCGTGGACGTTCTGACACGTGCTTCACCAACATCGCCGGCGTGTTCGACGCCTTGAACGGTGTTTCACCTGCGAGCATGTGATATCCAACGACCGCGAGTGAATACAGATCGCTGCGTCCGTCGAGCTCTCGCTCGCCGAGTGCTTGCTCGGGAGACATGTACGCCGGCGTACCGACTGCGACTCCGGTGACTGTGAGTCTCGAATCGCCAGCTGTCGCGCGCGCGATACCGAAGTCGGTGACCATGGGGCGGCCGCTGGCGCGGTCGATCAGGATGTTGTCCGGCTTGATGTCGCGGTGCACGACGCCACGCGCATGCGCGTATGCGAGCGCGTCGGCCACATCGCGAAGCACTCGAACGGTTTGCTCGATCGGCCATGCGCCCTCGCGCGCCAAGCGCGCACCAAGGCTTTCTCCGTCGACGTATGACATGACGAAGTAGACGACGTTGCCCTGATCCTTCTCGTCGACGGCGTAGATCGGAACGATGTTGGGATGGTTGAGTTGCGCCGCAGTCTGCGCCTCGCGAATGAACCGCACGCGCACGTCGCTGTTGAATGCGACGTCCGGTGGCAGAACTTTGATCGCCACCGTCCGATGGAGACGCAGATCGGTCGCGCGATACACCACCGCCATCCCGCCGCGACCAATCTCGTTCTCGATCAGGTACTCGGAGCCAACCGCGACGGTGATGCGGTCGCGCAGATAATCATTCACTTGGTCAGCGCGCGGCCGGGCGCGCACCAGTGTTGCGACCCAGCTCGTCGGATACCGACAACGCGCTATCCACGCTGTCGGCAAGATTGAGCGCGTCCATCGCCAGTGACGTGACGTGCTGCGGCGTTTGTGCGCCGGCGCTGAGCCGCATGAGATCGAGCTTGATGTTCTGCAACGCGAGCACGCACGTGTCGAGCTTCGCGGCGATGGAGTCGCGACGCCCCGAAAGGTCGGCGAGCGCGCGTCGTTGCCGCTTGAGATATGCAAGACGCCGGACGCGCTCGTCGCTGCCACTCGCGTCGAGCGGATTCGCTGCGTTCTCCAGCTTGGAGATTTCTGCCTCCAACGCGTCGGAGCCGCCGGGCACCACGCCACGCTCGAGATCCGACAGCGCGAACGCCAAATACTTCACCTTGTCCGCCAAGGCGTCAGCCGAGCGGCCCACGTCGGGAAGGCGCGAACGCTCGCCCGCCGGCATGCGATCGAGCATGCGAAGAATCTCATCGCGATCGGCCTCGGCGCGACGAATGCGGTCGCCATATGCCCCCGCCACACGCACGACGTCGTCGCCGGCCATCGAGTGAAGTCGTGGCTGCGTCGTCGACCCGGTGCCGCGCGCAAGACGGCGCTCGCGGCGTTGCTCTCGCATGGCTTGACGTTGATTGCGATTGAATGCCGCGCGGATGTAGGTCAGCGAATCGTCGGCGACGTCGATGAGGTCGCGGTCACGCGGCTGGCGAAACACGTCGCGCCAGTCGTAGCCGTCGGCCCACAGCTTGGCGTACTTGAACGCGAGATAGATGCTCCACAGGACCGTAATGCCGAAGAAGTCGCTTTGGCCGACGACCGAGGCGATGACGATCACGCCGTTCACGAACAGGTACGGCGCGAGCTTCCTCCGGAACGCGACGACCTTGTCGGCATTCCAACGGCGGAGGTCTTCCGCGGTTGGCCCGGCCGGTACGTAGAGATCTTCGGTGCGCGACGTCGGATATGAGCTCGATGTGCGGCTCAACGGCTCGAGCGCAAGCTGATCGCCCGGCGTGGGCCCTGTGCTGCGCTCGATCGTCGGCATGCGTCCCGTGTCGAGCGCGACCACGACCGACTTCGCCGACGGAAAGCGATTCGCCGGATCCTTTTCGAGAAGCGTCATCACGACGCGCGCCAAGTCGGGCGGGACATCCGCTCGACGCTGCTCGATCGGAGTCGGCCGCTCGGAGATGTGCTTGACGAGAATCGCCGGCGTGCTGTTGGCGAGGAACGGCGGCTGACCGGAAAGCATCTGGTAGCCGAGGATGCCGAGCGAGTATAGATCGCTGCGTCCGTCGATGGTGCGCTCGCCCGCCGCCTGTTCCGGCGACATGTACGTCGGCGTGCCGATCGCGATTCCGGTCGCCGTCAATCGCGAATCACCATCGCTCACGGCGCGCGCGATTCCGAAGTCGGTCACCATCGGCCGACCGCTCTGCGAATCGATCAGAATGTTGTCGGGCTTGATGTCGCGGTGGACGACGCCCCGCTCGTGCGCGTAGGCGAGCGCGTCGGCGACGTCACGCATCGTCCGTCGCGTCTCCTCGACCGACAGCGCGCCATAATCGTGGAGCCGCTTCGCCAAGTTATCGCCCGTGATGTAGGCCATCACGAAGTAGACGATGCCTTCCGCCTCGTCGACCGCGTAGATGTCGACGATGTTCGGATGGTTCAGCTGGGCGGCGGTCTCCGCTTCGCGCAGGAAGCGCATTTTGATCTCGCTGCGGAACGCCAATTCGGGCGGCAGCACCTTGATGGCGACGGTCCGCTTGAGACGGCGATCTTTCCCCCGATAGACGACGCCCATGCCGCCGCGGCCGATCTCACAGTCCAGCTCGTAGTGTGGACTGAGGACGCGCTCGACATGTGTGCGGAGCTCGGAGTCCGAGGACGGTACGACGGGATCCGACAATCGAGTGGCTCGCGTTTATGGGCGGGAAAGTTCGTAACTACGCATTTTAGCACGCGTTGAGAGTTCCGGAAAGGACGACCGCCGCCCCGGCAGGCGGACTGCAACAAACGCAGCAGAAGCAGACGCGAATGCTGCCAGCGTGACGTACTCAGACGCGCGCGGGATATGCACAATCACCACGGAGATAGTCGCCACAAGTTTCCAACGCCCGTAACTTCAACCGCATCAGCGGTTAGGTAAAGACGTTGGTCAATGGAATGGAGTGTGCGGCGGGTCGGTGGGTTGCACTACCGGCCGCTTTTCTCTTTTTCGGAACTAGATAACATGGCCACACGCCAGACGCTTCCGGTTCTCCCGCTGCGGGGAACCGTCATTTTTCCGGGACTCACGGCACCGATCGCCGCTGGACGTCCCGGCACACTGCGAGCCATCGAGGCCGCTCTGAAAGGCGAGCGGCTTGTATTTGCCGTGGCCCAACGTGACAATACCGACGAACCCACGCCCGACATTCTGTACTCCATGGGCGTCATCGCGCGGATCGGACAGATCCAGCGCGGATTAGGCGGCGTGCAGTTGCTGCTTCAAGGCGAGCAACGTGCGACGTCCCTGCAGTTCACCACCACCGAAGGCTACCTCAGCGCGGTCGTCATGCCTGTGGAGGAGATGAAGCCTCTCACAGAAACAGACCCGACATTCGTCGCGCTGCACAAGGAGCTTCGCGAACGCGCCGCCGAGTTGGGTGAGCGGCGCGGTCTGCCTGAGGAGGTCGTGCATCAGGTGCTCGACGCCGTCACCGATCCAGGTCGGTTCGCCGACCTCGTCGCGGGCTACATCGAGCTTCAGCCTGCCGAAAAGCAGGGCCTTCTCGAGACTCTCAGCGTCGAGGAGCGCCTGCGTCGCGTCCTCGTGCACGTCCAGAAGCAGATCGGCATGATCGAGATGCAGGACGAGATCAAGTCGCAGGTCCAAGAGGAGCTCGGCGAGCGTCAGCGAGAGATGTATCTCCGCGAGCAAATGAAGGCGATTCAGAAAGAGCTCGGCGACGACGATTCCTCGAAGGAGATCACCGAGCTGCGCGAGAAGCTCGTCAAGCTCGACCTTCCCAAGGAAGCCCGACAAGAGGTCGAGCGCGAGCTCGGACGACTCGAGCGGTCTGGTCGCGAATCGATGGAAGCGCAGGTGATCCGCACCTATCTCGAATGGATCGCCGAGTTGCCGTGGAGTAATCGGTCGGACGACAATCTCGACTTGAGTCACGCGCAGACAGTCCTCGACGAAGACCACTACGGCTTGCCCGACGTCAAGGATCGCGTGCTCGAGTTCCTTGCCGTTCGGCAGCTTCGCGCGCAGCAGATGGAGGCCGAGCTGAAGCAGAGTGGCGAGATGTCGATCGCCAAGCTGAAGCCGTCGAAGGAGGACGCAAATCCGCAACTCGGCCAGGCGAATCACGAAGACCGGCCGATCACCGACGCCAAGGAAGCGAAGGCTCGCGCCATGGCGAAGGGGCCGATTCTGTTGTTCGTTGGTCCGCCGGGCGTAGGCAAGACGTCGATCGCGAAATCGATCGCGCGTTCGCTCGGTCGCCAGTATGTGCGCGTCGCCCTCGGTGGCGCGCGAGACGAGGCCGACATTCGCGGACATCGACGCACGTATGTCGGCGCCATGCCCGGTCGCATCATCCAAGGCATGAAGCAAGGTGGGACGAAGAATCCCGTCTTCCTGCTCGACGAAGTCGACAAGCTCGGCATCTCGTTCCAGGGAGACCCGGCGAGTGCGCTGCTCGAGGTGCTCGATCCGGCCCAGAACGACAACTTCACCGATCATTATCTCGGGATTCCATTCGACCTAAGCGAGGTGTTGTTCATCGCGACGGCGAATTTCATCCAGAACATTCCCGGGCCGCTGCTCGATCGTATGGAAGTCGTCGAGTTCGCGGGCTACACCGAGCGTGAGAAGGCGGAGATCGCCAAGAAGTATCTGATTCCGCGGCAGCTCGAGGAGTCAGGGCTAGGCGATAAGGAAGTCAAATTCACCGACGATGCCGTTGCCGCCGTCATCAGCAAGTACACGCGTGAGGCGGGCGTTCGTCAGCTCGAGCGGCAGGTCGGCGCGGTCGCGCGGAAAGTCGCGCGCCGAATCGCCGGCGGTGACTCGAAGATGATCGACGACGGAGTCATCGACGCCGATGAAGTTCGCGAACTGCTCGGTCGTCCACGCGTGCATCCGGAACACGCCGCAGAGGAGAACGAGGTCGGCGTGGCAACGGGCATGTACTACACGCCGGCGGGCGGCGACATCATGTTCGTCGAGGCGGCCATCAGACGCTTGTTCGGCTACGGCCAGCGTGCGAGCGATGACGAGAAGACACAGGTCAGCGGTTGGGGCAACGTGTCGCTCATTCTCACGGGCCAGCTTGGCGACGTGATGAAGGAATCGGCGCGCGCGGCGATGACGTACGCGGCAACGCATGCGTCGAAGCTGCAGATCCCCGAGGATCGTCTTGGATCGATCGAGGTGCACATCCACGTTCCACAGGGTGCGATTCCGAAGGACGGTCCATCGGCCGGCACGACGATGTCGACGGCCCTGGTGAGTGCGATGTCGGGACGTCCGGTACGCAAGGACGTCGCGATGACTGGCGAGATCACACTACGTGGCCGGGTGCTTCCGATTGGCGGCGTGAAAGAAAAGGTGCTCGGTGCCCATCGCGCCGGCATCTCGACGATCATTCTGCCGAAGGACAACGAGGCGGACATGGAGGACATTCCGGAGGACGTCCGCAAGCAGCTGACCTTCCATTGCGTGAGCACGCTCGACGAAGTGTTCGAGATTGCGCTCGTGCCCGTCGCGGATTCGGTGACAGTGCAGCCGACGTTGATGGAGGAGATGGAAGAGAAGGCGCAGACCAAAGTGGCCTAACGCGATTCTCGTCATCCTGAGCGAAGCGAAGGATCTGCGGTTGTTCCTAACTGCAGATCCTTCGTCGTTTCACTCCTCACGATCACAAGGCTACTGTCGCGGCGCTCCGGAACGTTGCGGCAGAAACAACGGACCCCATTGCGGGAACTTCCATGGATTGTCCCGCAGCTGTTGGGGCTCTGTTCCCGGAATGAAGTACTCGATGTATCGCTTGTCGGCGGGCGCGTCGGGCGTTGCGAGGTCTGCGACGTCCCGATTCAACTCGGCGAAGACGAGGCCGTCGGGTGGTGGACCCCAAGACATCGTCGAATGGCCGGCATAGTAGCGACCCATCATCTGGCCCCAGATCGGCGCCGCCAATAAACCGCCGACCGCGCCCGACGCAATCGGCTTCGGTTTGTCGAAGCCGAGCCACACGCCGGCGACCAGCTCGGGCGTCATCCCGACGAACCACACGTCGACATTGTCGTTCGTCGTTCCGGTCTTTCCGGCGATCGGAATGTTGTCGGGTACGGCCTTTCGCGCCGCGGTGCCGCTTCCCCGCTCCGCGACGTCACGCATCATGTCCCGCACAATGAATGCGACCCGCGGGTCGAGCACCTGCTGCGGCGTCGACGGAACTCGATTGTACATCGTCCGGCCCATCAGATCGTCGATGCGCGTGATGAATCGCGGTTGGACGACGGCGCCGTTGTTCGCGAAGGCGGTGTACGCCGCGACGAGCTCGATCGGATGAACCTCCGACGCGCCGATCGCGCTCGACGGCACCGGCACCATCGGCGTGCTGATCCCCATGCGCCGCACGAGGGCAGCCACCGAATCCATTCCAACCCGCAAGCCCAGCTGGATCGCGATCATGTTGCGCGAATGCACGAGCCCTTCACGCATCGTCATCGCGGCGACGGGCTTGCCCTCCCGCATCACCATCGACCCCCAGAACTTTCCGTCGATCTCGGCCGGCGTGTACACGTCGCCCGTTGGCAGATCGATTGTCAGCGCTGTGTCGGGGACGATCGTGTTCGCCGGGATGCTGTCTTCGATCGCTTTTGCGTAGACGATCGGCTTGATCGACGATCCGGGCTGACGAAGCGACGCCACCGCCCGATTGTAGGGCGCACGCGCGTAGTTCCTTCCACCCACGAGCGCGCGAACGTCTCCCGTGAGCGGCTCTATGGCCACGGCCATCGCTTGCAGATAGTCGCTCTGGTTTCCCTTGGCCGCGACCTGAGTGAGATGCTTGTAGCCTTTTTGCTGCTCGATGCGATTCGTGCCGTCGATCACCGCTGTCACCGCCTGGCGTTGCAGCGCGGGATCGAGTGTCGTGAAAATGCGATAGCCGCCGTTCATCACCGGTAGCCCGGCCCGTTCCGCTTGTTGTCGCACGGCGTCGATGAAATAGCCGGACGCCGCCGACATGCCGCCGTTCGGTGCCGTCACTACCGGCTCGAGCTTCGCCCTCTCCGCGACGTCGAGCGTGATGTAATGCTGCTCGGCCATCTTCTGCAGAATCAAATTGCGCCGGTCGCGCGCGCGATCCGGATGCGCGATCGGATCATAGATCGGTTGCGACTTGGGAAG
>DASYSU010000409.1:0-11378 GCA_036002925.1 Gemmatimonadaceae bacterium | reverse complement strand
GATCCGGCTCCACATCCGAGCACGGTGCTAGCGATCAAGAAGATATGAGTGCGCAAAGAAAACTCCGGGATGGTCGACGTTTGAGTGTCGGACCAAACCCGGAATTGTCTGAAGGAGTTCCGAACCGCGCCTGAGGCAGTCCGCGGCACGGGGCCCTGACTCAGTTTTGAGTGCTCAGTGCTGAGTTATGAGCCTGACTACTGAGTACTGAGTACTGAGCACTGAGTACTCAGTACTGAGTACTGAGTTGTCAGCTCACGACTGAGTACTCAGTACTGATAACTCAGTTTGGCGTAATCGACTGCCTCACTGCTTGCCGCTCGCCCGCTCGAATCGGCTCGGCGGGTCCGGCCCCTAGCGCGAGAAAGGGCTTTCCTTCTGACGTAGCGGCCTCCTTTGGCGCTGACGTCGCCGGCGCGGATGCGGGGCGCTCGGCCAGCACGCGCGTCACGAATCGCTGTCCTTCCGAGATGCGCTCGATCTCGATCGCGATCGCATCGACCGCTTGTTCGAGCCGGTCCAGACGCGGAGCGATGATGTCGTCGTTGCGCGGCACCGCCTCCTTGGGCCTGCTGCGCCAGATGCGCCGAGCCATGGCAATTGACATCGGCATCAGCACGGCGAAGATGAACGCGAAGAAGAGGCCGAGGACGAGGTCCGGATCGAACCCGCGGCGCACACCCGGCGGGAACGCGGGCGGCGGCTGCGTCTCCGTTCCTTGCCGCGATGCCAGTTGGGCGCGCGCACCGGCGAGATCGAGCTCGGTCTACGCGATCTGCGCGTCGAGCGGAACCTTCCGGAGCTCGAGCGCCGCCCGAGTGGCACCGTCGGACGATCGACTGATCTGGCGCTGAATGATGGTTCGCTGCGCTCGGAGTCCAGCCAGCTGCTGCGCGTACGCGATGACCTGTTCCTGCAGCACGCTGATCGATGGCAGTTGGCCGGCCAGGGCCGGTGACGCAGGGGGAGCAGGAGGCGTCGGAACCTGCTCGACGGCCACCTTCGCCGGGGTGGGGGCGGGTGTCTGCATAAGAAGCCCTACGCGGCTCCGAGGTAGAGGTTTCTCCTGACTGCGCTTCGTTCGGGCGTTTCGGTCCCGGCCCAGGTATCATACGCCACATGTCAGTGGAAATCATCCGCGACCCCCTTTGGAATAACATTCGGCTCGACGCGCTCAGCTTCGAGCTGATCGATACGCCGGCATTCCAACGCCTCCGCTATGTCCGTCAACTCGGTCTGGCGTTTCTCGTTTATCCGGGCGCCACGCACTCGCGCTTCGAGCACGCCCTCGGGACCTACCACCTCGCGCGCCGCACGCTCACCCTGTTCGAGGACCAGGACGACTTCGCGTTGATCGGGCGCGACGAGTGCATGATCACGCGAATCGCGGCGCTTCTGCACGACATCGGGCACTACCCGTTCTCGCATGCGCTCGAGGAGATCGGGGCGATGCACCATGAGGACGTCGCACGTCCGTTGATCTGCGACGGCGAGGTCGCGGAGGTCCTGCGTCGCGAGCTTGGTGCGGAGGCACCCGAGCGAATCGTCTCGCTCATTCGAGGTGAGAGCGATAGCCCGCTGCAGGGCCTCATCTCAGGGTCGATCGATCTCGACAAGCTCGACTATTTGCGACGCGATGCGTTCATGTGCGGCGTTGCCTACGGCGAGATCGACGTCGATCGCCTGGTCAACGCGCTCGTCATCGTTCGCGATCCCGAGACCGACGCGCCGCGCGTCGGCATGATCGAGAAGGGATTGTCCGCGCTCGAGTCGCTGCTGTTCGCACGCTATCAGATGTACCGCAATGTGTATTGGCATCACGCGGTGCGCAGCGCCACCGCCATGTACAAACGAGTCGTTGCCGATGCCCTCGACGCCGGCGCTCTCGACGCCCGCACGCTCGCCGGCTTCACCGACGAAGGCATCCTCCATGTCCTCGGCCAGCGTGCGCCGAGTCCCCTGCTCCGCGCCCTTCGGGAGCGGAAGCTGTACAAGCGCGCGTTCGAGTCGCCGGCGGCCGATCTCCAACCCGACGCCGCGGAGTGGATCGCCGATGATCGCTCGCTGACGGTCGATGTCGAGAATGCGATCGCGGCCGAAGTTGGGTTGCAGCCGGGAGAACTGCTTCTCGATTATCCGACCAAGACGCAAATGCTCGGTCTCGACTTGCTCGTTCGTCGGCCGTACGGCGAGGTGCGTCGCCTCACCGCGGCGGGGTGGGAAGGCGCGATCAATCTTCCGAAGCTTTCCGAGGAGTTCTACCGGTCAGCACGCTGGCTGCGCGTGTACACGTCGGTGCGAATTGCGCTCGACCCCGCGGCGGTTGGGGCACTGGCGAGTTTGAGTGGCGGCGAGGTGAGACAGCGTCTCGCGGTGGGACGGAGTCTGTTGGAAAGGTGAGGCGGCTCGTTGCGCTCGCGTGAGGCCGCTGCGCTGTGAGGCGGCTCGCTGCGCTCGCGGTGAGGCCGTTTCGGTTAAGCCCTCGCTGGAGTGCTCGCGGCTACGCCGCGGAATTGCGGCCTTCGTGGTACCGAATCAATCGCGAGAGCGCGCGACGAAATGCCACGAGGCGACGAGTAAGCTCTCTAGCCAGTTTCACGTCACCGTACTTGCGTCGCGTGGCCAGGCGCGTTTGGAACACCAACTCGGCCGCTGACCCGTGGGAGTAGTACAGGAATGGGAGCAGCGCCTTGTTAGACCGGCGGCCACACCCCTCGTAGATGTTCGACCCCACCGAAACCGCTGCGCGACGCATTTGCGCAGTGAGGCCAAAGCGTTCGTCGACCGGGAACGCGGCGCTAAAGTCGTAGACGAGGTCCGCCAAGTCCTCGGCCGCGCGCGAAACGCGAAGGTTGTCGGGATTTTGCATGAGCAAACATGGCGATGTAAGAGAACTGCGACGTCACCATTTTCACGTCGCCGCAATCATTTCATTGCGACGCGAACATGCGTGACGCGTTTCCAAGTCACTCCAGCGAGGGCCTTAGCCCGAAGCGGCCATCCAGCGAAGCGGCCTCACAGCGAGCGCCAGCGAGCAGCTTCACCCCGCGAGCGCAGCGAGCTCCCTCACCGAGCTATACTCGCGTCCTTCCGATAATAGTCCCCGAGCAGGTGCTCCGAAAAATACTCGAACATCAAATGGTTCGTGTACGGCACCATGTCGCCGTAGGCGTGGGGCTTTCCGGGCAGCAGCATGAAATCGAATCGCTTGTTCGCCTTGATCAGCGCGTTCACCAAGCGGATCGTGTTCGCCGGGTGAACGTTGTTGTCCATGTCCCCGGTCTCGAGCAACAGGTTGCCTTTGAGATTCGCCGCCAGCTCGACCGTCGTCGGCACGTGAATCGAGAACGCCGAATCCGGCATTTCGTCGGGCTCCGCGCCATCGTTGTTGTTGGCCGCCGTCTTTTTCGTTTTGTCGTCCTTCTTGGCAATGATCTTCAAGCCATGATACTGCTCGCTCCAATTCTGGTTGTAGACGTTGTTGTCATGGTTGCCTGATTCGCTCACGCCGACCTTGAAGAAATCGTTGTACGGAGGCAGCAACATGGCCGCGGCCGTGAGGAATCCGCCGCCCGAGTGGCCATAGATGCCGACGCGATCGAGATCGATCCACTTGTGGCGCGCCGCGAGCTGTTCGATCCCCGTTTTCTTATCAGCCAGTGCGTAGTCGCGCAGGTTGAAGTAGCCGTAGCCCTGATATTCCTGGGAGCGTTGCGGACTCCCCCCGCGATTGCCAATCTGAATGACGATGAATCCGAGCTGTGCCAACTGCTGCGGGACCGCCGTCGGCGAAAAGGTGAACGTCACCGATTCCGTCTGCGGGCCTGGGTAGACGTTGGCGATGATCGGGTACTTCTTCGTCGAGTCGAAATCGAACGGCTTCCACATGTTGCCGTAGATGTCGGTGACGCCATCGGCCGCCTTCGTCTGGAAGGTTTCCGGTGGATGCCATCCCAATTCCTTCAAGCGCGAGACGTCCATCGTCTCGAGATCCATCACCGTTTTGCCCGAGACGTCGCGCAGCACGGCCTTCGGCACGAGGTCGATGCGCGAGAAGTTGTCGACGATCCACCGCTTGTTCGGTGAGAGGCGAGCGTCGTGCGTCGCGTCGCCCGCATCGAGCATGGCGAGTCCGGTTCCGTCGACGTTGACGCGATAGAGATGCGAGTAATACGGATTCTCCCCCGGCTCCCGACCGACCGCCGCGAAGAAGACGACGCCCTTCACCGAATCGACGTCGACGATGCGCTCGGCGCGCCACGCGCCCGAGGTCAATGCGCGCTTCAGGTGACCGGTGTTGTCGTACAAGTAGAAATGGCCCCAGCCCGACCGTTCCGACCACCAGATCAAGTCGCCGCCGGTCTTCACGTAGCGAATGTTCTGGCGCTCGCTCGAGTTGTTCTCGACGTCCTCCCGAAGCAACGACGAGACGGCACGTGACGCGATGTCAACGTCGATTAGCTCCATGTGACGTTGCGTTCGGTCGCGTCGCACCATTCGCAAATGGCTCGCGTTGCCATTCCAGTGGAGATCGAACAGCCGCTGGTCCTTCCACCTCTTGACGTTCACCGGCGAGAGCTGCGTGTCGCCCACCTTGTACACGTAGAGCTCTTCCTGTGTCACGTTCTCCTCGCCCGGCATCGCGTAGGAGTAGCTCATGAGTGTCGGACGCGGATTGGCCAGGTTGTTCACGAGATACAGCTCGCCGACTTTTCGCTGATCGTTGCGAATCACGGCGAACGCCTTCGAGTCCTGCGACCAAACGACGTTCGCGCGCACACGGGGGTCGCGGTTGATGCGTCCTCCACCTCCGCCGCCGCCGCCTTCTTGGTCGGTGCTGTCTTGTTGTTGCTGCTGCTCTCGCTGGAGCTCTTGCTGCTGACGCTCCTGGAGCGTATCGCGGGCGCCGAAGCTGTAGTTCTTGGCGCCGTCCTTCGTGAGTTGGACGGTGTCTTTGGTCGCGACCTTCACGAGATAGAGATTGTGTTCGCGCGCGAAGGCGAACATGCTGCTGTCGGGCGAGTAGTTGCGGAAGTCGCCGCCGCGACCGCCGCCGAATTGGCCGCCGCCGCCCGCACCGGCGCGACCGCCGCCCGCGTTCCCGCCGCACGTGTTCACCGTGTCTGGCGGTGCGCCACCGGCGGCACCGCCCAACCCGCGGCCGCCACGTCCACCACGACCGGCGGCGTCGGCGTTGGCCGCGACCACTGGGCCGAGCAGCTTGAGCGTCTCACCGCGGACGTCCCACTCCCAGCGTGAACTGTCGGCGTTGAAGGTGAAGGTCTTCCGATCCGTCGAGAATCGGATCGATGTGAACGGCAGATTCTGCGGATCATGCGCGCGATGGCTCAAATCGGAGAGCTGCGACGCCAGCTTGACCTGATCGAACAGCGGCTTCTTGGTCTTGGTCGTCGGCACGACGAGATAGAACGTCGAGCCGTTGTGATCCTTCCAGTCGTAGCACAACGAATCGCTCTGCCCCAGCCAATGAGGATTCACTGAACTCGTGTAGACGCGAGAGCGCAGGCTCTGCGGCGAGAATTTTTCTGCGAGCTGCCAGTTGGCTTTGTTGGCGTGATCTTGGGCAAGCGCCGGCAGCGCGGCGAGCGCGAGGAGACCGGACGCAGCACGAAGTGCGCGGCCGGAGGTGAGTCCATGAACCATTCGGACGTCTCTCGGCAAAAAGGTGGGGTCAGCGGATGCGCGAGATTTGCAACGGGGGAGTGGTAATCGGAAGGGGCAAGGCGCAGTTCTCAGTTTTCAGTTCTGAGTCGTGAGTTTTCCAGCCCAGTTTTGAGCTGAAGTCTTCAGTTGGAGTCGTCAGTTGGAGTTGTCAGTTGACTGAAGACTCCAACTGAAAACTGATACTGAAAACTTCGACTGAAAACCGGGCAGGAAGGCTCACGACTGAGAACTGAAAACTGAGAACTGCAGAGAACTACCCCGCCGCCTGAATCTCTTGTGTCCGAGCCGAACCGCCTCCGTCCTCATCCGGTGCGACCTGAATCACGATCGCCGTGATGTTGTCCAGACCACCACGCCCGTTCGCCTCCGAGATGAGCGCGTGGACTTTGCGCTCCGGCTCAGCGCGGGACATGAGCAGCATTTGCAGACGCCGGTCGTCGACCATGCCCGTCAGCCCATCGCTGGCGACGAGGAACAGATCGCCGATCTTCAAATCGCCGGCGTAGATGTCCGGCTCGACTTCCGGACTCGCGCCCACGCAGCGCGTGATCACGTTGCTGTAGGGATGGTAGCGCGCCTGCTCTGGCGTCAGGAAACCGGCGTCGACCTGCTCTTGGACGTACGAGTGGTCCTTGGTGAGCTGGTGCAGGGCGCCATCGCGAAGGAGATAGACACGCGAGTCGCCCACTTGGCCAATCATGTATCGCGACGCGGCGATGAGGAGCACCGACGCGGTGGTGCCCATTCCCTGCTTATCGACCTCGGTAATCGTCCGGTCGTGAATGTTGCGGTTGGCCTTCCGCAGCGCTTCGGCGACTCGCTCGGCCACCGATCGGTCTTCGAGCGTCTTGACCCCTTGCAGCTCCCGCTCGACGATCTGCACCGCCATCTCGCTCGCGACTTCACCCGCGGCGTGACCGCCCATCCCGTCGGCGACGATGAACAACCCGCGATCGCCATTTGCATGGACCGCGAAGTTGTCTTCGTTGCCAGAGCGGATCATCCCGACGTCGGTCCGAGCGGCGTGAAGCAGACGCACCATTTAGTGATTCAGCAAAAAGAAAGCGGCAGCCAGGTTGGGCGTGCGTGGGCGATGCGCCACACCGCTACTCCGGCAGAAACTACCCCATGGCCCCTCAGCCTGGCAAGCGTCATGCGCCCGCTTGCAGCGCGTCGCGCCGCATCTCGGGCTCATTACCGGTGACGCCAGCCTGGAGTCGATACAGCCGTTCATACAACCCACGTCTCGCCAAGAGCTCGCGATGCGTTCCACGTTCGCGTACATGTCCGTGATGCAACACGATGATTTCGTCCGACTCGAGGATTGTACTCAATCGATGCGCGATGGCGATCGTCGTGCGACCTCGCATCAATTCGATGAGCGCGTGTTGGATTTCCGCCTCGATCTCGCTATCGACGGCGCTCGTCGCCTCGTCGAGGATCAGCAGGGCGGGATCGGCCGCGATCGCACGGGCGAACGACAACAATTGCCGCTCCCCAACACTGATCGAGGCGCCACGCTCCCCTAAGACGTGCGAATACCCATGCGGCAACCGCCGAATGACCCGATCGGCACCGACCCGAGCGGCGGCTGTCGCGACGTCTTGTTCCGAGATTGGGTTCGACAGCCGGATGTTGGTCAAGACGTCGCCCGCGAAGAGGAAAATGTCCTGTTGCACGTAGCCGATCAGTCCCCGCAACTCCGGAAGCGGAATCTCGCGCACGTCCACACCGTCGACCAGAATTCGGCCGCGCTGCGGTTCGTAGAAGCGCAGCAGCAAGTTGATGATCGTGGTCTTCCCAGCGCCGGTGTGACCGACCAGCGCGAGCGTTTTGCCTGGCTCGACTCTAAAGCTTACGCCCTTGAGTACCCACTCCGGAGACGCGGGCTGGCCTCCCTCGCGTGCGACATGGCCGAGATCGTATGCGAACCAAACATCCTCGAACTCGACCGTGACTCCGTGGGCGGCGATCCGATGGGGCGTCGTCTGACCCGAGCCGACGTCGGCCACCTCAGTGTCGAGAAGGCGAAAGATCCGCTCCGAGGCGGCCATCGCCTGCTGTAGCGTGTTGAACTTGTCCGACAAATCCTGCAGCGGCTGAAAGAATCGACGGACGAGTTGGAGGAAGGCCGCGACCGTGCCGACCGTGAGCGATCCAATTTCCACTCGGTGCGCGCCGGCGACGATGAGGCTCGCGAGCGCGATTGACGTCAGAATCTCAATTGCCGGGAAGTACAGCGCGTAATAGGTGATCGAATCGAGGTTGGCTTGGAGATGTCCTCGATTGAGCTCGTCGAACCGCTTTGCCTCCGTCTCCTCTCGGCCAAACAGCTGCACGACGCGCATTCCCGTGATGCGCTCCTGCAAGTATGCGTTGATGCGCGCGAGGCGTGAGCGCACATCGCGATAGGAGTCACGGACCTTGGCCCGAAAGACGTGCGATGCCCAGTACACGAACGGGATGACGCCGAACGACGCCAGCGCGAGGCGCCAGTCGACGACAAGCATCAACACGCTGATGGCCAGCAGCGTGAACAGATCGCCGAGGCCCGCCACGACACCGGCGGTGAACAGCTCGTTGAGTGCCTCGACATCGGACGTCACGCGCGTGACGAGTCGTCCGACCGGATTGCGGTCGAAGAACACGACCGGAAGTCGCTGGACGTGCGCGAAGATGTCCCGGCGCAAATCACGCATCACGCGCTGCCCCAGGAGACTCGTCAAGATTGTCTCCCCGTACTGGCAGGCGAAGGTGACGACGAGCGACAGCGCGAGCAGCAGCGCCGAGCGCCAAACCATTCCAACGTCGTGGGCCGGTAGCGCGACGTCGATGACGCGCTGGGTCATTAGCGGCCCGACGAGCTGCACGAGGCCGTCGAGCATGAGACAGCTGAGCGCCGCGGCGACGAGCCAACCGTACGGCCGGACGTAGACCGACAGGCGCCGCATGAGGCGCGCGTCGTACGCTTTGCCGACTACATCCTCTTCGTTCATATGGGAAAGCTACGCGACGCTCCAGGGCGGAGGGTGGAGGGTTGAGGGAAGGTTGGTGGCGCGCGGTGCGCGCCACTTGTGTACCCACCCTACAGGCGACCGCGTCCATCAAATGCAGTTGTGCGGCGCGAAGCGCCGCGCACCTCCCCTCTACCCTCCACCCTCAACCCTCCACCCTCCTGGAAGGCTACCCCATCCTTTCCGTCCCCCTGGTATGGCCGTTGCGTTAGTGATGTCCGACGTCTGACCCCATCACTCGGAGGCGATGTTATGGGTATAGTCGCGTGGATCGTGCTCGGACTGATCGCCGGCGCGATCGCTAAGGCACTCATGCCGGGACCCGACCCGGGTGGAATCATCGTAACGATTCTCATCGGGATCGTGGGTGCGTTCCTCGGCGGTTTTGTCGGGAGCCTCATCACTGGCACCGGGCTGAACGGCTTCTCGCTGTGGAGCATCCTGCTCGCAATCGTTGGCTCGCTGGTTCTACTCTGGATCTATCGGGCGACCACACGGTCGCGCGGAACGACGACCCTCTAGACTGGCGGGCAATCTTCAGCGCGTAACACGCGAGCGGCCGACGTAGGTCGCCGCGTGGTACGCGCTGTTTGCTGTGCGCACTGGATTTTGGCCAGGTACATCCCGATCGTTCGTCGATGCCCCTTTGGCTCTTCTGGTTGCTGCTCGGCCTTATCGCCGGATCGCTCGCAAAATTCATCATGCCTGGCCGGGATCCGGCCGGCTGCATTTTCACGATCACGCTCGGCATCGTCGGAGCGCTACTCGGCGGCGTGATCGGAACGTGGCTCGGGTGGGGTAGAGTCGCCCAAGGCGATCTCGATTTCCGCTCGATCGGCATCGCCACTTTCGGCGCGCTGCTTCTCCTGATTCTCGGGCGACTGGTGCGGCGCAGGAAATAGCGCGAATTCACGACGCCGCTCGCCGAGCGCTTCGCTATTTCTTCGGTGCGCAATCTCCGCTAGTTTTGATGGATGAAGGAGTCCATCATCGTTCGCGGCGCGCGACAACATAATCTTAAGGGATTCGACCTCGAGATCCCGCGCCGCACGTTCACGGTGATCACCGGGCCGTCCGGTTCGGGCAAATCCTCACTGGCGTTCGATACGATCTACGCCGAGGGTCAACGCCGATATGTCGAGTCGCTGTCGGCGTACGCGCGTCAGTTCCTGGAGCGGATGGAAAAGCCAAACGTCGACTCGATCGACGGGCTGTCGCCTGCGGTGGCGATCGAGCAGAAAAACCCGACGAAGACGTCTCGCTCGACGGTCGGCACGGCAACCGAGATATACGACTACCTCCGTCTCCTTTGGGCGCGCATCGGGCGAACGTTCTGCCCACTCTGCGGCCGCGAGATGCGACCCGACACGGTCCAATCGGCCACGGATGCAATCCTCGGTTTGGCAGCTGGGATTCGCTTCTTCGTGGCGTTCCCGATCGTGCTATCGCCCGAAGTCACACACGACGTCGTCGTCGAGAATCTCCGTGCCCAAGGCTTCGTCCGCGTCGCGGTCGACGGCGAGATCAAGCATCTCGACGACCTGATGACCGAGGCGGTCGACATCACGTTCGCGAAGCAGGTCCTCGTTGTCGTCGATCGATTGACGGTTGGCGACGAAGCGCGCGGCCGTCTTCCCGACGCCATCGGCACCGCGTTTCGCGAGGGTGACGGCGATTGCGTGATTCTGTTCACTGAACCAGTCAAGACACCGCTGACGCCCAAGCCATCGAAGACGCTGCGGTTCACCGAACGATATGAATGTGCCAATGACGGCACGCGAGCGCCGGCGCCCACGCCGCAGCTTTTTTCGTTCAACAGTCCGCGCGGCGCGTGCAAGCGGTGCAACGGATTCGGGGCCACGCTCGAGTATGACGAAACGCTCATCGTGCCCTACCCAACGCGAAGCCTGAAAGACGGCGCGATCGATCCCTGGACCAAGCCGCGCTACGACAACAAGCGTCGTGCGCTGGCGGAGTTCGCGAAGCGCGAAGGCATCTCGATGGATACGCCGTGGCAAAAGCTGCCCGCCGCGACGCGCCACAGGTTGCTGCACGCGAAGGTCCGCGGCTACAAAGGCATCTTTCCATTCCTCGTCGACCTCGAGGAGAAGAAGTACAAGCAGTACATCCGCGTGTTCCTGCGCCAATACCAAACGGCTCAGGAGTGTCCCGATTGCCATGGGACGAAACTGCAACCCGAGGCCCTGCAGGTCCGCGTCGCGACGCGCACCATCGCTGACGTCAGCGAGCTGCCCGTTGATCGTCTGCTCGAGTGGCTCGAGACACTCGAGCTGACGCCGTTCGAGCAGCAAGTGGCCGCGCACATCCTCAAGGAAGCGCGCGATCGCGTGCAGTTCTTATGTGACGTCGGGCTGAATTATCTGACCATGCATCGCGCGACACGCACCCTCTCGGGTGGCGAAGCACAGCGGATCGGACTCGCGAATTCGCTCGGATCACAACTCGTCGACACGCTGTACGTTCTCGACGAGCCGTCGATCGGCCTGCATTCGCGCGACATGGATCGTCTGCTTCGACTGCTGCATCGGTTGCGCGACACGGGCAACACGGTGCTCGTCGTCGAACACGATCCGGACGCGATCCGCGCCGCCGACTACATGGTGGAGCTCGGACCGGGGAGCGGCGACAAGGGCGGACAGCTCGTCTTCAGCGGTCCAA
>DASYSU010000408.1:0-23162 GCA_036002925.1 Gemmatimonadaceae bacterium | reverse complement strand
CATGCGCACGTAAACCGACAATTGCCCGCGATGATGGATGTGGTCATGCAGGATGAACCACGCGAAATCGTCGAGCGAGTATTGTCCCATCTGTTTCGGGCCGGTGAAAAACGTGACCGAACCCTCGAGTTCCGGGTTGGTCGTGTCGCGAAGATGGGTCAGCACGGCATCGCATACCTGATCGAATTCAGCGAGCACGGCGTCCCATGACGTCGGCGGCGCCCCAAAACCGCCACCCAGCACTTCTTCGTGCCGCAGTCCCTTCAGCAGCAGCTTGCCCTCGACGACGAACGTCCAGCCGAGCGCGAATGCGGTGTTCGAGCGCTCGTGCGGACGGAAATCCGATTTATCGGCCGGGAGTGCGCGCAGAACTTTGTGCGTCGTGGCGAGCTCGCGCTCGTACGCGTCGAGAAACCGAGTCTTGGCCGTCTTCGCGGTCGAGGCGCTGTAGGACGGAGTTGGGGTGGTTTGTTGAGCCATTGGAACGCCTCAATGTTGGAGAGATCGCCAAGAATGCCGCGGAGGCGGCGATCGCCGCAAGATTCAGCTCGCCGACCACGCGCCGATCAATCGGCGGACGGCGATGATCTGCCCCACGTGATATGACGTATGATCGACCGCGACGAGGACAGTGCGGAGATATGTCTGTCCGGTCCCATGCGGAATTCTCGCGGTCAGGTCGCGACCGTCCTCCAACGTGAATGCGGCGAGGGCGGCTGTGTCGCGATGAATCGCGTCAACGGTCTCGTTCCATGCCGCGTCGCTGGCCGGCGCTGGCGACGACGGCCAGTAGTCATCGGGCCACTTCAGCTCCTCGTAGTTCGGGTTACGGCAGAATTCGAGCAGGTCGTTCTGCGTTCGACGAATGTGGTCGAGAAGCTCCCACGCCGAATGCGGAAAGTTGTCAGGTCGCTTCCCGCGCAACTCGGCGGGCAACCCTTTGACCGCCGAGTCGAGGGAGGCGTGTGCTTGCTCCCAGTTCAGCGACGAGGCGACAATGCGTCGCCAAACTTCTTGCGATTCCACGGTTTACCTCAGTTCTATTGCAACCACAGAGGACACAGAGGTCACGGAGCAGCAACAAAGCAGAACCACAGAGGACACAGAGGACACAGAGGACACAGAGGACAACAACAAGAGTTAGAGACTAGGTCGGAGCCAGAAGTTCAGAAGTAAAACAAGAAAGCATGATCAAGGAAGGACCCGCCCTTCTCTGCGAACTCTGCGTCCTCTGTGGTTTCAGGCTGTTTCCGTAGTTCCTCTCAGGCAACCCCCGTGGTCGAGCTGCGTCTCTCCATCAGTAGTGTATCGCGCCACCGCCCGTACTGACACGCGATTCGTTCGCGCCGGCCAACGATGCGGAATCCGCAACGTTGATGTAGACGAACGCTGGCCTCGTTCTCGGGGAAGATCGACGCCTGCAGCATCCACCGGCCGTCTCGTTCCGACGCCGCGATCAGCGCCGTCAACAATTGTAGTCCAACACGCTGGCCGCGCGCGTTCTCGGCGACGTAGACGCTCACTTCAGCGACGCCCGAATACACGGGCCGTTGCGACACGCGACCCAGCGCGGCCCAGCCGATGACTGCGTCGTGTTCATCACGCGCGACGAGACGACATGTCTCCAAGTGCGCGGCGTCCCACGTGTTCCACGGCGGGGCTTCGGTCTGAAAGGTCGCCTCGCCCGTGGCAATGCCGGATTCGTAGATGTCGCGCACCGCCGGCCAATCGGCCGGCGTCATGGAATCGATGCGCATACCGGAATTAGTGTGGCTCTTCAGGCGGGAGCGCGAGTCGCTCCTCGTGACGGTTCGCCAATCGTTCCACAAATGCACCGGCGCCCAGCAGTCCCGCCGACGCGGCGAGTGTGAGCTTCGCGAGCCCAAGTGCGAGCAGCCACGGGACGCCGGGAATAGAGAAATGAAACAGCAACGCTAGCCCGACCGCTCCGCCGACCGCGACGCCGAGAATCATGAGAAGCCGGCCGAGCAATCGCATCACGCGGCGCCCGCGAAATCAACCAACGGCCCCACGGTCACTCCGACGATCTCAGGCTGCTCACGCGCCCACGCCTCCGCCGCGCATCGGTCGGCGTCGGTGGCCTGACTCGCCTCGCTACGCACCTCGAGCGTCCACCGGTGCCCGTTCAATCGATCGGCGCAGATCAATCCGCGCGGCTCGATGAGTTGCGTCGAAAATGCGCGGTGGAGGTCGCGCGCCTCAGCGGGAGTCAGTGTGTTCGCCAATTCCACGTCGAGGACGAAGCCGAACACGGGACAGGGAGCCGACACTAGTGATCCGGGCGAGCGAGTCTCGCTGTGCTCATACGGTCGGAGTCCACTTCGGCGCGTAGTCACGCGTCCAGTATTTCATCGCCTCCGCGTCGCCGACGATTCGTCCGGTCTTCGGGTCGGTCGTCAGCTTGCGCCCGGTGTACTGCGCAATGTTGCCGAGATGGCAGAGCAACACGCTCTTCGCGCCTTCGGTGATCGGCGCGCGCAGCGCGGCACCACTGCGAATCGCGTCGAGAAAATTCTGCATGTGCTGCGCGGTAGCGGCGTCGTCGCCGGTGAGATCGAGTCCATTTCCCGCCTTTGCCTCGATGTTCTGCTTGCTCGGTTTACCCTTCAGATCGTAGAGGACGTATCCATCTCGATCCAGCACCAGACTTCCCGTGGTTCCGAGAATCTCCGTACCACGCGAACGATCGAAGAGCTTGACGCCGTTGCAGCTCTGACCTTGCCAAATGATGCTCTGACCGCCCGCGAACTCGAACGTCGCCTCTTGCGTGTCGGGGAATTCCCAATCGTCCTGGTAGTGGTGCCGGCCGCCGCTCGACATCACACTGGTCGGATAATCGACACCGAGCGCGAGGCGCGCGATGTCGATCTCGTGCGTGCCGTTGTTGCAGATCTCTCCCGTGCCCCAGCGCCTGAACCAATGCCAATTGTAGTGAATGACGTTGTCGTGGTACTCGGTGCGCGGCGCGGGTCCCTGCCACAACTCGTAGTCTAGATTCGGCGGCACAGGTACTGGTTTCCCGTGCCCGATTCCGGTGCGCGTGTTTGCGTACCAAGCGCGCGCCAAATACGGCTGTCCGATCGCGCCGTCTCGGATCGCCTGAATCGCTTCGATCGTTCGAGCCGACGAACGCTGCTGCGTGCCCATCTGCACCACGCGGTTGTACTTCTTTTGCGCGGCAACGAGGAGCTCGCCCTCATGCGGATTGTGACCGCAGGGCTTCTCGACGTAGACGTGCTTGCCCGCCTGCATGGCGAGAATTGCCATCGGTGCGTGCCAATGATCGGGCGTCGCGATGGCGACGACGTCCACGTTCTTGTCGTCGAGTGCGCGACGGAAATCGCCGATCGCCTTCGGCGCCTTCGTTTCGCCGGGCATCCCTTTGACGGCCTTGGCGAGCACGTTCGAGTCGACGTCGCACAAGTACGCGACGTCGCTGTTCTTGAGCGTCGAGAAGTTCTGCGCGTGCACCATGCCGCGGCCGTTGAGCCCGCAGACCGCCACGACGATTCTCTCATTCGGTGACGCGCTCGAAAACAGCGCGGGCGACGGCAGCTGGCTCGTCATCATTACTCCCAGCCCGGTGGCGGAGGCAGTCTTGAGAAACTCGCGTCGGTCGACGGAACGATCGTCGGGTGTCATGGTTTGATCTCCCGAATCTTGATATCGCGGAAAAACACCTCATCCCCGTGATCCTGGAGGATGATATGACCACTTCGGCGATCGGCGAATCCTTTGAGGACGCGGTACTTGCTCTTGGCGAGCGCCGAGTCCATGCGCGGTGTGCCGAGATCGAACTCCACGATCTTCTGGCCGTTGAGCCAATGCTCGCCGTGATTCCCGCGAAACACAATGCGCGAGCTGTTCCACTCGCCGACCGGCTTCAATCGCTTCTTGTCGTTGGGCGGGAAGAGATCGTACAACGCACCGGCGCGATGCGTCGCGACCTTGTTGTCGTCGTTTAGAGAATCGTCGAGCACCTGATACTCGAAGCCGAGCGCGGCGTGATTCGATGCGTTGGCGAGCGAATACTCCTCGGACACGTTGTACTTGACGCCGCTGTTCGTCGCCGGAACCGCCTTCCACTGGAACGCGAGCTCGAAGTCACGGAAGGTGTCGACCGACATGAGGTCGCCGCCGTTCGCCGGTTGCCCGTCGGGCATTTTGGGGACGTTGCCACTCGCGACTTTGTGGATCGCGCCGTCGACGACGTTCCAGTGCGCCGTCGGCACACTGTCGTAGCCGAGACCACGCCATCCGGCGAGCGTCGTGCCGTCGAACAGCAACCGCCAACCGGCTGCACGCTCCGAGGGCGCCAATTGGTTCGGCGTCGAGCGCGACGATTGAGCAATCGCCGGCGCGGCGGAGAGCAGTAACACGAGAGCGGTAGTTGGGCGCATGAGAACGTCCTCGATTCCGTCGGGTGCATCAAGCTGCGAGCGCGTGGCGTCCCGGGGCAAGGTGCCCACGCAGTTTCGCGAGTCCGATACACGTGCGCTGCCTCGAGCCGACACAGCCTGACGCGTTGGGTCCTCACATTGCAGTTGTACAACGAATCATGGAGGCGACAATGGCGGAAGTCTTGGTGCGATTCACTGACCTGGTTCGCGGCAGCGATGGACGCGAATACCAACCACAAGCATGTGGTACGGTCGGGCCCGACGGCCTATGGGAAGGATGGATCGAATTTCTGACCACGACCGAGGCGGTCCGAACCGAGCGTGAGACTTCGCAGCCGAACCGCGCCGATCTGATGTATTGGGCTCAAGGCCTGACGCATACGTATCTCGAGGGTGCGCTCACGCGCGCGCTCACCGGTCGGATCGCGCCCATGCCGACTGAGATCCGTATGGCCTCGGTATTCGACGCGCCGGCGTCACCTATTCGGCAGCCCGCCGTCCGCGGACCGCACGCCATTCTTGATCCGTTCGCGGTGTACGCCCAAGGCGAGCACATGCTTCGACGTCAACTGCTCGCGCTCTCCGCCGATCAATTGTCGAACGTGATCCTGGCGTACTCGCTTGGCGACCCGATCGTTCCGAACAGCTCGCCGGTTGACACGGCGCAACGGGTCGAGGAGGTCATCGCGACGGTGCGACAACGAGCCCGCGCGGCGTAACGAGATCACTCCTCGTCGTCGTTGCCGCGATAGTCAGCCAGAAACTCTTTCGCCGCCTCGAGTGCCGAGGCGGGAACCAGTACGTCGACGCCTCGCGCGGTCGCGCCCTGAAATCCGGGCCCGAAGATCCCGACGATATCGTTGCCGCGAACCGTGGCGTCGATTCCCGCGGCGTGCAGGCGCTCGACGAGGATCTCAGCTTCGAGTGCGGCGGCGCAGTTGACGAGCTTCGTCCAAGAGTCCATGATCACGAAATCGTTGTGGCTCAATCCCGAGGCACGACCAGCGCCGCTCCGGCGATTACCAAGCCGAGACTGGCGAGCGCAGCATAGGAACTTACGCGAAGTCCCCCGTGAATGGCGGCGCGGAGGTGGTTTCCACTGGCTGGCCACGCGACATCGCCCCCGATCGTTATCGCGAAAAGGTCGAACGCGCCCAGAGCAACGCCGGTTGTCATCCCGTAGGCGGTCGGAAATCTGGCGCCCTTGTGACCTTGCGCCACTAGGCCGCCGGCCGTGAAATCGACCGAGCCGCCGCGCGGAAGCCAGGTTCGGCGACGCGCCTCGAGTGCGACGCGAGAGCCGGTCGAGTCAAATCCGAATTCGGCAACGGCGCCGATCGCGTGAGCGCTGTCGCGATTGACCATTACTCCCAGTGTCCATGACAAATAGTCTGCCAAGTCGGGTACATGCGGCTGTGAGATTGACGACGCGGCTCCGAATGTCTCCAAGTGGGTTGTGCCAGCGACCCGCTTGACGCCCGTGATCGCGAAAACCGTGAACGCACTGCACCTGGGCAATGGCCGGCCGCGGAAACATACCGCTGATTGCGCGGTCGCTGTCGACGGTGTAATCGCCGGCGCGAGTGTCATCGTAAGCGGCAGGATCAAGCGAGCCGCACGCCGGCGATGTGCCCGCCACGAACTGGAAGGCTTCACTCTGGTGAACCTAACTCCCGCAGCAGTTGCTCGAGTCGCTGCGTTATGGCGCGACGCGCTTGATCGTAGTCTTCGCTGACGGGAGGAATGTTCTCCCACTGCTCAGTCGATTCATGCGAGTATGCGGCCGGAAGTTGGCAAAAGACAACGACCCGCTCCGCGGCCGCCAAATCTTTCTGCGACAATCGCGATGGCGCTTCGTCCAACGGGCGAAGCCCATCGCGCGCGAGACCATCGAGCGTGTTCGGCGTGAACGCGGAGTCGGGATCTGTGCCGCGGGACATCGCGCGCACCTCGAGACGCGCGGCGTCGGCCAACCGCTGAAAGTGTGCGGCAGCGATCACGCTCTTCGCCGATCCATGCTCGCAGACAAACAGCACCGAGCGACGCGTAGCCCCGACCGGCGGATCAACCGGTGTGGGAATCTCGTGCCAAATCTCGAACAGGTATCCATCGCGATCGCGCGCGTACAGATACGGCTCGCCCGGACAGAAATCGCCTTGCTCCTCGATCGTTCCGCCCGCGGCCACGACGCGCTCGGCCGCCGCATCGATCGACGCGGGATCAATGAGTCGAAACCCGAAATGCGCGACTCCGCCGCTCGTACCCACGTCGCGTGTGCCTCGCTGAAACACCAACACGTCGCGCGCGCCCGGCGTCTGCGCCTGGATGAACTCTTCCTTGCGATAGACGGCCACCATGCCGAACACCGCTTCGTAAAACGCGAACGCGCGTTCGACATCGGGCACCGTGAGCGCGATGTGCGTCAGGCCATACGTTGCTACCGCTTCGGCCACACGACGCCCTGATGCTGGTCGACGGTGCCCAATCCTTTATAGACGAATTTCTGGAGGCGTTTTCCCTCGTACGTCTCCGTCGTGTAGATGTTGCCCTTGGAATCCGTCGCGATGCTGTGCACGGCGAAGAACTGTCCGGGTTGACGGCCTCCATCGCCAAATTCTGTGATGACCTCCAGTGACTGGCGGTCCATGACATAGACGCGCTCGTTCTTTCCGTCGGCGAGGAAGATGTACTTCTGCTCGGGATCGCGAGAGAAGGCGATGTCCCACACCGAGCCGTCGCCGCGCGTCTGCGGCTTGAAGATCTTCTCTTTCACGAACTCGCCACTCTTCTTGAAGACCTGGATGCGGTCGTTCGGACGATCGCACACGTACACCAGCCCATCGACCGTCGGCTCGGCACAATGCACCGGGTTGCGGAACTGTTGGGCAAGCGGCGCGTCGGGGTTGTAGGGTCCGAGGTTCGAGTCCGACGGCACGTGCCCGTAGGCGCCCCAGAAGCGTTTGATCTTCCCATTGTCCATGTCGATCACGGCCACGCGATGATTGCCGTACCCGTCGGCGATGAACGCCTCGTTCGCCTTCACGTCGAACGAGATCTTCGCCACACGACCAAAGCTCGTCGTGCTGTTGCTGTTCATCGTCTGGTGCGGCACGCCGATCTCCATCAAGAATTGGCCATCGTGCGTGAATTTGAGAATGAACGAATCGATGGAACCGGCAGGGCATTCCGCCGTGCCGCCCGCGGGACACGTTCCGTTGCCGCCGATCCACACGTTGTTCTTGTTGTCGACTGAGATGCCGTGATTCGACTCGGGCCAATCATGACCTGGCGCCGGACCGCCCCATGCCTTCACCAAGTTTCCCGCCGGGTCGAACTCGAGCACCGGCGGCGCCGGAACGCAGCATTCGCTCACCTTCGGATTCGCCACGGCGCCGATCTCCGTCTGTCGATCGAACGTGTCGTTTCGGTGCACGATGAAGACGTGATCCTTGGCGTCGACGCCCACGCCGATCACGTTCCCCAGCACCCAATGGTTGGGCAGCGGCTTCGGCCAGAGCGGATCGACCTCGAAGCGCGGCGCTTCGACCGCATGAATGCGCGCCGCGGCGTCGAGCGCCGCCTGTCCGACGCCGAGGGCGGCGATCGCCATGGCGAGCGCGGTGCCGAGCATGACCTTGCGTCGTCGCGTCATCGCTTGGTTCCTCCCGCGGTGCGTGTCGGCCAGAGCACGCCTTGGTTCGCCGCCGGCACGGCAGCAATGCCTTTGAAGCTGAACTTCTGCACGCGCTTGCCCTCGTAGGTCTCCGCCGTGTAGAGGTTGCCCTTCGAGTCGGTCGCGACACTATGCACCGCGTAGAATTGGCCTGGTTGCCGTCCGCCGTCGCCGAAGCTCGTGAGAACGTCCAGCGTCTGACGATCGACAATGTGCACTTGCATGTTCATTCCATCGGCGACGTAGAGATACTTCTGCTGCGGGTCGCGCGAGAACGCGATGTCCCACACCGAGCCGGTTCCGAGCGTCTTTGGCGCGATCGCCTTTTCCTTCACGAACGAACCGTCCTTCTTGAAGACCTGGATGCGGTCGTTGCGCGTGTCGCAGACGTAGACGAATCCGTCCTTCGACAACTGCGCGCAGCTCACCGGCGCTCCGAATTGCTTCGGTGGCGGGCCGGCCGGATCGTACTTCGCCGTGTCGGAGTCGTCGGGTTTTTTTCCGTAGGCGCCCCAGAACCGCTTGACCGCGCCGGTCGTCATGTCGATCACCGCGACGCGGTGATTGCGATACCCGTCGGCGACGTAGACTTCATTGGCCTTCGCGTCGAATGAAAAGCCGGCGGGCCCACCGAAGCTGTCCATGCTCTGGCTGCTCGCCGGCAACGCGGGAGTCGATGCTCGGCCGCCCCGTCCGCCGCGCCCGCCGCGACCACCACGTCCCGGTGAAACGCCGGCGTACGCCGTATCCGCGCCTCGGCCGCTCGCCGCGGCGGCAACCGTTCCTCCCGCTTTGCCGAACTGCGCGATGAACTTACCGTCGTGGGAGAACTTGAGGATTCTCGAATCGGCGCCACCGCTGCCACCGATCCAGACGTTGCCGCTGTCGTCGATTGCGAGACCGGAGTTCATCTCGGGCCACTCGTAACCCTGGCCCGGACCGCCCCAATGGCCGACGAGCGCGCCGCCGGCGTCGTACTCCAACACGTTCGGCGCGGGAGCGCAACATTCGCCGGTCGGCGGGTTTGTCGCCAAGCCGATCTCGGTACGCGGAGTGAAGCTGTCGGTCAGGTGAACGATGAACACGTGATCGCGCGCGTCGACGGCAACGCCGACCGTCGAGCCGAGGATCCATCGGTTGGGCATTGGCTGCGGCCACAGCGGGTCGACCTCGAACCGCGGCGCGCGGACCGGCTCGCGTTGCGCAGACGCGGTGACCGAAGCCGGCAGCAGCAGCACGCTGCCGAGCAGGAGGTTACGTCTTCTCATTGAACAGCCTCCGTTCCACGGTTCCACCGTTCCACCGTTCGGGTCCGCGATGTATACTCGGTCGTCCAGGAGCGAGTGCGTGATTCTACGCCGTCAGAGTCTCATCCGTCCAGGTGTCGCCGCTTCATTGGCTGTCGCGCTCGCGCTCGCGTTCGCGGCGCCGATCTTCGCACACGACATTCCGAGCAGCGTTACCGTGCTCGCGTTCGTGAAGCCCGAGGCCCGACGCCTCCGACTCGTCATGCGAGTCCCGCTCGAGTCCATGCGCGACGTGAACTTTCCGCTCATCGGTCCCGGCTACCTCGACCTCGCGCGCGCCAAACCGTTGCTTTCGGACGCGGCGCAGTTGTGGCTGGCCAACGAAATCGAGCTCTACGAGGATGACACGCGACTCCCAACACCGCGAATTGTCGCCACGCGCGTGTCGTTGCCATCCGATCGATCGTTCTCGACCTACGACGGTGCACTCGCGCACACGATCGGCGACCCACTTGCAGCCGACACGCAACTGATGTGGAAGCAGGCGATGCTCGATGTCGTTCTCGAGTATCCGATCACGTCCGACCGATCGCGCTTCTCGATCCAGCCCGCACTGGCTCGGCTAGGGGTACGCACGACGACCGTGCTTCGATTCGTTCCGCCGAACGGGCCCGAGCGCGCCTTCGAATATCTCGGCGACCCAGGCTTGGTCCGCCTCGATCCACGCTGGCATCAAGCCGCGCTCCGCTTCGTCGAGCTCGGCTTCGTCCACATTCTCGACGGCATCGACCACTTGCTGTTCATCTTCTGCCTGGTAATTCCGTTCCGAAGAATTCGACCGCTCGTCGCCATCGTCACGTCGTTCACTGTCGCGCATTCAATCACGCTCATGGCGTCGGCGATCGGGCTCGCACCCGACGCACTTTGGTTCCCGCCACTCATCGAAGTGTTGATCGCCGTGTCGATCGTGTATATGGCGCTCGAGAACATCATCGGGCCCAAGCTCGACCGGCGCTGGCTCATCGCCTTCGGGTTTGGTCTCGTCCACGGGTTCGGCTTCTCATTCGCGCTGCGGCAATCACTGCAGTTCGCCGGCGCGCATCTCGCGACGTCGCTCGTGTCGTTCAACATCGGTGTCGAGCTCGGACAGTTGCTGGTGATCGGCCTGGCGATTCCGGCCCTGGCTTTCGTGTTCAAGCATGTCGTCGCCGAGCGAATGGGGACGATCATCTTGTCGGCGATCGCGGCGCATACGGCGTGGCATTGGATGCTCGATCGCGGCGCGGTCCTGAGTCAGTATCACGTCCAGTGGCCTGCGCTCGATCTCGCCCTCCTCGCCAGCGCGATGCGGGGATTGATGCTCGCGTTGATCGTTGCTGGAGCGGGCTGGGCGATGTTCGAGCTCTACGGACGACTCGTCCGCCGCGGCGGTGAAACCCCGGCCGCCTCCCTTGCGTCGCACGCGGACGGCGATTGATGCGGCTCGGGTGGACGATCGCGGTCGTGACGTGCATGCTTGTGCGTGATCCACGGTGGGTCTCGTCGCAGACGAGCAAGGGGCCGGCGCCGCAGGCCTCATCAACGCCGGAGTCGCCGTCGACGTTGAGCGGAGTGTACACCGACGAGCAAGCGAGCCGGGGCAAGGACGTGTACGCGGGAAGCTGTCGGTCGTGTCATACGCCCGCGTCGCATACCGGCGCGACGTTCAACAAGTGGTGGCGGGGAAAGCAGTTGTCGGATCTGTTTCTGTTCGTGACCACGCGAATGCCGAAGAACGACCCAGGCAGTCTCTCGCCCGACGACGTGGCGGACGTGATGGCGTACTTGCTCAAGATGAATGCGATGCCCGCCGGCAAGGAAGAGCTTCCGCCCGACGCCGACTCGCTGAAAAAAATTCGTATCGAGACGAAACGCAGTAGCGCGACTTCTACGGCAAAGAGGAAGAAACCATGACGCGACGGTGGACAACGATCGGCATGCGCAGACTCGGAATGGCAGTCGCGGGATTCGCGATGGCCGGCGCGGCTTTCCTCGTCTACGCCTCACAGTCGAGCGCCAGACAGGGTGCCGCGCTCGTTCGCGGGAACAAGCCTGGTGAATGGCGCTACTGGGCCGCCGACGCGTGGAGCACCCGCTACTCGGCGCTCGATCAGATCAACGCCAACAACTTCGATTCGCTGCAGGTCGCCTGGCAGTGGAAAGCCGACCAGTACGGCGAGGATGAGTACTATCGGACGACGCCGCTCTACGCGAACGGCCGCTTGATGACGGTCGCCACGAACCGGCGGAAAGCGTTTGCGATCGATCCCTCGACCGGCGCGACGCTATGGCAGTGGGGAATTGACGAAGGCATCCGCTGGCAAAAGGCTCCGCGTCAATTTGCTGGGCGCGGTCTCGCCTATTGGACCGACGGACCAAACGAGCGCGTCATCGTCGTCACGCCGGGCTATCATCTCGCGTCGATCGACGCGAAAACCGGAAAGGGCGATCCGAAATTCGGCAAGGATGGCGTAGTCGATCTCATGACGGGGCTCGGCTATCCCCTCGTGCCGCTCGCTGTCGACGACTCGGGCCCGCTGATCATCAGCGAGGCCGCGCCGGCACGCAAAGCGAAGCCAGGCGAGAAGTGGAACGCCACAACAAAGACGGGCGCCGACGGGACGATGGGCATCGATCCCGCAAACGGTCAGATCGCCAACAGCTCGCCGGCGATCGTGGTCGGCGACGTGATCATCGTTGGCAACTCGTCGATGCACGGCTACTACCCGCTGCGCCTGCACAACATTCCAGGATTCATCCGAGGCTTCGACGTCCACACTGGAAAACAGCTCTGGAAATTCAATCTCATCCCGCAGCCGGGTGAATTCGGCGCCGAGACCTGGGAGAAGGGGTCGAAGATTGGAACGCCCGGCGTGGGTAAGGCCGACGCGTGGGCACCGTACACCGCCGATCCCGATCTTGGTCTCGTCTACATTCCCGTCGGCGAGGGCTTGAGCGACGAGTACGGCGGCTATCGACCCGGAAACAATCTCTTCGCGAACAGCATTGTCGCGATCGATGTGAAAACTGGAAAGCGGAAGTGGCACTACCAGATGGTGCATCACGACATCTGGGATTACGACACGCCGATGGCGCCGAACCTCCTCGACATCACCGTGGGCGGGCAGGCGCGAAAGGTCGTTGCCGCGACGACGAAGCAGGGTTGGGTGTACGTGCTCGATCGCGCGACCGGCGAGCCGATCTGGCCGATTCCGGAGACGCCCGTCTTGCAGAGCGAAGTACCCGACGAGAAAACGTCTCCGACGCAGCCCGTTCCAAGCCGACCGGCGCCCTACGCGCAGCAGGGACTCGTCGAGTCGGATCTGATCGACTTCACCCCCGCGATCAAGGACTCCGCGCTCGCACTCGCCAAGAAGTGCCGCATGGGACCGTACTTCATTCCTGGGTCACCCGCCGATGGCAAAGGTGCGAAGGGCGCGGCGCAGTATCGCTGCTCATGGTACGCGCCGGGGGCCAGCGGCGGCGTGAACATCGACGGCGGCGCTGCGGCCGATCCGGAAACGGGAATGCTCTACGTCGGCGGCCAGAGCGGCTTGAGTACGATCGAAGTCGAGCACGACCCGTGCTCGGAGCATCGTTACAGCCAGCCGCACGACAGCTGCGGACTCCTCGGCGCGTTGCCGAAGCCGAAGACCTACGCCACGGCCGACACCGGCGCGGGCGCGTTCCAGCCGCGCGCCGCGACGACGATCGGCGGCATACCAATTCTCAAATTCAAGGAAATGGGCGGCATCACCGCGTACGATCTCAACACTGGTGACAAAAAGTGGTGGGTGCCGAATGGCAATGCATGGCGCCAGCTCATGAGCAACGACCCGTTGTTCGAAGGAGTGTCGCTGCCGCGGGTGCCCGCGCTCGGCGGCCAACCCGAGGTTATCACTACCAAGACGCTCGTCATTCATGGCACTGGCCGCTCAGGTGGGCCGGGAGCCGGCCGTGGCGGCCGTGGCGCGGGACGCGCCGGCGGCGGTCGAGGCGGGGCGGCAGCCGCGCCCGCGGTTCCGGCGCAGCTCTACGCGTTCGACAAAGCAACGGGCAAGCAGATCGGCGCGGTCGCGATTCCGAGCGTGAACACTGCGGTGCCAATGACGTTCCTCCATCAGGGCAAGCAATACATCGTGTTCGCTAGCGGGCAAGGCGACCACACGTCGCTCATTGCCTTGACGTTGCCGAGGAAATAGCGGGCGTCGATTCGGTCGAACGCAAAGCAAAACGCTCCACCGATTTGACGGCGGAGCGTTTTCTCATCGCGTTAGCGGCGCGCGCCAGCGGATTTCGTGTCGCCGGCGTCTGAGATTAGCGCTTCACGTAACGCTTGAGTGAGTGCGGCGGAGCGTCGGGCCCGTAGGTCGTCGGACCGACCTCCGCGCCATAGATGATACCGTGCGCGTCCACCGCGACGCCCTCCGCGGAGCTCGTGTTCGTCGCCACCTCGACGGGATCGGGGATGAAGGCGCGGATTGATCCGTCCTTCGCGCTGCCGACGCGAATGCCGCGCTTCCAAGTCCGGTTCCTGCCGCTGCCCACAGATTGCGACTCCGAGTCGGCGACATAAATGTTGTCCTGCGCGTCGATGAACACACCGCTCGGCCGGCTGAACTGGTACCATGTGTCGAGCAGCTTGCCGTCCTGATCGAGAATCTTGATGCGGTTGTTGCCGCGGTCGGCGACGAACAAGCGGCCGCGCGAATCCATCGCCAGCGAATGCGGCTGGTCGTAGTCGTCCGGGCCGTTGCCAAGCGTTCCCCACGTTTTGATCAACTTTCCGTCTTTAGAGAATTTATACAGCCGAGCCGTGCTGCCTGGATTCGACGAGTGGCCTTCCGCCACGAAGATGTCGCCGTTCGGGGCGATAAGCAGCGTATTCGGCTGGAAGAAGAACGACGTGTCACGCCCGCCGCCGGGCTTGCCCAGCGTCATGAGGAGCTTGCCGGTTGGACTGAACTTGAAGATCTGATGTCCCTTGGGCGGAGTCGAGTCGGCCGGCGGCGGTGCGCCGCGACCGCGACCGCCGCCCGTACACGCGCAGTCGACTACCCACACATTGTCATCACGATCGACGAAGATGCCGTGCGGCGCGACGATCAACCCGGCGCCGAAATGCGCCACGAGCTTTCCCGTCGAATCGAACTTGAGGACCGGATCGAGACTTGATCCAGCACAGCTGTTCGTGCCGCATCGTTCAGCGACCCAGACACTCACGCCGTCCGTGTCGATCGCCACGGCGCTGGTCGATCCCCACACTCGTCCCTCGGGCATCTTGGCCCAGCCCGTGATTGTCTGATACGGATTCGGCGCGTCGTTGGTCGGCGGCATCGTCGCTTGCGCAGCCGATGCGCCACCGGCCACACCGAGAGCGAGAACTCCGAGTCGTATGCTCACTGCGCGCCTCCAACCGGCTTGACGTCGATTCTCGCGTCGCGCATCGCCGCGGTATCCGCTCGCAGGGCAACGCTGCTCGCCGGCACGTGGTTGCGCTGGAGCAGATACGCGATCACATCGATGTACTGCTCGTCGCTCAGGCTGCCAGGTTTGTCCTGCGGCATCGTGTTCGTGAGCAGCGAGTACAAGTCGAACACACGCCGCTCATTCCATCCGACCTCGAACGCCTCGCCATCCAAATGACCGGGCGGATGACAGCGCGCGCACGTCGCTTGATAAACCTCCTGGCCGCGCACGGCTTGCTCGTTCGCATAGGTCGCGGGCTTGAGTCCCGCCGTTGACGGAATCACGAATGCCTTCGCGTTTGCGTTGCGCACCGGAATGAATGGTTTTGTTCCGGCGATGTGCGCGCCGAGTGGCGCGCGCGGGTCGACGTCGCTGCGCCCACACGCGACGAGTGACAGCGCGATCATAGCGGCGCTCATCCAGCCACGCATCCGCATCAAATATCCTCCGAAGGCTCGGTTCCGATCGACCAGCGTCAATTATACGACCGGGACGACGGTTCGCACGACCGCGGTTACTTCTTGCTCATTTCTCGGTACGCGTACTTGAGAAAGCGATCGCGTCCACTGGGCCAGCTCGCGTCGTAGTCAGCTGTGATTTTGGAAGCGAGCACCTGGTCGAGGGAATGGCCGGCGGCGATCTCTTTTTGGAGCCGATCGCGAACCACGACGAGCATGTCGTGATACGCCTGCAGTCGCGCTTTGTCGGCCAGCGGTCCATGACCCGGGATGACCTTGGTGTTCGCGTCGATCACTCGCAGCACGCGCTCGGTCCCGGTGATGAAACCGTGAATGGAGCCGCCGCTGTCCAGGTCGAGGAACGGAAACGCCGCGCTGACGAACACGTCGCCCATGTGCACGATGTTCGCACCGCGGAAATACACGATCGCGTCGCCGTCGGTGTGCGCCGGCGCCACGTGAAACGCGGTGATCGTATCGCCATTCAACCAGAAGGTCACCGTGTCGTTGAACGTCACGACGGGCAACCCCGCCTTGGGAAGCGGAGGGTACGACTGATTGAACGCCTCGAGGAACTGCGTCGTCGAGAGACGCTTGCGCACGTTGTCGTGTGCGACGATCAGCGCGCCGGCTTCGCCGTGATCCTTGTTGCCGCCGGTGTGATCGAAGTGCCAGTGTGTGTTCAGCACGAAACGCACGGGCTTCGGCGTGAGTGCGACGATCGCCGCTCGAATCTTCGGTGTGAGGGGCGCATACTCGTCGTCGATCAGAAAGACGGCGTCGTCGCCTACGGCCAGGCCCATGTTACCGCCGGCGCCGGTGAGCATGTAGACGCCCCTATCGAGGGAGGTCGTGCGGACCTGGACGGTATCGAAGTTCTGTGCTGATAGTGGAACGAAGGCGGCGATGATCAGTGCCGCCGCCAGAGGAACGCGACGCATGAGAGACTCGGTCGAGACGGGACGGGCGATTATACGCCGGTCGCGTCATCGGTGCGAGTGCACCGGCCGCGTCGTTTGATTTGTCCTTTCCTCGTTTGATTTCGGCCGGTAGTGCCCCCATGTTTTGCGCTCATCTCCTTTCGAGCGGAGTCATGGACAGCGATTCGAACGCCGATCCCTCTCGACCGTCAAAACCAAAATCAGCTCACGTGACCGATAAACCCGACGTTGCCCGGCGCGACTTCCTCAAGGTCGCGGGAGCGGGCGCCGGCCTCTTGCTCCTCGGCGGCGCCAAAGCGCCGGGGGCCCCGGAAGTCCCGGGCCTCGCGCACAGACGGCGCGCGCCGCTCTTCGGTTCTTCAGCCGACGTCGTCGTCATCGGTGGCGGGGCGTGGGGTGGTTGGACATCGCTCTACTTGCGCCAAATGGGCGCCAAGGTCACGCTCGTCGACGCCTATGGTCCAGGCAACGCACGTTCGACGTCGGGCGACGAATCGCGCGGCGTGCGCTCGTCGTACGGCGATCGCTCCGAGAGTCCGGAGCTCTGGATGTTGTGGGCGCGCGAGTCGATGAATCGTTGGAAGCAGTTCGACGCCGAGTGGGGACACGAGCTTCGGCTCAATCTGTTTCACACCACCGGCGATCTCATTCTTCGGCCGGATTGGGAACCGTACCTCGTCAAAACCAAGCATTGGTGGGACAAGCACAAGATTCCCTACGACGTGCTCAACCCCGACGACGTGCGAAAGGCGTTTCCTGTAATCTCGATGGACGACATCACCGCCGTCCTCTACGAGCCCGACGCAGGTGTCGTTCGCGCTCGCCGCGCCTGCCAAACGGTTGCTGCCGTCGCAGAGTACAAAGGGGTGAAGATCGTCATCGGCCGCGCGCGCCCATCAAAGATTACGAATGGGCGTCTCGAGTCGGTCGTCCTGGACACCGGGCAGACGATCCGAGGGGAGACGTTCGTCTTCGCTCCCGGTCCGTGGTTGGGAAAGACCTTCCCCGAGTTGTTCGCGAACAAGATGCGTACGCCCCTCGGCTACGTCTGTTACTTCGGCACGCCGCCGGCGGATGAACGATTCACTTATCCGAATCTTCCCAGTTACAATTTTCCCGGTGTGACCGGATGGGCGGCCTTGCCCGTCGATAGCCGCGGTTTCCGAGTTCGCGGCGGCGAACGGGCGCCGGGCGCGCAGCAAGGAGCAGGCGGCGGCGGTGGAAGAGGCGGCCGCGGAGCCGGTCAGGGCGAGGCGTCGGCGGCGCGAGGTGGAGCGGGGGGCGGACGAGGCGGAGGTCGCGGGCGCAGCGGTGGCGGACGAGGTGCCGCGCCGACGCAGGTAGCGACAAACGCAGGACGAGGCGGCGGTCGTGGCGGTCGTGGAGGCGGATTCGGAAACACCGCGACGACACCGCCGGCGCAACTCGACCCGGACACGAGCGATCGTTGGGCCGATGCACCGCGAATCGAAGGCCCGCGTCGGTTCGTCACGCATCGGTTTCCATTGCTCAAGGATGCGCCGATTCTTCAGACGCACTCGTGCCACTACGAGCTGAGCTCGAGCCGCAACTTCATCGTCGATCACCACCCGGCGATGTCGAATGTCTTGATTGCCGGCGGAGGAAACGCGGAGGGGTTCAAGTTCGGCCCGACCGTTGGTGAGTACATTGCGCAGCGCGCGCTTGGAGAGGTCGGTGATCCGGCGGTCGCCAAGGCGTTCAAGATTCCAGAGCACGACTTCGAGCCCACGCCGCCGCCGGTGCCGGCGGACTCGAGCAAGGGCGGCCGCGGCCGCGGAGGCGGCGGAGCCGTTCGGTCCTAGACAGTGATCATCCAATCGACCAACATGCTGTTCAACCCCAACCCGAGTGCTCTTATGCGCGTTCGTGTTTCTGCACTGACAATTGCCGTGATGTTTCTACCGCGATTCGTGGTGGCGCAGGCGGCCCCAGTAGCGACGGCGTTCCGTGACAACGGCAAGCAGGAAGGAAAAAACCTCATCGCGGCCGCGGAGCTCATGCCGGCGGACAAGTACTCGTACAAGCCGACGCCGGCGCAGATGAGCTTTGCCGACGTCGTCAATCACCTATCGGGCGGCAACGATTATTTCTGCGGGCTGCTTGGCGGTGTGAAGCCACCGACGCGTACCAAGGTCGAGGCCACGGCGGCAAAGGAAGCGCTCGTCGCGCGGCTCAAGGAGACATTCGCGTTCTGTGATGAAGCATTGGCGAAGCTCGACGACTCGAAGCTGTCGGAAATGCTTACGCTTTCGTTCATGCCCAAGCCCGTTACGCGGGCCGCGCTCATGACCATCACCACGGCCGACTGGGCCGATCATTACAGCCAGAGTGCCATCTATCTCCGGCTGAACGGCATTCTTCCGCCGACGGCGAAGAAGCCGTAACTCGGAGTCGTACGGCGGGAGCGGTGCCCGACGCTTCCGCCGTACGCGCTCGAGGTTCCCCGAACGGAGCGGCTCGACTCCGTCAGCTCGTTCGCGTCGCCGACCGCGCGGAGAACCTGCCGAGGCGACGCCACGCAAGAACGCCAAGCCCGAGCCCAGCGGCCGCCCCGATGGCGAGCGCGATCGCGAAACCAGTCGTCCCGCCGAGACTGCATGCTGGCCCGTTCGGCTGGCAGTGCTCCGTCCACGCGATCACCGCGAGCGTGGCAATGTATCCCACGAGGCCGCCGACTGCGCCGATCCCCAGCGACATCGCAAGACGAAGCAGCATTGTCATAAGACATCTTGAATGTGGTGGGCGACCGGGAGGCCGGTCATACGCCGACGCGAATGGTCTTGCGCGCCGCGTCGAGCTCGAGATCGATCTCGTCGCCCGGAACAAGCTCCTTGAACGCCTCACTCTCGATGAAGTAATGGACGTGCGGATGATCGACACCGCGACAGGTGCACTTCATCGTGCCGAGGTGAGCGCGATCCCGAACCTCGCCGAACTCCACGTGAAAGGACGGCCCGAGCGCCTCACACTTCTCGGCGGCGCGTTTGGTGATCTCCAGCCGCCCGTCGTTGGGGGTCTTTCGTGAGATCGTCCTGCGTTCCAGCATCATGATAGCGCCCTTCGATTAGACGGTGGGCGGTGACAGCTCGTCGCCGCGCCGCACGGAAGGATTGGGACGCTGCTTCCCCTCGGCGGCCAGCGCGCGTTGCCGCGCGAGATAGCGCTCGAAGATCGCGATGCGCTCTTCCGGATTCTGCATCGATTCGATGATTCGTTCAACGTTGCCGAGGTAGTCCGGGTAATTCGTTTTGGCTCGCACCTCGGCGAGGAAGGGGCGGAGCTTCGCATAGAGCGCAATGTGCTCCGTGTTCGCCGCGTTGAACATGTCGGCCGGGATCGCGCCTTGAACCACGAATGACGCCGCCATGTCCCAGTAACTCGTCACCATGCGATACGGAGCACTCTCGTGTCCTGGTCCGAGCCAGGTTGCCAGGACATCTCGCGCGCTCGTCGGATGAAATTCGAAGGCGAACCAAGAGCGCGCAGTGCGAAGCGATGCTTCGGTTCGAAGCTCATAGAGTTTGAGCAGCAGTGAAGCCGCGTGTGATGCATCGGACATTTCAGCCTCCAATCTCTTCGATGCTCGCGATCACGTCGCCCTCGAGAATTCCATCGACGACGTCCATCCCGTCGACGACCTCACCGAATACAGTGTAGTCGCGACCGAGTCGAAGATTATCCCTCAGGTTGACGAACCACTGCGCGTCGCCCGTGTCGTGGCCGCGCGTGCTCATCCCGACCGTGCCGCGGACATGCGGCACGGTGCCCAACTCATCGCGAAGGAATTGCGGATAGCCGACGTATTCGTTCGCTCCCGGACTTCCGCCCTGAATGACAAAATCGTGCTCGACGCGATGCCACGTCAGTCCGTTGTAGTATCCCTTGCGCGCGAGCGCGAGAATGCGCGCGGCCATCATCGGTGCAACGTCTCCTCGTAACCGGACGACAAAGGAACCGCCGCCACTCGTCGGCGCGATCGTCACGCGTAATCGCTTGTCGGCGCCAAGTGCGAGAGCGACGGCTTGCGGCGGAAGCTCGGCGCGCACGGCCGGCGGAGAATCGTCGCTCGCCGGACGTCCCGCGGCCTCGAGCAGCGCCACACGCGCATCGTGTGCCGACGTGTTCTGACGAGCGACCCACAGGTCGAATGCCGCGTTGGCGGCCGCGCGAACATCCGACCGCGGTGATCCTTTGAGCGCGACCGCCGCGGCTCGGACCACCTGCGCTCCGTCGGAACGGAGGGCCGCGACAAACAGGTCATCGTCCACATGGCCCGTCAGCTTTGCCAGCGCCTCGATCGCGTTCTCTTTTACGTTGTCGTTCGTGTCGCGAGCGAGAGCCCGAAGACGCATGGTGTCGGACAACACACCGGCGGCGCGCGCCGCGTACATGCGTGCTTGCCACTGGCGATGGCCTGCAAGCTTGGCGATGCGCGCCCGAGCTTCGTCCGGTCGCAGGTGAGCGAGCGCAACGATTGCATGGGCCGCTGCGTGCCATGATACGCCACCGGGTTTTCGACTCGCCGCGTCTACAGAGAGCGCCTCGATCCATTGGCGAAGCGTCGTCGTGATCGCGTCGTTCGACGCACAGGTCGCAGGGGCGAGATCGGCTGCGCGCAGACGCACGGGCCACGCACTATCGGACAAGGCTCTGGCGAGCACGGCGCAGTCCTCACGCTGAGTGGTCAGAGCGCGAAAACGAAGGCGCCACGAAGGTTCGGGCCATGTCTTCGGCGCGGGCAACGGCGGAAGGGAATCGCGCGCCCCGAAATGGGGATCGGCGATACGTCCGCGCGCGCGTTGGGCAAGTACCCGGATCCGCCCGTCGCTGTGCCGAGCCCCTTCGGCGAGCGACGCATCGGTGGAGTCGCGCCGATCTTCGGCCAGCAAGATTCGCGCGACGAGCGCGGAGTCCGCCGCTGACGGTCTCGTCTGCGCAGGGAGGCGAAGCGCAGCGAGGGCAAGGAGCAACAGGGATCGCTTCACGGTCCACATGGGCTCATCCACGTCGCTCGAATTTGACGGCAAAAGGTCGGAAAACTGTAAGGGTGTTGGGGTAACAAAGGGATCCTCTCCTGAAGCCGCTTACTAACCCGCGGCGCCCTGCTAATATCCATGACTCAAGCAGGACTTCACGGGGTTCGGCAAAAGCCGCCTCAACAGGACTGATTGAAATGACACCACAATACACTCGCGCGATAGCCGCCACGCTTCTTGTCGTCGGCGCCATCGCGGCATGCAGCACCAACCGCGGAGCGGTGCGAACGTCGCCGCAGTCCGCGACCGCTTCGCCCAGCGACGTCGCCGCCGTGGCGAAGGCGCGGGCTGACAGCGCCCGCTATCCGTACACCGCGGCCGATGTCCATTTCATGAGCGGAATGATCGGCCATCACGCGCAAGCGATCGTGATGGCGCGCTGGGCACCGACCCATGGCGCGAGTGCGTCCGTGCGCACGCTGTGTGAACGAATCATCAACGCCCAGCAAGACGAAATCGCGACGATGCAAACCTGGCTCCGCGACCGCAAGCAGCCCGTTCCAGACGCCGTTCCGGGACCCATGAAGATGAACATGGGCGGGATGGAGCACGAGATGCTGATGCCCGGCATGCTCACCGACGAGCAAATGAAGCAACTCGACCAAGCGAGAGGACCGGAATTCGATCGGCTCTTTCTCACCTTCATGATTCAGCATCACAACGGCGCCGTTCAAATGGTGAAGGAGCTCTTCGGTACCAACGGCGCCGCGCAGGATGAATTGGTTTTCAAGTTCGCGTCCGACGTCAACGTCGATCAAACAACCGAGATCGCGCGGATGCAGCGCATGCTCGTTGCCCTCGCGATCGGGGCTCACGCGCCCTAACGCTCTCTGGATTGAACGATCGTAGCACCCACTCCGCCCTATCAGAGGACTCACGTATGGAATTCGCAGATCCGAGACGCACTCATTCGCATCGTCCGTCGATGCGATCAGGCGTTGTCTCCACAGTGGTCAAGCTGTCGCTCGTGGTCGCCTCGTCCGCGGTCGCGGCGTGTGCCGGCTCGAGCAGCTCGATGAGCGCCAGTCCGTCGCCTAGTATGGGCGTGATGCAGTCGGCCTCAGCGCCGAGCCCCGACCCGCGCATCGGCCTTCGCGCCGGCCTGTGGGACGCCGGCCAGAGCGCGTGGAATCTTCGCCTGGTGTCGGCCACCAAGCCGTCAGAGAAGTTCATCGGAAGCACGAACTCAGACCTCGCGTTCACTGGTCCCTACGTCATCCAGGGCAACTACAACGGCTACCAGATTTGGGACATCTCGAATCCGACTCAGCCGAGCCTCAAGATCGGCAACTACTGCCCGGCGTCGCAGAGCGACGTTTCAGTCTACAAGAACCTCCTCTTCGTGTCGGCCGAGGGAAATACCGGACGCATCGACTGCGGCGGGCAAGGTGTGAAGGACACGGTGAGCACCGAGCGAATCCGCGGAATCCGCATCTTCGACATCACCGACATCGCGCATCCGCGAAACGTCGCGAACGTGCAAACGTGCCGCGGGTCGCACACGCACTCGGTGCTCGTCGATCCGAAGGACGCGAATAACGTGTACGTCTACGTGTCGGGCTCGGCGCCGGCCCGATCGCCGACTGAGATGTCGGGCTGCTTCTCGAGCAACGATCCCAACGATCCCAACTCGGTGAAGTTCCGCATCGAGGTGATCAAGGTGCCGCTTGCGCACCCTGAGCAGGCCGCGATCGTGAGCTCGCCGCGCATCTTCAACGATCTCACCGCGCCATCGTCGCACGGAATGTCGCCGGCCGACGTCGAGGAACTCCGCGCCGCGCGTGCTCGCGGCGATTTCATCGCCAACATTTTCGGACAAGAAATGGTCCTTCCGCCAAACTTCACCAAGCCGATGTT
>DASYSU010000407.1:0-34196 GCA_036002925.1 Gemmatimonadaceae bacterium | reverse complement strand
TTATTCGCTGAACCTGAACCCGCCGAGCGTGGTCGACATCAACTTCGACCCCGCGGCGAAGTTCGCACTCGCCGACGACGGACGCCCGATTTTCGCACGCATGACCGGCATTGTCGCTTCGTCGGGAACGATTGCGGCGGGTGAGGCGCGCGTCGATCCGGCGTTCGCCCGCGTGAGCGAGCTTCGCTCCGACATGCGCTCCGACGCGCGACAACTCACACTTCAGCTTCGGCCGGCTGAGTTCAACGGAGGATTCGCGTGGTCGATCGCGTACGTCTACGCGAACACACGCGAGCAGTTCCGTGGATTCGCGAGTACCGCGGCAAATCCGCTCGACGTCGACTGGTCGCGCTCGACACTCGACTCCCGTCACCAGTTCGTCTACACGCTCACGTACAACGCGTTCGATGTCGTTCGCCTGAGCTGGTACGGCTCTCTCCGATCGGGAACTCCGTACACGCCGTTGGTCGCCGGTGACATCAATGGCGACGGAAATCAAAACGATCGCGCGTTCATCATCGACCCGGCGAAAGCGGCGGACAGCGCTCTTGCGACGGGCATGCGATCGTTGCTCACGGGCGGCTCGGGGTCGGCGCGACGCTGTCTCGAGAGCCAGATCGGTCGAATCGCGACGAGGAACAGTTGCCAGGGGCCGTGGACGAGCGTGTCGAATCTCACGCTGTCGCTCAACCCGACGCGAGTTCGGTTGCCGCAACGAGCGACGCTGTCGTTTCAACTCTCCAACCCGCTCGGCGCCGCCGACTTTCTCCTCCACGGTGAAGACAGGCTGCACGGATGGGGACAACCGTTCGTGCCGACCTCTCAACTTCTGTTCGTCCGCGGATTCGACGCGGCGAATCGACGCTACTTGTACGAGGTGAATCAACGGTTCGGCTCCGCGGCGGTCACGCAGACGGCGACGCGATTGCCTGTCACGCTGACGGCCATGTTCCGCCTAGACGTCGGCCCGACGCGAGAACGACAGGCGCTGACATCGATGCTCGATCGCGGTCGTGTCATGTCGGGACAGCGCATGCCGGAGCCGTTGATCAAAGCACTCTACGGCACGAGCGCGATCATGAACCCCATGGCGCAGATCCTTCGCCAGGCGGACACGCTCGCGCTCTCGCCGACTCAGGCGGACAGCCTCGCCGTGCTCAATCGACGGTACGCCATCGTGCTCGATTCCATCTGGACGCCCGTGGCGAAATACCTCGCGGCGTTGCCAGACCGCTATGACCAGCGCGAGGCGTACGAGCGGTACAGAACCGCGCGTGAAGCGACCGTCGATGCGCTGATTGAGCTCGCGCCGGCGATCAAGTCGCTGCTCGCGCGAGAGCAGTGGCGGCGTCTCCCGGCCACGGTCACGCCCTACCTCGACACACGCTATCTCGCTTCGGTGCGTTCGGGGACGGCGGGCACCGGGCTGGGCGCGCTGATGATGCCGAACGGGATGCCGCTTCCGGCCGGCGCAAGTAACGCCGCGTCGGCGGTGATCATGATGCACGGTGGGACACCCTGAACTCACGTCATACAGGCTTTGCTATGCGCATACTCTCATTGTTCGTTCTCGCCGCGTCGAGCGTGGCGGCCCAGCAGTCGCAACCCGCGCCGATCGTGCGCCTCATCGCCACGCCGGACGCGAAGAGTCCCCCGGCGTTGGTATCGCCCGTTGCCGTTCGGCAGTTGCCGAATGGAACCCTGCTCGTGAACGACACGCAGCGACGGCAAGTGCTGCTGTTCGATCGCGACCTCGCGACGTTCACGATCGTCGCGGACTCGGCCGGCGGTGCGAAGAATTCCTACGGCGCTGGAGCAGGCGGAATCATCCCATACGTCGCCGACTCCACGTTGCTCGTTGACCCCGCCGGCTTGTCCATGTTCGTCGTTGATCCGGCAGGAAAGATTGCGCGCGTCGCGTCTGTCCCACGCTCGCAGGACGCGGCTGCGCTCGGCACCAACACCGCGACCTCGCCGGGACTCGACGCTAAGGGACATCTCGTCTATCGCGGCATCAGCCGAGTGAAGCAAGTGACGAACGGCGGCCTGACGATCGCGCAATTTCCCGACAGCGTCGACATCGACCGCGTCGATCTCGCCACGCGCCGAGTCGATACGGCGGCGTTCTACAAGATCTCGAAGACGAACATGATCGTCACGCAAACGGAAAAGGGCGTGTCGGTCGGCGCGGAGATCAACCCCGTGCAGACGATCGACGATTGGGCGGTGCTGGCCGACGGTTCGATCGCGATCGTGCGCGGTCTCGACTATCACGTGGATGTCGTGCATCCCGATGGCACACTCACAAGCGCGCCGAAGATTCCATTCGACTGGCGTCCGCTGAGCGACGACGAAAAAGTCGCGGTGCTCGACTCGGCGAAACGTGCGGTCGAGCGAATGATCACCAATGGCGGCGGCGCCGCGATGATGGCGATGCACGGCGGAGGTGGCGCGTCACCCGCGGGTGGACATGGCGGAGGCGGCGCGACGTTCGGCTCGATCGGGGAAGGCAAGAACGTCCCGCCGACGATCAAGATGGTCAGCCCGAGCGCTCTCCCGGATTATTGGCCGCCGTTCGGTCAGGGCGCGGCGAAGGCCGACGCCGACGGCAACCTCTGGGTACGAACGACGGCGAAACGCACAAACGCGATCGGCGGGCCGATCTACGACGTGGTCGATCGAGCCGGCACGCTGACCGACCGAATTCAGGTTCCGCCAGGCCGACAGATCATCGGCTTTGGAAAAGGCGGCGTCGTGTACCTGGCCGCGCGCGAGGACGGTGGTGCGTGGCTCGAGCGGACGCACCGATAGCTCGAATTGCAGAAACTCACAAAGACATTCTCAGAGGAGTCTCAGATGCACAACAAAATTGCCACCGCAGTCGCTCTCTTGGTCTTCGGCGCCGTGCCGATGCTCGCGCAGGCGCCGTCTCCTAAAACGGCGCGTGCAGCCGACAAGGCGCCGGCCAACTTCGTCGGCGAGTGGGAGGGCGCCTATCAGACCGATCATGGGCCGGGTGGCCCGATGTCCCTCCGGATCACGAAGGACACCGCATGGAAAGCCACCGCGGACGTCATCTCGGGCAGTCAAACAATTCCCAACATCATCACCAACGTCTCGGTCGACGGCAACACGATCGCCTGGACGCAGGAGCTGATGGGAATGACCTGTAAGGCGTCCGCGGTGCTCGACGGCGTGGAGTTGAAGGGCACGACCGACTGCGGCCATGCCTCGATGACCTACGCCATGCGAAAAAAATAAAAACGATCTATTGCCGTTGTTCGGGTTGCGGGACGATGCGAATGTAGGGCTTGGGTTCCTTCCATCCGTTCGGATAGATCTTTTTGGCGTCGTCGTTCGAGACCGAGCCGGCAATGATGACGTCATCGCCCTGCTTCCAGTTCACCGGCGTCGATACCTTGTGCTTTGCCGTGAGTTGCAGGGAGTCGATCACCCGGAGCACTTCGTCGAAATTGCGGCCGGTCGTCATCGGGTAGGCGATGATCAATTTCACCTTCTTGTCCGGGCCGATGACGAAGACGTTGCGCACCGTCTGATTGTCGGCGGCGGTTCGTCCGTCGCACGTTCCTTCGAGATCCGCGGGCAACATCCCATACGCTTTCGAGACCTTGAGGTCAGTGTCGCCGATCATCGGATAGTTCGGCGCCTGGCCTTGCGTCTCTTTGATGTCGGCCGACCAGCGTTTGTGGCTCTCGACGGGATCCACGCTGAGGCCAATCACCTTGGTGTGCCGGCGGTCGAACTCCGGCTTGAGCTTCGCCATGTAGCCAAGCTCGGTGGTGCAGACCGGCGTGAAATCCTTTGGGTGGGAGAACATCACCGCCCAGGAGTCGCCGATCCAGTCGTGAAAGCGAATCCGCCCCTCCGTAGTCTCCGCCTCGAAATCCGGCGCTACATCACCGAGTTGCAGCCCCATGGTTTCCTCGCGCGTTGAGTCCGTACCGTCGATCGGGCGAATACGATATCACACTCCGAACCCGGTTGCCAGATAATCTACTGTCGGGCTCGCTAGGCGCTTGGCCATCCCCACGACGCTGCGCGAGCACGCGGATTATGGAGGCCTGAGACCGGTGACCGGACAGGGACATGCGGTGGTCGGCCTTCTTGCGTTGCCGGGTGTCGTTGCGTATCCCTAAGGTTCAGCCGCGGTGAATTCCGGAACATCTCTTGCGCTCGTTTATGCGGCGTACAGCTGTGTTCCCTAGCCGCAAACAATGCCGTGATACCTGTCGTCATCGGATCTGTCGTCGCCGTGCTACTCCTCGCGGTCGTCGTTCTCGCGATCGTGCTGGTCGCGCAATGGCGATCGGAGCAACGCTATTCGGCGCGCCACTTTCCGCTGATCATGCCAACGTATTCGGACAATACGTGGCAACCCGAGCCCTTCGAGGCGGAGGTGCCCGTGACGAGGGCGCCGCTCCTCGCCGACGTCGCACCAAGCACCAAGACGCAAGTCGTCCAGCGGTCTAGCTTCAACGAGGGAGCGCGTCTCGACGAGGGGCCGCGTTCTGAGATCCAAATGCATTCCGAGAACCGGGCGCACTCCGAAAGCCCGGTGTACTTCGAGAATGGACCGCACGTGGAGAATGGTGCGCATGCTGACACCACCACGCCGCTCGACGAACCGGCGCCGGCGGAAACGGTTCGCTTCAGTCGCCCGGTCGACGAGGTGCTCCAGCTCCTCCCAGGCCGCCTCGAGGTTCTCGCCGGCGAAACGAGGCATCGTGAGATTCGATTCGTCCGGGCACCCGGCCAGCCGCCGCAGTTGATCCTTGGTCGCGATGCCGCTGGTTCGGCCCAGCACGTCGCTCTGCAGTCAAGTACGGTGAGCCGCCGCCACGCGCGTCTCGCTTACTCCAACGGGACGTGGGCTGTGGCGAATCTTTCGCAGACCAACCCGGTAGTAGTGAACGACGAAGAATTGTCGGGTGTTGATAGAGAACGACCGCTGGTCGACGGAGACCGCATCGAGCTCGGAGAAGTGGTTCTCCGCTTCCACGCACACTGAACGACCGGCACCACCATGGAGCAGCGTCCCCGTAGCCTGGCCGGTCCACGCCTGTGAGCGCCGAGGAGATTCCCGCGGCCCTCGAGGTGGACTACGAAATCCTCCGCGAGCTCGGTCGCGGTGGAACGGCCGTGGTGTACCTCGCACGCCAGCGATCCACCGGCGCCGAGGTCGCGATCAAGCTGGTTCGCTCCAAGTACCTCGAGGACGACGAGGCGCTCGCCCGGTTCGCCCGCGAGGCGCGATTCGCAGCGCAGCTCGAGCATCCGAACATCGTCCCCATGCACGCGGTGTTGGACCTCGGCAGCGCCGGTATTGCGCTCGTCATGGGGCACGTCTCCGGCCGCACCCTCAAGCAACTGATTCACGACGAGAAGCCACTCTCCATCGAGCGTGTCGAGTCGGTGTTCCGCGACATCGCCGGCGCACTCGCCGCGGCGCACGAGCTGGGAATTGTGCATCGCGATGTCAAGCCGGAGAACATCTTCGTCGACGACGAGGGGCACGCACTGCTCGCCGACTTTGGAGTCGCGCGCTCGATGAGTGGCGACACGCAACTCACCATGAGCGGCGTCGCGATCGGAACTCCGGCCTACATGGCGCCCGAGCAGATCGACGGCGTCGAGCTAGACGGCCGGGGCGACATCTATAGTCTGGGCCTCGTCGCATGGCAGATGCTGACCGGGCTTCGGCCCTGGGATGGAGAGAGTCTCTACGCGGTGCTCTATCACCAGAAGCACGAGTATTTGCCCGACGTCCGCGAGATGCGTCCCGACGTACCCGACCGAATCGCCGAAGTGATTGCGGTCGCGATCGAAAAAGAGCGCGACGCGCGGTGGAAAAACGTGGCGGAAATGGTCGCGGCCCTCGACAATCCCGGTCCGGTGCGGCGGCCGGTTGTTCCGGTGCCCGTGAGCACGGAGACGGTCCGCGTCATGCGCGTGGCGACCCCGCCGCGCGTCGAAATGACGGTGGACCCGTTCGAGTCGCTGCTCACCGAGCTCGCGAACGATCAGGCGGTTTTCGCCCCGCCGCCGCGCAGGCGATTCCTGTATGCCGGCGGAGCGTTGCTCGGTGTCGCGCTCTTGGCCGTGATCGGGACCGCGATGCGCGTGCGAGCAAACGACGCGTCACGATTCGCTGAGTCGCCAACACTTCCGGTGTCGGCGTCGGGCGACTTGGTCAAATCGACGACGACGGCCGCCGCGCCGGCACCTGCGCCCTCTGTCGTGCCAGCCGCCGACACGACGAAGCAACCGGTTGCGGACACTCCGCGTTCCATTCCGGTGGCTATGCCGCCGAAAGGAGTCGCCGCTTCAAAGCTCGAAGTTCGTTTAGCCGCCGAGCCTGTGAAATCGTCGCCGTCGCCATCGACCCCGCCGTCGACGACCAACGGCGGCGCGACGACGCCGAACGCGGCGACAACGACGCAACCGGCCGCGAAGTCATCCGCGCAGCCTCCCGCCGCCTCCAACTCGAGCGCCACGGACGCGGCGAGCGCGCCTTCGTTGGTGACGCCACCGACATCTCGGGTCAATATCGCGGCCGGTGGAGTGCACAGCTGCCTCGTCGGCGCCGACGGTCGTGCGTTTTGCTGGGGCGGAAATGAGCGCGGGCAGCTCGGCAACGCGGCCAACACGCGCGTGTCCGCGCCCGCACCGGTCGGCGGCGACCTGCGCTTTTCGAGCGTGGCGTCGGGCCTGTCGCACAGCTGCGGGATAGTGCGTGGCGGCGCCGCCTGGTGCTGGGGCGACAACGGCCACGGTCAGCTCGGCGATCGTTCGGATACGACCCGCTTTGCTCCCGTTCGAGTCGCCGACGGTCACACCTTCCGGTCGATCGCCGCGGGCGCGTCGAGTAGCTGCGGACTCGATAGCTCCGGCGCCGCGTGGTGTTGGGGTGCCAACTCGTACGGCCAGTTGGGCGACGGCGGGACCAACGATCATGCGTCTCCGATGCCCGTCGTCGGCGGAAAGCACTATGCGAGCCTGAGTCTGGGTTGGAATTTCGTTTGTGCGCTCGACGCCGACGGGCGCGCATCCTGCTGGGGCAACAACAGCGCCGGTCAACTCGGCGATAACACTGATGTCGACCGTCGAGTTCCGGGGCCAGTTCACACGGAGCTCACGTTCATCGCCGTCACGGCGGGAAGCGCGCACGCGTGCGGCGTGACGACGCGCGGTGATGCCTATTGCTGGGGAAAGAACACGAACGGCCAACTTGGCGACGGAACCACGACCGACCGATTTACGCCGGTGAAGGTGAAGAGCGGCGTTCGCTTTGTCGCGATCGCCGCCGGCGCGGTGCACACCTGCGCCATCGCCGCAGGTGGCGACGCGTATTGCTGGGGGCGGAACACCTACGGTCAACTCGGTGACGGCAGCACGACCGACCACAACGAGCCGGTGCGCGTGCTGGGCACGCACGCGTTCGCTTCGATCAGAGCGTTCGGGTCGCACACGTGCGGCGCAACGGTCTCCGGCGAGGCGTTCTGTTGGGGATACAACTTGGATGGGCAACTGGGTGACGGATCGCGCACGCATCGAACCCGCCCAGTGTATGTGGAGCCACCGGCGGGCGTATGAAGCGCGAAGAAGAGAAAGCAAATCGTCCCGCGCGCCGCGGGCGGTGGTTGATGCTCGGCGCAGCGACCCTGATCACGGTGTCGTGTAGTAGCTCGACCGACACCGATCCTGGGACTGGCGTTGGAGTCGCGGCGGTCGTCGTCAGTCCTCCCTCGTCGACGCTCGCGGTTGGAGCGCAGCTTCCACTACAGGCACAGGTCCAAGACGCGACCGGAAAGATCCTGCCCGATGCGGCGATCGTTTGGTCGGTAAAGGACGCGGCGATTGCCAGCGTTTCGTCTTCCGGCGTCGTCACGGCGAAGGCGGTCGGGACGACCCAGGTCGCGGCGAGCTCGAATGGAAAATCCGGTATCGCCGCGATCACCGTGAACAAGATCCCGGTGGCGAGTGTTGTCGTGCGACCAACCCATGTGGACGCGGTCGCCGGTAGCAAGACACCGCTCACGGCTGTCGCGTACGATGCTGGACAGAACCCGCTCACCGATCGGGCGATCATCTGGACGACCAGTAACGCGGGGGTCGCGACCGTTGATGCGACGGGCATGGTGACCGCCGTTGCCGCGGGATCCGCGACGATCACTGGAACGAGCGAAGGAAAGAGTGACGTCGCCACGGTCAGCGTGACCCAAGGCCCTGCCGCAAGCATCACCATCACGCCCGACGCGGTCTCGATGGTCGTCGCGCAAACCACACAACTCGCGGCCACGACGCGCGACGCGACCGGAGCCGTTGTCACTGGAACGCCGATCGTTTGGTCGAGCTCCAACACCGGCGTCGCGACGGTCGGAACGGACGGCACGGTGACGGCGATTGGAGTGGGAACGGCGACGATTACGGCGACGGCGGCGGGCCATAGCGCGACCGCGGCGATCACGGTATCTGCCACCGCCGTCGGCAGCGTCACCGTCCTTCCGACAACCATTACGCTTTCGCCAAATGCCACCGTGGCTATGTCGGTGACGGTGAAAGATGCGAACGGAGTGACCGTCACCGATCGTGTTGTCACGTGGTCGTCGAGCAACACGGCGGTAGCAACTGTCTCTTCCAACGGCACCGTTACGGGCGTGGCGGCCGGCCAGGCAACGGTCACGGCGACGAGCGGCGACAAGAGCGGCAGCGCCACCGTCACCGTCACCACGCCGGTTGGTAGCGTCGTCGTGACGCCGAGCACCGTTACGATCGCCGCCGCAAGCACGACAACGCTGACGCCGACCGTGAAAGATGCGAATGGAATAGTTGTCACCGACAGAATCGTCACGTGGACCTCGAGCAACACCGCCGCGGCCACTGTGTCCGGCGGTGTCGTGACAGGCATCGCGCCCGGAACAGCGACGATCACAGCGACGAGTGAAGGGAAGTCGGGGACGTCGACGGTAACCGTGACTCCGGCTCCCGTCGCGACTGTCACTGTCGCACCGGCCACCAGCTCGATCGTCATCGGACAGACGGGCGCGCTTGCCGCAACGCTGAAGGATGCCAACGGCACCGTGCTAACAGGCCGGGTCGTGACGTGGACATCGAGCAACACTGCTGTTGCGACCGTCACCAGTGGCGGAGTCGTGACCGGAGTAACGTTGGGCCCCGTCACGATCACAGCAACGAGCGAGGGAAAATCCGGAACCGCTTCGGTCAACATCGTCCCGATCCCGGTCGGAACCGTCACGGTGACGCCGGCCACCGCGACTGTCTCTACCGGAGCTACGACGCCTCTTTCGGTAACGGTCAAAGACTTGAACGGCACCGTCGTCACGAATCGTGTGGTCACGTGGAGCTCGAGCAACACGGCGGTGGCAACGGTATCGACCACCGGCGTCGTGACGGGCGTGACGCCGGGCACCGCTACGATCACGGCGACGAGCGAAGGGAAATCAGGATCATCGTTGGTGACGGTGATCGCGGTTCCCGTTGGCAGTGTGACGGTGACGCCCAACCCGGCGAGCGTCATCAGCCAACAGACTGCACCGCTGACGGCGACGGTGAAAGATCAGAACGGGACGGTGGTGACGGATCGCCTCGTCACGTGGGCGTCGAGCAATACCGCCGTTGCGACTGTGTCGTCCTCGGGAGTCGTGAGTGGCGTGACCCCAGGCACGGCGACGATTACCGCGACGAGCGAAACCAAATCCGGATCAACGACTCTGACGGTCCTCGTTCCTCCGGTTGGCAGCGTCACCGTGTCGCCACCGTCGATCAGCATTGTATCCGGTACCAGCACCACGCTGGCGGCGACCGTCACGGACGTCAACGGAACGGTGGTGACCAATCGGGTCGTCACGTGGAGCTCGAACAATACACTCGTCGCCACGGTGAGCCCCGCGTCCGGCGCGGTGTTCGGCGTGGCACAGGGGACGGCCACGATTACGGCAACGAGCGAAGGAAAATCTGGCTCGTCTACCGTGACGGTTACACCCGTTCCCGTCGCGACGGTTACCGTTGCTCCGTCGACCACGACGATCGCGAGCGGATCGACGGCGACATTCACGCCGACCCTCCGAGACGCAAACGGCAACGTACTGTCGCTCTCGGGGCGAACCGTGACGTGGACGTCGAGTAATACCGCGGTTGCGACGGTATCGGCGTCGGGCGTCGCGACGGGATTGCTCGTTGGAACGACGACGATCACCGCGACCAGCGAAGGGAAGTCGGGCAGCGCTACTCTGAATGTGACGCCGGGGCCGGTCGCTTCAGTAACGGTTGCGCCGTCGTCCACGACGGTCAAGGTAGGCTTGACCGTTCAACTCTCGGCAACGGCGTTCGACGCCAACGGGAACACCGTGAGCAGCGCAACCTTCACTTGGTCGAGCAGTGATGGTCCCGTTGCGAGCGTGAACTCGAGCGGACTCGTAACCGGAAAGAAAGCCGGCACCGTGACGATCACCGCGACGTCCAACGCGAAAAGCGGCAGCTCGACCATCACGGTGAACCCGTAATGCGAAGCGGTTCCTTCGTCGCGACGCTACTGTCGCTGTGTCCATTGCTCGCGACGGCGCAGAGCAGTGCACCGAAGGATGCGATGAAACGCGCCGCGCTCGCCGTGTCGACCCGCGGAAGTTGTGCGCCCGTTCCGTCGCCGCGCACGCCGACAAGCGAACAACGGCGAAAGGCGCGCGATCTCGCCGAGCGCGGTCAACAGGCCGCCATCCTCGGCGACAGCCTTTCGGCGCGCGACCAACTTCGTCAGGCCGCGGCGCTCGATCCGACCGATCCGGACCTTGCCTACCGTCTCGCGCGGGCGCACGAGATGTCGGGCGCGATCGATGACGCAGCGAAAGAGTATTGCCGCTTCCTCGCGCTTGCACCAACGGCCCCGGAGACTGCTGAGGCGAGAGAAAAGGTTGCAACGCTCGCGCGGCCGGTGGTGAGTGGCCAGGCGCAAGCCGCGGAGGCGACGTTTCGGGCCGGGATTGCCGCGTACGAGCGGGGGCAGATGATCGAAGCCCAATCTGGGTTCAACCGTGCGATCTTGAGCGAGCCCACGTGGGCCGACGCGTATTACAACCGTGCCCTCGTGCTGCTCAGGCTCAATCAGCGCGAAGCAGCGCAGCGCGATTTCGAGCAATATCTGCGACTCAAGCCCGAGGCAGACGATCGTGCACTGGTCGTGGCACGCATCGATGCGTTGCGTCGCGGCACGCCATCACCGACGAATGCACTTGCCATGGGACTCGTCATTCCAGGCGCGGGGCAGTTCTATACGGGACGGCCGGTGCATGGTGTGATCTCGCTGGTTGTCGCCGGCGGAGCGTGGGCGTTCGGGCTGCAGCAGACTACGAAGACAGTGACAGTGCAGCAGACCGCGACCGATCCATTCGGGAACCCTTACACGTTCACGACGTCGCGTTTGAAAACGGAGCGTCCCAACCTGGTGCCAGGCGTCGCCATCGCCGGGGCCATCACGCTGGGCAGCGCGATCGAGGCATTCGCATTTGCGAATCACGAGCGAGACGTCGGAAAGCGGGTTGCGCTCTCCGTCAGACCGAGCGCGAGCGGGATCGCGATGGGTTTGAGCTTCTCGCGGTGACCGCGTCGTAGTGCAAGGGGCGCGGCCTCCTGATTTCGTTGCGTTTTGCGACGTAATTCGTTAGCTTTAATGAAGCACCGGAGCGCGACAGACGCGCCCCATATTTCAGGAATGAGTCGGGCCCTGACATAGCTCAGGGCTCTTTTTGTTCCAAACAACGAGGAGCTTCACAATGCGTACGACCGGCACGGTAAAGTGGTTCAACGATGCGAAGGGCTTTGGCTTCATCACGCCCGAGAATGGTGAGAAGGATTGCTTCGTTCATCATTCGGCCATCCAGGGCAGCGGCTACAAGTCTCTCGCCGAAGGCGAGCGCGTCGAGTTCGACGTCGTGCAGGGTCAAAAGGGCCCGGCCGCTGAGAACGTCTCCAAGCTCTAAGGGCTGACGAGTCATTGGCCGAGCGACCTTCGCTCAATAACGTGTGCCCCGCTCGACAGGTGCTCGGGCGGGGCATTGTCATTTTCGCCAAAAAAAGCATGCTCGCCGGACGGTACGCCAAGTAGCGGCGCATGAGGAGAGTTAAATGAGAGTCGTGCCCGAACGCATCGACCTGACGTGGATTGGCTCGTTGAGTGATGAAGACCTGATTGTGATCGAGGCTCGGCTTCATGCGCGCTTTTCGGTACTCGAGCGTCGCGAGAAGAAACTACACGGACAGAAGTATCAGCTCTTCCGCAGCCCGCCCGACGTCATGGACGCTTGGGACCGGTGGAGCCGCGTGAACACCGCGACCCGCGGCCGGTCCCTGAACCCCCGGAGGCCGCGATGACCAGCCTTCAACTCGAGCAGAAAGCCGAATCGACCGCCCGTCCCGAGTGGCGCGCCGTTGTCAACCGCTATCAGCAATCGGATGTCGGCCGCGCGGTCGCGCAAATGGTGACCACGCTCGTCCCGCTCGCGTTCGTGTTCTTTCTCATGTATCAGTCGCTCGCCCTGCCGTATTGGACGACGCTGCTGCTGGCGCTGCCCGCCGCGGGCCTCCTCGTGCGCACGTTCATCATCATGCACGACTGCTCGCACGGGTCGTTCTTGCCGTCGCGCCGCGCCAACGATCTCGTGGGCTGGATCACCGGTGTGCTCACCCTGACCGCCTACGCGCAGTGGCGACACTCGCACGCGTTGCATCACGCGTCATCGGGAGATCTCGACCGTCGCGGCAATGGCGACGTCGACACGTTGACGGTTCGCGAGTATCTGGGCCGATCCCGCTGGGAGCGGATCAAGTATCGCATCGTCCGGAATCCGTTCATCCTGTTCGGTATCGGTCCGATTCATTTCATGATCGACAACCGCATTCCGCCGAAAGGCAACCGCCTACGTGGAAAACAGGCGGTCAGCGTTTGGTCAGCGAATCTTGGCATCGTCGTGGTCGTCGCCGCGCTCTCGATGTGGATCGGCTGGCGCGCGGTATTTCTGATCTATTTCCCGGCGATGTACATCGCCGCGGCGGCCGGCATTTGGCTCTTCTACGTCCAGCACCAATTCGAGGGTACGTACTGGAAAGATCACGGCGAGTGGGACTACGCGACCGCGGCCATTCGTGGCAGCTCGTACTTCAAGCTCCCGGCGGTCTTGCAGTGGTTCACCGGCAGCATCGGCCTGCATCACATCCATCACCTCGGCCCGCGCATTCCAAACTACCGGCTTCAGCGCTGCCACGAGGAGAATCCGATGTTCCATGACGTCACGGTTCTCACGATTCGGCAAAGCTTCCGGACGTTGCGACTTGCGTTGTGGGACGAGAGCACCGAGCAGCTCATCGGTTTCCGAGATCTCAAGCGACGCGCGCTGTCAGCCTGAGCGAAACGAAGGATCTATCGTTGGTTGTGGCCGTGCGTTGAGCGCATGGTAGCGCAGCTATCATAACGTTCTGCCGCGGAATCCACGGAATCCGCGGAGCCACGCCCTGGCGAATGCCTTCAGTCGTCAGGACAACAGCGACGCCAGCACGAGCGCGATGGCAGCGCCCGTCATAAGGAGCGCGGACAAGGCACCCAGCAAGTTCAGGCCGCGCCCATTTCGATGAGTGCCCATGACGCGCTCGTTGTTGCACACGACAAGAATGATCATGATCAGCGGCGGCGCGAGTAGCCCGTTGATCACGGCCGACCAGATAAGGAGCCGGATCGCGTTCACGTGGGCGAGGCTCACCACCATGCCGGCGAGCATCGCCACCGTGATCACGCCGTAGAATTGTCGCGCGGTATGAACTTTCTCATCGAGTCCGGCGCGCCACGCGGCAGCTTCGGCGATCGCGTACGCGGCCGATCCCGCGAGTACGGGAATGCCGAGCATGCCCGTGCCGACCAACCCCGCGGTGAACAGTAGCGCCGCGCCCGAGCCAGCCAACGGACGCAGCGCCTCGGCTGCTTGATCGGCAGTCTGAACGTCGGTGATCCCAGCGCGGTGCAGCGTCGCCGCCGCGGTTAGAATGATGAAATACATGATCGCATTCGAGAAAATCATTCCGGCGTTCACATCGCGCTTCGCCGCGCGTAGCTCGCGCTGCAGCGCACGCTGCGGGCGACCGATCAGCCGCTGTCGCCAAAACGCGTCGTGCTCGGCGTTCTGGGCGGCTTGCCAAAAGAACAGATACGGCGAGATCGTCGTACCCAAAATCGCGACGAAGGTCAGGAGATAGTCTCTCGACCACGCGATCCGCGGTATCAGCGTTCCGGAAACGACAGCGCTCCAATCGGGATGCGCGAGAAATCCGGCGAGCACGTAGCTGAACAGCGCGAGCGTCAGCCACTTGAGCACACGCGTCATTCGCTCGTACGACGCGAAGACCAGCAGTCCGAGAATCAGAATCGCCGACGCCGGGACGAACCAGATCGAGCGAATGCCCGTGAGCAGACTTGTAGCCGCGGCCATCCCAGCCAAGTCCGCTGCGATGTTCACGGTGTTGCCGAACAACAGCATGCCGCAGGCGAGCCACAGGAGCCATCGCGGATAGTGCTCGCGAAGCACCGTTGCGAGTCCGCTCCGCGCAACGATGCCGATGCGCGCGCACATGAGCTGGACCGACGCCATGAGCGGCAGTGTGATCAAGGCGACCCACAGCGTCCCGTAACCAAACGCCGCGCCCGCTTGTGAGTATGTCGCGATGCCCGACGGATCGTCGTCCGCGGCGCCGGTAATCAGGCCTGGTCCGAGCTCTCTGGCTCGGGACCGGAGTCGCTCTGTCGGCCCGCTGGTTCGAGACCGGTAAGGACGCGGCGCTCCCCGACGATCGGACGGCGGGGTTTGCGGAGTCATCGGTGGAGCAATCGGCGGGTGGTCCGGAGGCGGCTCGGAGATCGGCTCCATACGCCGCGCAGGTGGCACAAGACGAGCCATCCGCACCATGCCCTGTAGCGCCCGGTGGTCCAGACGCTTGCGACTGCCCGTCCCGACGCGCATGTTGGCCGCCCAGCCTCTAACTACCAATGGCGACGCAACTTCTCCAACTCAAGTACCCCGAAATCCGAAACTACCTGGGCGGATCGTTCGTCGACGCGCATCTACCGTTGCTCGACGTCTACGACCCGTCGTTGGGCAGTGTGATCTCTCGCGTTCCACTGTCGGGCGCGGAGGAGGTCGACGCAGCGGTGCAGCATGCGGCGAAGGCGCTTCCCGCCTGGTCGCACACGCCCATCAAGGAGCGCGTTCAAGTCTTCTATCGATACAAGACGCTGCTCGAGCAGCACATCGACGAACTGGCCGCGCTCGTCACCGAAGAGAACGGCAAGATCGCCAGCGAAGCGCGCGCCGAGGTGCTCAAGTCCGCCGAGCTGACCGAGTTCGCCTGCTCGCTGCCGCAGATCGCATCGGGCGAAGTACTCGAGGTGAGTCGCGGCGTTGAGTGTCGCATCGAGCGGTTCCCGGTCGGCATCGTCGCGTCCATCGCGCCGTTCAACTTCCCGAACATGGTGCCGAACTGGTCGATCCCGAACTCGATCGCGCTCGGCAACTGCATGATTTTGAAGCCGTCAGAGCTCGTGCCGTTGAGCGCCGGCCGGATCGCCGAGTTGCTCAAGGAAGCGGGTTTGCCGGACGGCGTGTTCCAAGTAGTGCACGGCGGGCGCGACGTCGTCGAAGCGATCTGCGATCATCCGCGGATCGCGGCGGTGAGCTTCGTCGGCTCGACCAAAGTCGCGAAGATCGTCTATCGACGTGCGACGTCGACCCTGAAGCGCTGTCTCGCGCTCGGCGGCGCGAAGAACCATCTGATCGTGATGCCAGATGCCGATCCGGAGATGACGTCGAGCAATGTCGTCGCGTCGATGTCGGGTTGCGCCGGCCAACGCTGCATGGCGGCGTCGGTCATGATGGCCGTGGCGAAGACGGACCACATCATCGAGCGAATGGTCGACCACGCGAAGCGCATGACGCTGGGACACGATCTCGGTCCGGTGATCTCGGCCGAGTCGAAGGCGCGCATCACCCGCTACATCAATGAGGCTGAAGCGGCGGGTGCGAAGGTGTTGGTCGACGGCCGCAACGTTCGTGTAGCGGGACGCGAAGACGGCTTTTACGTCGGGCCGACGATCATCGACCATGTCACGCCGGACATGGCGATCGCCAAAGAAGAAGTGTTCGGTCCGGTGCTCGTGATCATTCGAGCCAAGGATGTCGACGACGCGCTGCGCGTCGAGAACGCATCGCCGTACGGGAACGCAGCGTCGGTGTTCACCGAGAGCGGCGGTGTCGCGCGTCGGGTGATGGAGAACGCCAGCGCGGGAATGGTCGGCGTGAACGTTGGCGTGCCCGTGCCACGTGAGCCGTTCTCGTTTGGCGGGTGGAACGAGTCGCGTTTCGGCGTCGGCGACATTACCGGTCGAGGGTCGATCGAGTTTTGGACGCAATCAAAGAAGATGACGACAAAATGGAATCGTGAGGCGGGAACGAACTGGATGTCGTAAGCTGGTGCTGGTTGCTGGTGCTAGTTGCTGGCAACCAGCAACCAGCAACCAGCGGCTAGCAACCAGTAACCAGTACCAGTAACCAGTACCAGTAACCAGCAACCAGGCGTCTGCCAATGCCAAACCGAACCGTCACGTTCACCGGCATCAAGTTCGAGAATCCCTTTCTCCTCTCGTCGGCACCGCCGACGGAGTCGGAGAACAACATTCTCCGCGCGTTCGAGGCTGGTTGGGGTGGGGTGGTCGTCAAGACGATCGGACTCCATCCAGTCGTCAACGTCGTCGGTGCGCGAACGAAGTTTTTCCGCACGACGCCCGACGACAACAACGTGTCGATGAAAAAACGAACCGGCGCCGCGCTTCACGGCTCGTGGAACTGGGAGCTGATTTCCGACAAGGGGCTCGATTGGTGGGTCCCGCGCATTCGTCGCATGAAAGAAGCATTTCCATCGCGCGTCGTCATCGCGTCGATCATGGCGGGGTCAGGGAGCGACAAGGAGCTCCGAGCGTGGCAGACTTTGACACAGGCGGTGCAAGACGCCGGTGCCGACGGCGTCGAATGCAACTTCTCGTGTCCTCACATGGACCGGAAAGACATGGGCTCGAACATCGGCAAGGACGAAGGGCTCTGCTCCGTCGTGACCGAAGCCGTGAAGGAAGTCGCGACCGTTCCCGTGTGGACCAAGCTCACGCCGGCGACGCAGGACATCGTCGTCGAAGCGGCTGCCTGTTTCCGCGGCGGCGCGGACGCGATCGTCTCGTCGAACACGTTTCCCTCGCTGCCGATCATCGATCCCGAGACGCTCGAGTTCGAGATCAACGTCGATGGGCTTGTGTCGAGCGGCGGCTTGGGCGGGCCGGCGATTCTTCCCATGTCACTCGCCAACATGGCGCGCATGTGCCAAGCATTCCCGGACAAATCATTCTCCGGAATCGGCGGCGTGTCGGATTTCAATCAAGCGCTGTCGTATTTCCTACTCGGGTGCGGCACGGTGCAGGTGTGTACGGCGGCGATGCTCGATCAAGCGATCGGGCCGAACGTGATCAAGCGCCTGTTGAGTGGCCTCGATGCCTTTCTCGACAAGCACGCGGCCGACGGATGGACATCTATCGAGGATTTCCGCGGACTGCGGCGGGACCGGGTGGTCGCGCAGTCACAGATTCGGCGGCCGGCGGGGGATCAATATCAGGGCGGGTATGAGCCGGTGGAAGGTTATGCAATCCCAACCGGAGCGTAGCGATAGCCTATCGCTGTCCTCACGACATCGCATCATGACAATGACAGCAGCACCACCGATCTCGCCTCGCGTTGGAATGCCACCGTGCGACCACGAGCCGCGACCCTACACCGGCCCGTCGCGCGAAGAAGTGCTCGCGATGCGGCGGCAATTCACCAACCCGACGATTTTCACGCTCTACCATGAGCCGTTGATGATCGTCGAGGGCTACATGCAGTATCTGTTCGACGAGACCGGACGCCGCTATCTCGACTTCTTTGCCGGCATCGTCACGGTCTCCGTGGGACACTGCCATCCGAAAGTGGTGAAGGCCGTGCAGACACAGGTCGAGACGCTTCAGCACGCGACGACGATCTACCTACACCCGAACTTTCCACTGCTCGCCAAGAAGCTTGCGTCGAAGATGCCGAAAGGCTCGGGACTCGACGTCACGTATTTCACCAACAGTGGCAGCGAAGCAAACGATCTCGCGATCATGATGTCACGGCTCTACACCGGAAACACTGACGTGATCGCCCTTCGCAACGCCTATCACGGTGGCAGTCCGAGCTCGCTCGGTCTCACGTCGCACAACACATGGAAGTTTCCGGGCAGCGGCGATGGTCGAGTGCACCACGCGATCAATCCCGATCCGTATCGCAGTCCGTTCGTTGGCACGCCCGAGGAGATCGCTACGAAGAGCGTCGAGGACATTCGCGATCTCATTCGCTACTCGACGCCGGGCAAGATTGCCGCGTTCATTTGCGAGCCGATCCAGGGCGTGGGCGGCGCGACGCACGGTGCAGCGAACTATCTGCGCGAGGCCTACGCGCTCACGCGCGCGCACGGCGGACTGTGCATCGCCGACGAGGTGCAGACTGGGTTCGGCCGAACCGGCGAGCATTATTGGGGTTTCGAGAACTTTGATGTCGTGCCCGACTTCGTCACCATGGCGAAGGGTATCGGCAACGGCGCGCCGCTCGCAGCCGTGACGACGCGGATGGACATTGCTCAGACGCTCACGCAACGCGTTCACTTCAACACCTATGGCGGTAACCCCGTCTCGATGGCTGCGGGACTCGCCGTGCTCGACGTCATCGACGAGGAAGGCATTCAACAGAACGCGCGCGAGCGAGGCCAGCAGCTCAAGGCGGGGCTCGCGCGGCTCCAGCGGAGCTATCCGTCAATCGGCGACGTGCGTGGTATGGGTCTCATGCTCGGCGTCGAGCTGGTCCGGGATCGTGCGACCAAGGAGCCGTCGAAGTCGGCCGCCCTCGACGTGCTCGAATCGGCGCGTGAGCAGGGCTTGCTGATCGGAAAAGGCGGACTCGATGGAAACATTCTCCGCATCAAGCCGCCGATGTGCATCACCGCGGCCGACGTCGAGTTCGCGCTCGACGTGCTGGAACAGGCTTTCGCGCACCACTGAGTACACGGTGCGGCAAGGAGTCAAATGAACCACAGAGGACACGGAGGACACAGAGAATGAGAGAAGAACCAAAGCACGCGGGGCGCAGAGCTTGATCGGTTGATGGCCCGTTTGATTCTGCCGCTCAGCTCCTCAGCTTTGGTACCCTGTCTCCTCTGTGTCCTCTGTGGTTTGTCAGCCCCAACGCGCCCGACGGAGAACCAATGTCATGAGATACGATACGGTAATCAAAGGCGGGAATGTCGTGACGCCCGCCGGCACATTCATTGGCGACGTCGCCATCCGCGGCGAGCAGATCGTGGCGCTCGGTAGCGAGTTGGACGGCGACGGGGCGCATGTCATTGACGCGCGCGGCCACCATGTGATCCCCGGCGTTCTCGACGTGCATGTGCATCTCGAGTTGCCGTTCTGCGGTACTGTGTCGGCCGACGACTATCGCAGCGGGACGAGAGCGGGCGCCCGTGGTGGTGTGACGACGGTGATCGACTTCGCGATTCCGCCTGCGAATGGATCGCTCAGCGAAGCCGCCGACCTGTGGATGAAGAAGGCGGAAGGGAAGTCGCTCATCGATTACACATTCCACATCTGCATCACGCGGTGGAACGACCACAAAGATCAAATCAAAGGCATGGTGGAGCGAGGCTTCACCACCTTCAAAGAGTTCATGATCTACGAGTCCGAGGGTTGGCAGTCGGACGATCGGGCGCTCTTCGGCACGCTCGAGAAGATGAAGGAGTACGGCACGATGCTCCTCGTCCACGCCGAGTCGTCGCGCGTGCTCGACGAACTGATCGCCCGCCATCACACGCCGGAGCTCATGAAGAAGTACGGCGCTCGACTGCATCGCATGACACGTCCGAATTTCATCGAGGCCGAAGCGATCCAACGTGCCGTGCAATGGTCGGAGGCGACGGATGGCCAACTCTACATCGTCCACATGTCGACTGGCGAAGGCGCCGACATCATTCGCGCCGCGCAGGCACGTGGTGTTCCCGTGATCGCCGAAACGTGCGTGCAGTACTTGGTGCTCGACGACTCTGTCTTCGACCGTCCCGACGGGCATCTGTATGCGTGCTGTCCGCAGCTCAAGAAGCCACAGGACTCCGAGCGACTGTGGCGAGGCTTGCGCACCGGCGAAGTGTCCGTGATCTCGACCGATACGTGCACGTTCACGCGCGAGCAGAAAGCCATGTGGGAAGGTGATTGGACGAAGATCCCGATGGGAATGCCGGGTCTCGAGACGTTGATGCCGCTCACCTACACGCACGGCGTACTGACCAATCGACTCACGCTCGAGGAGATGAGCGCGAAGCTGAGCACCAACCCTGCGAAGATCATGGGTCTGTATCCGCGCAAAGGCGCGATCCAGGTTGGCGCCGACGCGGACATCGCGATCATTCATCCGACGACGCGCCACACCGTATCGCCGTCGACGCTCGAGACGAACGCCGACTGGTCGCCGTACGAAGGTTGGGATCTCGCCGGCTTCGCGCGCACGACGCTGTCGCGCGGTGAGGTAATCGTCGACAACTACAAGGTCGTCGGCCGAGAGGGCAGAGGACGCTGGCTCTCGCGCACGAGTGCCGGACTTCAGGCCTCTTCGAGCCCGGCTGCCGCGTCATCGCCGCGCCCAGTCAAGTCCGCTCGCGAGCCGGCGGTCGCCGTATGACCACGGGCGCGGCATCGTCGCCGGGCACCTACGCTCCGCCGTCGGACTTCGTGACGACCACGGAGGATCTGTCGGCGAGTCCGCTCTGGAATCACGATCTCGCACCGACGCCGATCGAGCGTCGCACGTGGTCGACCTATAACATCGCCGCGCTCTGGATTGGCATGAGCGTGGTGATCACGACGTACACGCTCGCTAGCGGACTGATCTCGCAGGGTATGACGTGGTGGCAAGCGATGGTGACGATCCTGCTCGGCAATTGCATCGTGTTGATCCCGATGGTGCTCAACGCGCATGCAGGAACGAAGTACGGCATTTCATTTCCTGTGCTCTGTCGCGCCAGCTTTGGCGTGCGCGGAGCCAATGTCGCGGCGATGCTGCGCGCCATCGTGGCCTGCGGCTGGTTCGGCATTCAAACCTGGATTGGAGCGCTCGCGCTCCACGCACTGCTCGGCGCCGCATGGCCGGGATGGAAGGATGTCCCGGGCGGCCTCGCAATCGCTTTCGCGATCTTTTGGGGTATTCAAGTTCTCGTCATTTTGCGTGGTACCGAAGGCATCAAAATTCTCGAAAGCTGGTCCGCTCCGCTGCTATTGGGGGGTGGCGCGCTCCTTCTTGCCTGGGCGATCAGTCGAGGTGGTGGTTTTGGCCGAGTGTTGGGGCAGTCCGCGACGTTGCAGCAGGGACACTCCGCGTTCTGGGCGATCTTTCCGGCGGCACTTACGGCGAACGTCGGCTATTGGGCCACGCTGAGTCTCAACATTCCCGACTTCACCCGCTACGCCAAGAGTCAGCGCTCGCAGATGCTCGGCCAAGCGCTCGGGTTGCCGACGACGATGACAGCCTTCGCCTTCATCGGCGTCGCGGTCACGAGCGCGACGATCATTGTATTCGGCCAAGCGATTTGGGATCCGGTCGTGCTCGTGAGCAAGATCGGAGGCGCCGGTGTCATCATCTTCTCGGCACTTGTCGTTCTCGCGGCGCAACTGACGACGAACATGGCAGCCAACGTCGTGTCGCCGTCCAATGATTTCTCGAATCTGAATCCGCGACGGATCAGCTATGTCACGGGCGGATTGATCACGGCCGTCATCGGCATCCTCATGATGCCGTGGAAGCTCTACGCCGACGCCGCGGCCTACATCTTCACCTGGCTGCTCGGCTACTCGAGCTTGATGGGCGCGCTCGGGGGAATCCTCATCGCCGACTATTGGATCGTTCGCAGGCAGCAGCTCTCGCTACCCGACTTGTTCAAGCTCGAGGGGCGCTACACCTACGATCGCGGGTTCAATTGGCGAGCGATTGCCGCGTTGATCATCGCGATTGTACCGGTAGTGCCTGGCTTCGCGCGCGCGGTGACGACGCCCGGCGGTGTCGTAACGAGCCCGAACGTGTTCGACCAGCTGTATTCGTACGCGTGGTTCGTGACGTTTGTGTTGAGCTTTGTCGTGTACCTCGCACTCATGGTGGGACAGAACAGCAAGCCGCGGAATCCCGCGGAATGAACGGAAACAACACGGAATGGTTCAATGTGCCGCGAGAGCAGCATGTGCAACGGGTCGAGAATTTTTTGAGGACAACCGCTTGGGATGCTACTCGACGCCTCTCGAGCGGCAGTCCCCAAAAGGGTTCATCCGGGCTCGTTGCGCACAGAGCTTCTCCGGCACACGGAGCCAATCCGTGGAGTTTCCGTTGGTTCCGCCGATTCCGCGGCAGAGACTCTATAACACTTTGATGACATGCCAAGAATCGTAAGATGCGGCCTGATCCAGGCGACGCACGCGTGCAGCACTCAAGAGTCGCTCGACACCATCCGCGAAGCGAACGTCGCGAAGCACGTCGACCTCATCGAACGCGCGGGGCGCGAGGGTGTGCAGATCCTCTGCATGCAGGAGATTTTCACCGGCCCGTACTTCTGCGCCGAGCAGACGCCACGCTGGTACGAGGCCACGGAGCACATTCCCGCCGGGCCCACGACGAAGTTGATGCAAACGCTCGCCAAGAAGCATCAGATGGTGATCGTCGTGCCGCTCTATGAGGAGGAGACCACCGGCGTCTACTACAACACCGCCGCGGTCATTGACGCGGACGGAACGTATTTGGGAAAGTATCGAAAGAATCACATCCCGCATTGCGGTCCAGGATTCTGGGAGAAGTTCTATTTCCGCCCCGGCAATCTTGGCTACCCAGTGTTCAAGACGAAGTACGCCGACATCGGCGTCTACATCTGTTACGACCGGCACTTCCCGGAAGGCGCACGCGAGCTCGGGCTCAACGGCGCGGAGATCGTGTTCAACCCCTCCGCGACAGTGGCGGGACTGTCGGAGTATTTGTGGAGGCTCGAGCAACCGGCCCACGCCGTCGCAAATGCGTTTTTCGTTGGCGCGATCAATCGTGTTGGTGTCGAAGGGCCGTGGAACATCGGCGAGTTTTATGGGCAGAGCTACTTCTGCGATCCGCGCGGGCAGTTCGTCGTCGAGGCGTCGCGCGACAAGACGGAGCTCATTACCGCCGATCTCGATCTCGACAAGATCCGCGAGGTGCGGAACGTCTGGCAGTTCTACCGCGATCGGCGGCCGGAGACGTACGGCGGGCTCGTGAAGCTGTGAGGGCCTGAGCGTCGATTCTGTGACTCGCTCTTCGATCTACATCGACGGTCAGTTCGTCGACTCGACCGCCGATCAGTCAATCGACGTCATCGACCCGTCGACACAAGAAATCATCGCCCGTGTGCCGGACGGCGACGCCTCCGACATCAATCGCGCGGTCAGCGCCGCGCGGCGCGCCTTCGAGTCGTCACCGTGGAAAGACACGACCGCGCAGGAGCGCGGCCGCATTCTCTTCCGGCTCGCCGAGGCCGTTCGCCAGCACGCGGCTCAGTGGGCCGAGCTCGAGACGCGGAACAATGGCAAACCCATCGTCGAATCCGAGTTCGACATGGCCGACGTCGCGACCTGCTTCGAGTACTATGGCGGTCTCGCGACAAAGATTCACGGCGACGTCATTCCTGTACCCGATAACGCGCTGAGCCTCGCGTTGCGCGAGCCGATCGGCGTCGCGGGGCAAATCATCCCGTGGAACTATCCGCTGCTGATGGCCGCGTGGAAGCTCGCGCCGGCGATCTGCGCCGGATGCACGATGGTGCTCAAGCCCGCCGAGCAAACGCCGCTCACCGTGCTCGAGTTGGCGAAACACTTCGAGGCCGCGGGCCTTCCGCCCGGAGTCGTCAACATCGTCACCGGCGCCGGCGCTACGGGTGCCGCGCTCACCGTGCACGCGGACGTCGACAAGATCGCCTTCACCGGAAGCGCTGAGGTCGGGAAGACGATCATGCGCGCAGCGGCGGATACGCTCAAGAAGATTTCACTCGAGTTGGGCGGCAAGTCGCCCAACATTCTCTTCGCCGACGCCGATTTCGAGGCGAGCGTCGATGGCGCGCTGTTCGGTCTCTTCATCAACCAGGGCGAAGTGTGTTCGGCGGGAAGTCGCATTCTCGTCGAGCGCTCGATCTATCGCGACGTGCTCGATGCCATGGTCGAGAAGGCGCGAGGCATTCGACTGGGACCCGGACTCGATCGCGCGACGAAGATGGGACCGGTGGTGAGCCGTGAGCAGTTCGACCGCGTGCGATCGTATCAGGAAATCGGCAAGTCGGAAGCGAAGCTCGCACTCGGCGGGGGCCAGGCACGCGGTTCCGCTCTCGATAAGGGCCTCTTTGTCGAGCCGACGATCTTCTACGACGTCGACAATGGCTCGCGCATCGCTCGCGAGGAAATCTTCGGACCGGTCGCCGCCGTGATTCCGTTCGACGACGAGGAGGACGCGATCCGCATCGCCAACGACTCGCCATATGGTCTCGCGGCGGCCGTCTGGACGCGCGACATCTTCCGCGCGATGCGGACGGTGAAGCGCCTACGCGCCGGAATCGTGTGGGTGAACCACATGCAGCCGACGTTCGTCGAGGCGCCGTGGGGCGGCTATAAGCAAAGTGGAATCGGCCGAGAATTGGGGACGTGGGGGGTCGAGGAATACCTGCACGTGAAGCAGGTGCACATCAACCTCAACGAGCAGCCGATCGGTTGGTACTGATTCGCTTCGCGGAGTCCGATCAGGCCGCGTAGTAGGCGTGAATTCCCCAGGTGACGCCATCACCGATGAGGCGTTCGGCCTCCACTTCGCCACACGACGTCGCTTCGATCCCGCTCTTGATCGCCGACTTGATTAGCAGCAGTGCGCGCTCCGGCGGAACTCCATCGTTACGCAGCAATCCGGCGTAGGTCTGCACGGCGAGACGCATTTCGTGGCGGGACTGGCGGCAGCCCTCGAGCAGTGCCTCTCGCTCCTCGCGAAGAGCACGGTTGGCTTGGCGCATGATGGCGATCTCGGCAAGGAGCGCACTCGACCGCGCGGCAGTCTCGGCCGCGGCGATAACGGCAGGATGGCTCCCGGGCGCCGCAGCGGTCGCACCACCCAAGATTCTCGACGACGACGAGCGACCGATCGTCGTCAGACGCCACAAATCCTCGTCGGACAGATCGAACCAGGCCGCCGGGTAGTCCCAGACGCGTCGAACGTTCATCTCGCTGTCGAAGATCAGGCAGCGCTCGCTGTGCGAGCCCGGCACGCTCGCCGCGCTCGCTTCGCGCACGTGCCACTCTATTCCGTCGTGAAATAGGTCTCGCATCTCACCGCCGCTCTGTCGAGGCGCTCGATCATTGGAGCATGTATCGCGCGCGCGCAACATAACGCGCCCAAGTTCATGGTGCTAGCGACCGCGCTTCGCAGCGCGCTTCGCTCCCGTTTGATCGCCATCGCCGGCCGGTTGCTGTCCATCCTCGATGAGGAGAATGACTCCGCGAACGGCTTTGCTGCGTGTTCGGAGCGGCGTTGTCGTGATCTGGCACTCGATCGGCCGACCGCGTCGGTTGATGGCCTCGAGTTTGAGCGTTGCGTGTCCATCGCCATTTGTGAGCGCGGCGCGCATCGGCTGCTTCAGTCGCTCGATCGGCAACCCGACGTCGAGGCCGAGGATATGCTTGCCACGCGCCTCGTCCTCGCGCAGTCCCCACATGTCTTCGGCGCGGTGATTCCACACGAGGACGCGTAAGTCGGCATCGACGACAACGACGGCTGCGCGAAGGCTCGTGAGAATGCTCTCGAGGAAGCCATTCACCTCGTTCAGTTCCTCGCTGCGAACGCGGATCTCACCGTTCGTCGTCTGGAGCTCTTCATTGGCCGACTGGAGCTCCTCGTTCATCGTCTCCAGCTCTTCGTTTGTCGACTGGAGCTCCTCGTTCGTCGTCTCGAGCTCTTCGACCGTGGATTGCAATTCTTCATTCGTGGTCTCGAGCTCTTCATTCGTTGATTGGAGCTCCTCATATGCCGTCTCGAGCTCGTGCGTCGCCTGCTCGAGATCTGCCCGAAGGCGCTTCCCGATCGTGACGTCGACGAACGAAACGCTGACCCCCAACAGCGTCGCTCCGCCGGGCTCCGGGAGTGGCGTCACATGGACGTCGAACCATCGAACATCGGCGGCGGCGGCCAGCCACTCGATCTCACGAATGACTAGCGCACGGCGGCTGATCGAGACCTGATCAATCAGTGAGCGCAACTCGACCGGTCGGTATGAGATCTTTAAATCCTGGAGCGGTCGCAGGACGTCGCCCGACGTGAGCCCGAACAGACGGCGTGCATGGTGATTGGCGAACGTGAGGCTGCCGTTCACGTCGATGATCAGCTGCGCATTGGCAGCTGCGTCGAGCGCCGCCTCGCGGATCCGTGTCCGCTCGCCCCCCGGCGCCTCCGACGGGTTGTCCGAACCATTATGCGCCACGGCCAACAGGCGCTCGCGCATACTTCCGCTGCGGCTCGGGAGCTTCGTCGACACGCGGTGTTTCAGGTCCAGCGGGGCGAACGTGGCGGCGTGTGTCATCAACGTTTCAGCGCGCCCCAAGAACAGCACGCCGTTGTCGTTGAGCGCGAATTGGAACCGGTTGAGAATCTTGGCCTGCGTTTCGGCGTTGAAGTACATCAGCGTATTGCGACAGACGAGCATGTCGACGCGCGAGATTGGTGCGTCTTGGATGAGGTCATGCCGTCCGAAGATGACATGCCGCCGAAGATCCTTTCGGAACACGAAACGCCCATTGCTGCCCTCGAAGTATCGTTCGAGGAATGGCTGGGGGACGTCGGCCACTTCGCGTTCGCTGTAGGTCGCTTGGCGCGCCTTCGCCAGCGCATCGTCGTCGATATCGGTCGCGTAGATCTTGACCTTGTCGCGAAACGCCTCAGGTCCGAGCGCCTCGGCGAAGATCATTGCCAGGGTGTAAGCCTCTTCACCCGATGCGCAGCCCGCGCTCCAGATCCGAAGTGACGCTTCATGCCCATGTCGCGCGATGAGATCGGGCACCACGCTCGAGGCGATGAACTCCCACGTCGACGGATCGCGGAAGAAATGCGTGACGTTGATGAGGACCGTATTGAACAGACCGGAAAACTCTTCCGGGTGCACCTCGAGGTAGTCGAGGTAATCGGCGAAGGTGATCGCGCCGACCATCTGCATTCGTTTGGCGATCCGACGCTCGAGGCTGGCGCGCTTATAGCCTGTGAAGTCAAAGCCGCGCGTGCGCTTCAGGTAGTCGAGAAGAGCCTCGAGATCGAGTTGTGCTTGCGCCACGGGACGGCGAGCCGAAGGGAGAGCTGCCAGGCGGCGAACGTGAAGCCTGTCCTTGGAATATCGCCCGGGATCGCGTGAGCGCTACCCCGTTGCCCGGATGGCACTCGGGCTGCTCGAGTGCCGACAGCTCGCGGCCGCCTCATTCTCGGTGGCGTCGTTCGCTGTGATCGGGAACTCGCCTTTCTCGATGGGAGTGTGCAGCAACCGTTCGAGTGCTGGCCACATCGCACGGATTGCGACGACTTGGTCGACCGCGACATGTTCGATCGCGCTTTGCGGCATCGACGGAAAGAGCGCGTCGTCTGGGTCCTGAACGATTGCCAAACCGCCGTGATGTTTTATCGCCGCCAGCCCCGACGTTCCGTCGTCGAGATTTCCTGTCAGTACGACTCCAACGACACGCGGCCCAAACGTGACCGCGGCGCTGCGGAACATGGGGTCGATGGCGGGACGATGGCCGTGCTCGCGCGGGCCGCGCACCAACCGGATTTGGCCCCGACTGAACAGGAGATGGAAATCCGGCGGGGCGATGTAGATCCTGCCCGGGACGATCGACTCATGTTCCGAGGGATGAACCACGGGCAGCGGACCGGCGCGGTTCAGAATCCTCGGCAACACGCTCGTGCCGTCGGACGGAAAATGAATCGTCACGAACAGCGCCGCGTCGAGTCGATCCGGCAAACATCGCACGAGGTGGCGCAATGCCTCGATGCCACCAGCGGACGCGCCCACAACGACGATATCGCGGTCGGCCATGCACCATCCGGCGACGACGTGTCGGCCGAGTCTCGAGTGACGCGGCCGGACGGGGTTACCTCGCAAAACGTGTGCTTCGCGGCAGGTGCAAACAGGAGTGCAGATTCATTTCTCACGAGGTCATCAGGTCAGGCGAGCGGGGCCGCGAGGCCCGAAACTGGCAATGTACTGCGCCGGGAGGTACGCTTTGGCCAAGACCTATGCCCGGCGCGCGGGGCTTGGCAGAGGTGAGCATCATCTCGTTGTCGTCGGCCACTCGGAGGGCTTGAAGGAGGCAGCGTTGTTCGCCGGCGTTCGGTAAACTCCGAGCGTTCGAGTTCTCATATCAAGTGCAATTTCGTGGTGGAATCTATGATCGACAATCTCGACCGAAACGACACGCTCGAAGCCTTGGTTCACTGTCGACGGACTGTCCTTCAGCGGGCGACGACGCTACTCGAAGGCCCGGCGGACATCCCCTTCGTCGAGCGATTCGACGCCATACCGAGCCTCTCGGCGCTGCTCACGACGTCGCTCGAGGAGCTCAAGGTCGCCGAGGAAGAGCTGCGCGATCAGAACGAGAAGCTCGTTGCGCAACGTGCGGCGATCGACGAGAACACGCGCTATTACCGGCAGTTGTTCCTGCATGCGCCGGCACCCTCGTTCATTACCGATTTCTACGGCACGATTCAGGAAACGAATCTTGCCGCGGCAAAGTTGTTCCGTCGCGAGGCCAACCATCTCGAGCGAAAGCCGCTTGCCGCTTTGCTGGCTCCGGAACGGCGAGAGGCCTTCCGGCGGCAATTGACGCTCATCGCGAACACGGTGGATGGTGTCCGCGATTGGCCGCTGCTCATGCAGCGGGTGGGCGACGTACCGATCATGGTCCACGCGGCAGTCGAAGTGGTTCCGAACATCGGCGCGACGAAATCCGGATTGCTTTACTGGATGCTGCAGACGTCCGGGGAGAAGGCCTAGCCGAGCCGGGCGCAACCCTGGCGCCGAAGTTTCTGGGGTCGTAGCGTGGATGCATGTCGACCCGCACGGTCATCCTCGCGACGGTACTGGTGTCGGGCTGCAGTTTGCACCGCCGGGCGGTGGCACCGGAGCCGGCGCGTGGCCCCGCGCTCGATAGCCTATTTCGGCTCGATGAGTCGCGCGCCGACTCGTTGATTGCGCGCGGACCCGTCGACGGAATGCTGGCCTTCCTGGGTGAGGACGTCGTCTACCTGCGAGCGGGCGTACCCGCTGTGTACGGTCGCGAGGGAGCGCGCGTGCTGATCGTCGCGGGCTCGGGCGCGCCGACGCTCAACCTGGCATGGCAACCGGTGGGCGGGGGTGTTGCCAACGACCTTCAATCGGCATACACGTACGGACTCGTCGCTCGAGTCGCCCAGCCCAAAACCCCGCTCCGATTCGAGCGATACATCGCCTACTGGCGTCGCGACGGCCAGCAGCCGTGGCGTATCGCCGCATACTCCGAGGTTGGATCACCGCCTGCCGGCGAAGTGGCGCTGACAGCGGAGCAGACGACTCCTCCCGTTCGCGCACTTCCAAAACCGCTCGAGGAGGTCACGTCACAGCTCCGTGCGGCCGACAGCTTGTTTTCCGATCTCGCCTATCGCATGGGGACCGGGTTCGCGTTCTCGAATACCGCCGCCGATAACGGCGTGGTGTTCGGCACTCCGCAGCTCGTCGTCGGCCCAGAGGCGATCCGTTCCTTTTTTGCCGGTCAGGAGGCGTCGACCTCACTCACGTGGCGACCGGTCTACTCGGTCGCTGCTTCCTCGCGTGACCTCGGCTTCACGATCGGAGAATACATCGCGACCGGACGGGGAGCTTCCGGTGCGGCGGTTCAGCGCTTCGGGAAATACCTCACGGTGTGGAAACGCCAACGCGACGGCACCTGGAAGTTCGTTGTCGACGGTGGCAGTCCGACACCGGCGCGCGACTCGCAGAGGTAGATCGGTCACCAGTCGCCGCGTTTCTCTCCCTGCCGGTAGGCGCGAAGCAATGTGTACGAGATGCCTCCGTACGTGATGAGGTACGCGCCCCACTTGAAGACCTGTGCCCACCCGGCGTCGGTCGTGTGGAAGGCGAAGCCGTAGCAAAAGAGCCCGAGCGCCGCCCACATCAGGCAGAAGAGCCCCGACCGAATCATCGCCCAGCGGCGATCGCGCTCGGCTGCATGGTGCTCCGCGGCGCGCTTGACCTGCATCTCTTCGTACAGGCGCTTGTTCATTGGCATTCCGGTTTGTTACCGGTTGGCGAAAGGGGAGTTCCCAGGCCAGCGAGAGTTGAGGGTTGAGGGTGGAGGGTACAGGGAATGACTGAGCAGCGGGCCGGCTTTGCCGGCCCGCTGCTCTTTTGAAGCATTTGGATTGGGTCTGCGGTGGCGTGATGGCAATTCGTGCCCGCGAGAGACCCATGTTCGCGGATGGCGTCAAGCGGACCGATACGCAATCATCGCGATCTCATCGTCTGGCAGAAGGCGATGGTTCTGCGTCGCGGCGTTCATCTCCTCGTTGCTGCGTTGCCGCGCGAGGCGCGTTGGGAGATTGGCCGGCAAACCGAACGGGCTGCATCAGCGATCGCGCCACTCATCGCCGAAGGTCACTCCCGCCCGTCGCGACAAGACTATCGTCATTATTTGTCGATGGCTCGCGGCGAGACTGGAGAGCTCGATACGCATCTACGCGGCATCGCCGAGGACTACCCGCACGTTGCCCGCGATTCGGACGTGGCTCTCTCGCTCGTCGACGAGATATCTCGCATGTTAATGGCGATGATCAAGAAACTCTCATAGCCGGCACCCGGTCCAAAACCAATCGGCAGCGCGTAGCGCTGCCGATTGATCATCCGACCCTGTACCCTCCACCCTCGACCCTCCACCCTCCCTTCCTACGGCCTATCCTTAAATTGGGCATTGAGCTGCGTGTGCTTCGTGTCGAGGGGGATCGGGCGGCCGTCGATGAAGAGATACTTCGTGTCCGTCTTCGCCTCGAGAATGTCGCCGGTCGTCACGACGACGTTCGCCATCTTGCCGACGTCGAGGGATCCCATCTTGTCGCCAACGCCGAAGATCTGCGCTGGCCAGAGTGTCACCGACTTGAGTGCGTCGGTCTTCGACAGTCCGTTCGCCGCTGCCATCCCGGCGTTGTACGGCAAGGTTCGGATCTCAGAGCCGCGATCGCCGGTGGAGATCGCGAACTGCACGCCGGCCTGGGCGAGCTTAGCGGGAATGCTGTAGTTGATGTCGTACGGGTCGTCTTCGCGCGACGGCAGGTGCATCACGGCGGTCACGATGACGGGGACGTTGTGCTGCTTGAGAAATGGCGCGACCGCTGGTGCTTCCTGACCGCCCAAGATGATCGGCTTGAGGTGCATCTCTTCGGCGAAGGTGACGGCGTCGCGGATGTCGTTCGCGCGGTCGGCGGGGAAGATGACAGGCATCTGCCCGCTCAGGGCGGGGAGCATCGACTCGAGTACGACGTCATGCGCGGGGCGCGGAATCGTCTTGTCCTTCGCGTATGCCGCCTGCGCTTTTCCATACGCCTCGGCGTCGCGCAGCATCGAGCGCAGCGAATCCATTTGCAGTTGACGCGTGCGGCTCGCATCCGCCGGGTTCCCTTGTTGCGCTGCCGCGCGAGCGAAGCCGCGCCCGCCGAATCCGGAGCGTGGCAACTCGATGACGAGCGCGATGCGCGGTGTGACCGCCATCTTCGGTGGAGTGTCGCCGGCGAGATTGATCAGCGCCGCCTGTCCCGACATGATGCCGCCGGTCGGCCGCGAGACGACCGTGGTAATGCCGACGACCCGCGCGACGCCGACGTGCGCGCTATGCGGATCGATGCCGTAAAACGCCTGGGCATTCGGATTGAACGAGCCGACCTCGGAAATGTCGACCGTGGCCACGGCGCCCTGCCCGATTTCTGATAGGCCCACGCTCGATCCGGTTTCGATCATTCCCGGATAGACCATCAAGCCGCTGGCGTCGATCACTTGCGCATTCGGCGGCACCTGTACGTTCGCGCCGACCGCCGTGATCTTGCCGCCGCTGATCACCACGGTGCCGCTCGGAATGTCGGCGCCGCTCACCGTCACGACGTGGCCGCCGCGGATAGCGAACGTTCCTTGCGGACCCGGCGGCGGGTTGAACGACCCCAACTGGGCGCCGAGCGTGAACGCTGGAAGGACACAGAGGCCGGCAGCCAATGCGTAACGAATCCTCATTGAGAATATCCTCATGGAAGCACAGGCGTCGGGCGGCGGCCGCGGTCCGCGGCTTCGAGCGCGGCACGGTCTTTGGCCATCTGCTCGCGCATCGCCAAGTCCTTCTTCTTATCGAAGAAGATCTCACCGTCGATGAACGTCGTTTCGGCGGTCGAGTACACGCTGAGCGGATCGCCGCTCCACACGACAACGTCGGCATCCTTGCCGACCTCGATCGAGCCGACGCGATCCTGCACGCCGAGCTGCACGGCGCCGTTGTAGGTGATCGTTTTGAGGGCTTCGTCTTCGGTGAGGCCGCCATAGCGCATCATCTTCGCCGCGTCGATGTTGAGACGGCGGGCGCGTTCATCGGAGTCGGAGTTCACGGTCGCCACCACGCCGTGATGCATGAGGATCGCGACGTTGTAGGGAATCGCGTCATACGCCTCGACCTTGTACGACCATTCGTCGGCGAAGCTCGATAATCCGGTGCCGGCTTGCGAGATCTCAGACGCGATCTTGTAGCCCTCGAGGCCGTGCTGCAGCGTCTTCACCGTGAAGCCGAATTCCTTGGCGACGTTGAGCAGCATGAGCATTTCGTCGGCGCGATACGAGTGCGCGTGCACGAACCGCTTGCCCTCGAGGACTTCGACGAGCGGATCGAGCTCGAGGTTGTGCTCTGGCGGCACGAGCCCTTTCTCGCCTTTGGCGACGCGCGCGTTGTAATCGTCCCAGGTTGCCTTGTAGTCGCGGGCACGCGTGAACGCATCGCGCAACACTTCTTCCTGGCCCATGCGAGTCGCCGGATAGCGAAGCGGACGTCCCTGCGCCTGCGCCGCCGTCTGCGAGTTCTTCTGCGTCACGTTCTCGCCCAGCGCGAACTTGATTCCCGGCGGCGCCGCGGTGAACACCATCTCGTCGACCGGCCGGCCCCACTTGAGTTTCACGACGGCATTCTGTCCGCCGATCGTGTTCGCCGACCCGTGAAGCACGTTGATCGACGTGACACCACCGGCGAGCTGGCGATAGATGTTCACGTCGGTCGGGTTCAGCACGTCGTGAATGCGCACCATCGACGTCACCGACAGCGATCCTTCGTTGATCGCGTCGGCCATCGAGTGCGAGTGCGGGTCGATGATGCCCGGCATGACGTATTTTCCCGTCGCGTCGATGACCTGCGCGCCGGCCGGCGCCGTCAAGTTCTTCCCGATCTGGGCGATCTTGCCGTTCTGCAGCAACAGATCGGTGTTCTCGAGCTTCCCTTTGGTGACGGTGAGGACCGTCGCGTTCTTGATCAGGGTCGGTCCAGCCTTCGCCGTGGCGGGCTGCTGGGCACTGGCCGTCGCGGCAGCCAATATCGATGCCGCGAGAAAAACTCGTCTCATTTGGTCTCCGAGTGAGTCATCAGTCGTGAGTTCTGAGTCGTGAGCCTGGACTCCAGTTGTAAGTCCTCAGTGGTGAGTCCTGAGTCGTCAGTGGAAAGCCACGTCTGCTGAGGACTCACGACTGAGCACTGAGCAGTGAGCACTGAGTACTAAGCACTGAGCACTGAGTACTGGACACTGAGAACTGATAAAGCCGATCCTTCGTCGCTGCGCTCATCGGGATGACATCGATTGCCTCCACCCTCCACCCTCAACCCTGAAGTTTGGCGGCCTGCCCCTTCGTCCGGTTCCTTGCGCGGCATCGGGCCGCGTCCCGATGAACGTTCCCTGCGG
>DASYSU010000406.1:0-12086 GCA_036002925.1 Gemmatimonadaceae bacterium | reverse complement strand
GCAAGTGTCGCGGCCGCTGGCTTGATCCATGCGCATATGACGGTGCGCATGCTTCGCGTCGATGCGTCATTTCATGAGGGCGCCGACCGTGTATATAAGCCGAACGAAGCTCCTGACAGGCGGAGCCTTGAGCCTGTCGCTCGCTTTTCTCGCTGCGCCCATCGGGTTTGCGCAGACTCGCGTCGCGCTTCCCGCGGGCACTGTTATAATCGTGCGGACCACGAGCGCACTCGAATCGTCCACCGCCAAGGTCGGGCAGAGCTTCGAGACCGTTGTCGTCGACACCATCCGTGTCGACAACTATACGGCGATTCCGGCGGGGAGTCACATCCGCGGTCTCGTGTCGTTCGCTCAAGCCGCCGACCGACAGAAATCCGGTGTGATCGAGGTCAATTTCGATCGGCTCACGCTGCCCGATGGAAAGGCCTACGCGTTAAGCGGAAAGTTGACGAGCACCGATCCCGCCGAGCGTCGGCAGATCGAGTCAGACCCGAACGCGCGCGTCGTTTTGGTCGGCGCCCGCGGCGGCGTGGGTGCCGCGATTGCCGGCGCAGGTTCAGACAGGAGTCCGACGTCGGGCATTTTGGCGGCGCTCGGCAGTTTGCTGTCGGAGGGGCGGGACGTTCGCGTGCAAGCGGGAACTCCGCTCGCCGTGCAACTCGATCAGGGGCTCGTGCTGAGTCGTCGCGGGATGGCGCGTACTCCGGATGCATTCACGATCTATACGGCTGCCGACAGAATTCGTGCGGCGCAACAAGCGCTCGCCCAGCAGAATTATTATCGCGGCCCGGTCACCGGACAGCTCGACGACGCAACGCAGCGCGCACTCTTCGAGTTCCAGATCGACAAGGGCATCATCGCCACCGGGAATCTCGACGGTCGAACGGCGAAAGCGCTGGGCATCTCGGCCGCGAGCGACGTGGGGCCCTCGGCACTTCTCTCGCCCGAAGAAGCGTCGATTGTGCGGAGTGGTGCGCAGGCGCTTGTTGGACGCGCCCGTCAGGACATGTCCATCTCCGCGGCCGGCAGACTCGACGCGCGGCGGTCATATGCGGAGAGCGATATCGATCTGTGGTTCGCCCTGTCGGCATTCGCCGACAATGCGTCCCTGTACGAGCAAGTCGTACGAGTCTCCGGAAACGTCGAGGGATCGACAGTCGCTGGTAAGGCGCTCGTCGCTGCCGCGCGTCGCGTCGATGCGGCGCTTCAGCGAGCCCGCCCATCCCCGCAAGTGCAAAGCGCGTGGTCGTCCATTCGCGCGCAGCTGTCCGAGCTCGATCCAACGTATAGATAACGTTCAGACGACGAGTGCTCGTGTTCGACGCCGGCCTACGGCAGCGGTCCGCCCAGGTTCGCTTGCCTTCGCACGTACTCGGCGGCCTCGCCATGCGTCGTCCACCAGACCTTGCCGGCGCCTTTGCTCTCGATGTGGGCGATCAGTTGCTCGAGCGCGATGATGCGCGATCGATGTCCCGAAATGTGCGGATGCATTGTGAGGACGAGCATTGTGCCTTCATCGTAGGCCTTGTCGAACTCGTCCATCCATACCTTCGCTACCTCGCGCGGTGGCGAGTAGCGATCACCACGGGGGTCGAACAAGGGAGCGTCGTCGAGAATCCATTCGACGGGAATCTCGACCATGCCGGTCGGTTTCCCGTTCTGCAGCAGCTCGTACGGACGATCGTCGGCCATGAGAGAGCTCTCATAGCGGAAACCGAGGTCGCGCAGAATCGAGAGCGTGTTGGGGCTGAAGTTCCAACTCGGCGCGCGATAGCCCGTCGGCTTGGTGCCCGTCATCGTCGTCAGCTCGCCGAGCGCTTTGGTCAGCAGGCGACGCTCGACCGAGTCGGGCAGCGTCGAGTTCATCTCGTGGATCCATCCGTGGACGCCGAATTCGTGGCGACCACTCTTCTTGATGACGTCGGCCATCGTCGGCGTGAGGGCGAGGCTCACCGAGGGAATGAAGAACGTCGCGGGAATCTTGTGGCCGTCGAGCAGGTTCACGATGCGCTGCAAGCCGGCGCGCGCGCCGTATTGTGCCTGCGAGAGCGACCCGACCGTGGGCTCACCGAATCGCAACGCCACTGTCTCGTTGTCAACGTCGAAGGAGAGCAGCACCGCGACTCGTGCGCCATTGGGCCACGCCTTCGGTTGCAGCGAGCGGCCGGCGCGCACCGCGTTCACGACCGTGTTCACCGTATCCATCGTCCACTGCCAGCCTGGCTTCGCATTGGTCTGCGGCACAGGCTGCGCCTGCGCAAGCAACGCAGCCGGGACGACCAGAAGAATGATCGGACGGATCATGTGCTCACTCCACGACATTCGGGATGAGCAAAACTACGTTCGGTGCCGGTCCACCCACCATGGCCAGAGGGTGAGCGGCCAACCGATCATCGCCGACCACGCAAGGGCCTTCACGCTCGGCGGGGGCGGACTGAACGAGCTCACGAGGTAGAGCACGACGAGGAACGCCGCCAACGCCCACAGACCATATCGGCCGATGCGATCGCGCGGCCGCGTCGCGCGCGCGTAGATCGTAAGGCCGGCGACGAACACGATTCCCTCGACGAGCATCGTCGCCGTGGGGTTGTTCCACAGGCCGAGTCCGAAACGAGCGGTGCCGCCGGGGTAGAGAGGCAAATCGGGCCGGTGCACGATCAAGTCGAGCACCCAGTGGCTTGGGACGAGCAGCGCGACGACGATCGCGCCGCCCGAATAGCGCGTGACGGCAAAGTACAGCGCGCCGAGCGCCGCGCCGAAGGCAAGCTCCATCGCGAGGCTATGCGACCACGGGTAGTTCGTGAAGTCGAGCGTGAGAAACGGATTCGTACTCTGAGTGATGCTCACGTGCTCCCAGCCGAGCAAAAGAAAGATCGGCCAGAGAAGGTCGGCGAGCTGCGCGGCGACGAACGTCGTGCCGAGTGAGGTTCGCGGTGCCGCGCGCTTGGCGGCGAAGGCGACAGCAAAGTGGCCGATGAACATGGAGGCCTTGGACGACTAGCGCCGTATGAGCGGCAAGGTCACGTGCGACGGATGCGCCGCGTCGTGCACGAGACGCTGATGCGCGACGACGAACGTCGTGTCGCGCTCGTTGTTGCCGCCGGTATTCAGGTTGCGATCGTACTTGGGGAACAACGCCGATGAGATGCTTACTCTCAGGCGGTGTCCGGGCTCGAACACGCGCGATGTGAACCAGAGATCGATGTCATATTTCTCGACACGTCCCGGTGTCAACATGACTTCCTTATCATTCCCCTGACGGAAGCGAGCTCGCGCCACGCCGTCCTGCACACGCTCGGCGTGGCCGTCGGGAAAGACGTCGAGCAGCATCACGTTCCAATCGGTGTCCTTGGCGTCCGTTGCCGCCCATAGCGTCGCGGCCATTTGTCCCGTCACTTCGATCGGTTTCGTGAGCGGCTTAGACGTGAACACGAGGGCGTCGTGTCGCGACGCATTGAGTGACGTGAAATCCTCATTGAGCGACGTCTCGAGCTCGCGAGAGTCGATGAGGTACGGCGTCGGATTCGCGGGATCGTAAGTGAAAGTGTCGGCCGGCGCACCTGCTGGTGGGATTGTGTCGAGCACACCGTCGCCACCGCTCGTGTTCGCGCGGCCGCCCGATGACACATACCACTTCGCCGGCACGGCACGCGCGAGGGGCCATGCATTTTCCTTGCGCCACGTGTTGTCGCCGAAGACGAAGATGTCGACCGGTGGCTCTTTATCGACGCCATTGTCTTTGCCGAGCAAGTAGTGATCGAACCACCGAAGCTGCAACCGGCGCGTCTCGACGCGCGACTGAGGTCCGAAGTCACCGGACACGTAGTCGACGCCTTTGTGTGCGCCCGGCCCCATCACCAGACGAATGAAAGGATGGCCGGCGACTTTGCTGAGCGCATTCGTATAATCGATCGGGCCGCGCGAGTCGTCGTACCAGCCGGAGATCTGCAACACCGGCGCGCGGACCTTCGCGACATTGGTCGTCACAGCGTGGGCGCGCCAATAGGCGTCGAGCGTTGGATGCGCGATCCACCGATCCCACAACGCAACGTCGCCGCAGCCGAGTTGTTGCGGGAGGTCGCTCAGCGGCAGGTGCTTGAGCGCGGCTCCGATGTCGAGATCATTGATGCCTTGCAGCGTACGCGCGCGCATCAGGCACGCCCAGGCCACGTTGATCGGCGAGAAGACCATGTCCTCGTATGGGACGATGCGCCACGGATCGCCCGTAGCCGCCGACGGCGCGATCGCCGCGAGATGCGGCGGCGCGCTCACGGCGGCGTACCAAGCGAGCCGGCCTTCGTCGGAATGTCCGATCAGTCCGACGCGACCATTCGCGCCCGGAAGCTTCGCTGCCCACTCGACTGCATCGTAGCCATCTTGGACGTCGGTGTCGTAATCGCCGAAGTCTTTGCCATCGGAGATGTCGCGACCGCGTACATGCTGCGCGACGAAGATGTAGCCCCGCGACGCCCAATAGCGGCCGGCGGGATGCAGGATGCGCGTGTACGGGGTTCGTTGGAGCACGACGCCGAACGGACCATTGCCGACCGGCCGCGCGATGTAGCTCACGAGACGCGCGCCGTCGTGGGTCTTCATGAACACCGCCGTGTCCTCGGTGATCGAGTACTGCGAGTCCGACACGGCGCCTGGCCAGAGCAGGTACTGTTTCTCGACGACGAATGGCGTCGCGCGATGCACGAGACGAATGCGTCTGCCCGCCGGCTTTCCAGCGTTGAGCACGACGCCGGTGAGCGTGTCGCCGTTCCACGCGCCCTTGAACGATTGATCGTTGTCGCCGCTCAGCGTCACCGAATCGCCCGCGGCAGCGACGCGCGCGCCGCCGATCATCGGCTCACCCGTTCTCCTACGGATCGATCCAGCGAATCCCGAGTCGCTGCCGGCGAAATGTGCGAACCCCATGCGCCGCCAGCCTTCGAAGCCCGGCCGCGCAGTCGAGCCATCGGCGACGTACGCGTCCCAATCGCCGGCGAGACTTCGAGCTGGTTTACTCGGCGCGCAACTCCAGGTCGCGCCTACCGCGAGCGCGAGGATAGCGAACGCGTGACTCCGGAGTCGCCGACCTCGCCGGTGGAAGATCACGGCTGCGCTCCGCCCGCGATTCGTCGGACGAGCTGATCCAAGAACTCTAAGCCATCGTAGTAGGACTTGACGCGCAACTTCTCATCGCGCCCGTGCGCGTTCGTTTCGCCGGGTGTCGAGAAGATGCCGCTCACGCCGTACGCCGGTATTCCGACCGCGCGGAAATAGTGACTGTCCGTGGCACCGGTCGACATCGTCGGCACCACGGGAATGTCGCCGAACATGCTGCGCGTGATGTCGGTGGTCGCCGTGAGCAGTCCGGGGTCGACAGGCAACGTGGATTTCGGAAAATCAGGCTCCGTCGCCTGCGTGGTGCTGATCTTGATGCCGGTGTCCGCCACGACGCGGGTCAACGTCGCGCGGACTTCGGCCGAGCTCGAGGTGGGAACCATGCGGCAGTTCACGTTCGCCGTCGCCTTCTGCGGCAGCGCATTGTAGGCGTGACCGCCCGCGAGACGTGTGGCCACGCACGTCGTGCGCAGCATCGACGCGTAGCGAGCATCGCGCGACAGCAGCGCCGCGGCCGCGGTGTCGCTTGCATTCGCGACAATCGCCCGCATCGCCGCGGCGACCTCCGGCTTCTCCACCTTCGCCGTCTGCTCGAAGAACGCGCGCGTCGTCGGATTGAGCGCGACAGGGAAGGAGTACGTCGCAATGCGATGGAGCGCGTCGGCCAATTCGTAGATCGCATTGTCTGGACGCGGTACGCTCGAATGCCCGCCGGGATTCGTCGCCGTGAGCGTGAAATCTTCGTAAACCTTTTCTGCCGCCTGAATGGAATTGAAGAGCGGCTTCACGTTCATCCCCGAGCCGTCCAACGTACCGCCGCCCCCCTCGTTGATTGCGTACGCGGCGTCGACCAGGTTGCGGTGTTCCTTCACCAACCACTCGGCGCCGTTTGCGTCGCCACTCTCCTCGTCCGATGTGAGCGCCAGAATGATGTCGCGCGTTGGGCGAAATCCTTCCTGCTTGTAGCGCAGGAGGTTGGCGACGAAGATCGACGCCATTGCTTTATCGTCGGCCGTTCCGCGACCCAAGAAAAACCCGTTCTCTTCGTGCAAGGTGAACGGATCGCGCGGCCAATCGCTGCGCAGCGCGGCGACGACATCGAGATGCGCCAACAGCAGGATGGGCTTTGCTCCGCCTGGTCCACCGCGTCCGTGATACCGCACCACCAGATTTCCCTTCGTCGGCTTTCCGGGCGGAATCAGAACTTTTACATCGGAGTCGGGGAAGCCTGCGGCGCGAAACCGTTTCGCCATCGCCTCGACGGCCGGCGTGACAGCGCCAACAGAGTCGGTCGTGTTGATCGAGATCAGCTCGCTATAGATCTCGCGAGCGAGCCGCTGGTGCGGTGTGAGCGGCGGGGGCGTCTGCGCGCTCGCGAACTTCGCGGCGGCGAGCGCGACGAGGAAAACGGTCTGACGACGCATGGTCGGTCGAGTTGTATTGGACGGCGTGCGGAGAGGTGCGTTCAACGCCGAAAATATGGAGCGCGGGCAGGATGAAGTCACCCCGCCCCATTTGGCGCGGCCGTCAGTTGCCGAACGTCTTGACGATCATCACGCCGCCGTGCGCGTCGGGGAGCACCGAGACCGCAAGCAGCGCGCGCTCAATTTTCGAGGGACGATGCGAGTACGCGTAACTGACCACGCGTGACCCGATCAGCGTCCCAAGAAACGCTCCGGCGGCGACGTCGCTCGCCCAATGTTGGTCGAGGTACATGCGCGTTACGCCCGGGACCATCGCCGCGGCAAAAAGGACCGGCGCCACGTACGGTACCGCGCCCGGCTGTCGCTCGTGCAACTCTCCAGTCAGCACCGAGGCCGTCGCGAACGCGACAGCGGCGTGCAGCGACGGGTACGATCGTTTGCCGAAATCCGTGAAGCCGCCGCCAAACGAGAACTTGTAGGCGTCGCTCGGCGACTCGCGTGGTCGCGAGCGACCAAGCGGTCCACGGATCAACTCCGACGTGGCGACGGTGAGCACGAGCGCCTCCGTCGCGTGCAGTCCGACCTTGGCGGTTACATCAGATCCGGTCAACCGGCCCACGCCGTACAACGCCACCGCCCCAATCGTGAGTGGTACCTCGTTGATGACCGTGAGGCGTTTGAACAGGTCATGACGCGCTGAGTCGCCCTGAATGCTCGGCGACCTAGCCCATCGCCCTATGCGCTCGTCGAAGATCGAGACGACGCCGCTTCCCGCGATCGCGACACCGGACAGGACGGCATCGCGCCGGGTAAAGAATGTCTTCTGCGCCGATGTCGTGTCGCTCGCCTGAGCCGTGAGTGCCGTGCTGGCGAGGCATAACAACAAAACGATGTACACCGCTGATCGTGTCGGTCTCATGTACAGTGCTGGTCAACAGTTCGTGTCGATGGCCTCATGGCAAAATCGAAACCGCCGTGACGGGGAGGCCCGTAGTGGCCGGCACGCGCCGGCAAGCCGGTGCTCAAACCATTCGTGCTCCGCCGATGTCTGACCGAGCGGCCCCATCCCTGACCCCGCACATGCTCCAAGACATCCGCTTCGCCATCCGCACGCTGATCAAGAACCCGGCGTTCACGTTCGCCGCTGTGCTGTGTCTCGCACTCGGCATCGGCGTGAACGCGACAATTTTCAGCTGCGTCCGCGCGCTGCTGCTTCGCCCGTTCCCGTATCGCAACCCCGACGAGCTGGTGGCAATCGGCGAGGCGAACGTGAAACGCGGCTGGCATATGAACTCCGTGTCGTACCCCAACTTTCGAACGTGGCAGGCGGAGAACCATACACTCGAGAGTGTCGGCATCTACACCGGCAACTCATTCAACCTCGCGAGCGGTGAGGGAGCGCAGTGGATCCAAGGGGGCAACGTCTCATGGACCACGTTCCGGACGCTCGGCATCGCACCGGCGTTGGGCCGTGACTTCCGTGAGGAAGAGGATCGCGTCGACGCACCCAAGGTGATCTTGTTGAGCGACCGCATCTGGCACGACCGGTTCGACGCCAACCCGAACGTCGTCGGGCAATCGATTATGGTCAACGGCGTTCGCCATACGGTCATCGGCGTGATGCCGCGGGGCTTCGAGTTTCCGGGCACGGCCGGCGCATGGACCACGATGCAAATGGATCCGCTCAAGAATCGCGGGAACCATTCGTGGAACGTGATCGGACGGTTGAAGCCCGGTGCGACCATCATCCAAGCGCGAAAAGACTTGAACGCCATCGCCGCCACGCTCGAGGAGAAGTACCCGAGCTCCAACACGGGTTGGGGCGCCGACGTCGAGACGCTGCGCGACCAACAAGTGGGCGACATCCGTCCCGTGTTGATGATCATGATGGCGTCGGTCGCGTTCGTGCTACTCATCGCCTGCGCCAACGTCGCCAACCTATTGCTCGCTCGCGCGTCGGCGCGCTCGAAGGAGATGGCGGTGCGCCTCGCGCTCGGCGCTAACAGTTGGCGGGTCGTGAGACAACTCCTCACGGAGAGCATCCTCGTCGCGCTCGTCGGCGCGACGCTGGGCGTCGCCTTCGCCTACGCGTTCTTGCAGTGGATCAAGGCGAATATCCTCGGCGGCATGCCGTTCTGGATGAAGTTCACAATCGACGGACCGGTGTTGCTCTTCACGATCGCCGTCGCCGTGACCACCGGGTTGTTGTTCGGACTCGTCCCGGCGCTTCAATCAGCGCGACCCAATCTCAACGAGACGCTGCGTGATTCCGGCGCACGCGGCACGAGCGCCGGTCGCGTGCGTCAGCGCTTACGCAGCAGTCTCGTGGTCGGCGAGGTCGCGCTCTCGCTCGTGCTGCTCGTCGGCGCGGCGCTCCTCATCCGAAGTTTCTTGGGCATGCAGAGCGTCAAGCCTGGATTCGATCAGAGCAACCTCTTGACGATGCGCCTCACACTCAGTGGACCGTCGTACGATTCCACTTACAAGCGATTCGCCATGCTCGATCGCTTTCTCACGGACCTCAACGCGCGCCCCGGAATCGTCGCGGCGTCGATCACGAACAACATTCCCCTCAGCAACAACAACAATAACAGTTTCATCGTCGTCGAGAATCAACCAGCGCAGCTCGGCTCGGAGCCGCTGCTCGAGATTCGCTGGGTCTCGCCGAGGTACTTGGAGACGATGCGCGTCCCGGTGCGAAGGGGTCGCATGTTCACGCAGCAGGAATGGGCCGACAGCGGTGTTACGGGCCGCGTTGCCGTGATCAACGAATACATGGCGCAGCGATTCTGGAAGACCGCCGACGACGCACTCGGCAAACGATTCAAGTTCGGTAGCGCGAACGACACGTCGAATCGGTGGATCACTGTGGTTGGCGTCGCGGCCGACATCAAGCACAAGCAACTGACCCAGAAGCCGGACTTTCAGGGCTACATGCCCTATCGCCAGGGTGGGTGGAACACCACGTCGATCGTCGTGCGAACGCGCGGCGAGCCAACGCAGGCAACGAGTACCGTGCTCGGCGCGCTCAAGCAAATCGATCCGTTGCTTCCGGCGTATCGCATCATGAGCATGGATGCGAACATCCAGCAGTCGTACTGGCAACAGTCGCTGTACGGAAAGATGTTCGGCGCGTTCGCGGCGATCGCGCTTGTCCTCGCGGCAGTCGGGGTCTACGGCGTGATTTCCTACGCCGTCTCGCAGCGCACCCAGGAGATCGGCGTCCGTGTCGCGCTCGGCGCACAGCGAGGCGACGTGTTGCGTCTCATCGTCGGCCATGGTGCATTGCTCGGCGGCGTGGGCATCGTGATCGGACTCGCGGGAGCGCTCGCCGTCACGCGCTTTTTGCGCACGATGTTGTTTGGCGTTTCACCATTCGACCTCGGGAGCTTCGTCGGCGTATCGCTGCTGCTGACAACGATCGCGTTGTTGGCGAGCTACATTCCCGCGCGGCGCGCGGCAAAAGTCGATCCGGTCGAGGCGCTCAGATACGAATGACTGCGGCGCGCCGGAATCCCAAGGCTCTCGATGTCCGAACCATCGCCTAGCGGGACTGGCCAATCTCTGTCAAGTTGCCGGACAGCGTAAGAAAAACCGCAGAACCGCTGGCACCGGATGGTCCTCATGACACCAACGCCTCATTCCGGCGATCGCAAGCCAACGTCGCTCGATCGCCGGAACTTTCTATCTCGCCTCGCCGGCGGAGCAGTCGTCGTTGGCACCGCGCCGACGCTCGGCCTGCTCTCTATTTTTCCCGAACCTGCCGCGACGCCCGGCTCGGTCTTCCATCCAGCGTCGGCCGAGCCCGACGCGGCCGTCTTCGCCGAGGCCCGTAAGCATTTTCTTATTCCGAAAGGCGTGACGTACTGCAACACAGGCACGCTCGGCGCCTGCCCGCGCGAGGTCGTCGACGCGCTCGTCAACGGGACTCGCGCGCTCGAGACCCGGCTCGCCGCGTGGGCGTACACGCAGCCTGAAGGGGAGCCCCTCACAGGGTACGAGCCCTCGATCGAGATTCGAACCGCCGTCGGTGCATTCGTCAATGCGAAACCAGACGAGATCGCGATCACTCAGAACGCGACGATGGCCATGAACTTCCTGGCCAACGGACTCGATCTCGCGCCGGGCGATGAAATCGTGACGACCGATCAAGAGCACGGCGGCTGTATTTCGCCTTGGCGACTCAAGGCCAAGCGATACGGGATCGTCGTAAAAGAGTTGACGCTCGACGACGGAACCAAGGGCGGCGTCGAGGGTGTGCTCAAGCTCTTCAGCGATGCGATGACGCCGAAGACGAAGGCCGTCATGTTCAGTCAAGTGGTGTCCGGGCTCGGCACGCGCATGCCGGCGCGAGAGCTCTGCGCCATGATTCGCGATCGCGGCGCCCTCGCTCTCGTCGACGGCGCACAAGCTGTCGGTCAGATGCAGGTCGACGTCAAGGAGCTCGGGTGCGACGCGTACGTCGCCAGCCCGCACAAATGGATGATGGCGCCCAAAGGCACCGGCTTCCTCTACATCCGTCGCGACATTCAGGATCGATTCTGGACGACGCTGGCCAGCTCGCATTGGGACGACCACGAGAACGGCGCATTCCGATTCATGCAGTACGGCACGGGCGCCGTACCAGTGCACGAGGGACTCGCGGCCGCGTTGGCGTTCATTCAGAAGATTGGCATGCCACGCATCGAGCGATGGGACGCGATGCTCACCAAGCGTCTCCGCGATGGGCTGGCGCGCATCCCGACGGCGCACATTTCGTCGCCCGCTGACCCGCGACTCGCCTCGGCGATCACGACGTTCCGAATTGAAGGCGTCAAGGCCAAGGCACTGCAGGAAGCACTTTGGGAGCGTCGAATTCGCGTCCGTCCTCAGAACGACGCGCGCGGCGTCCGCCTCTCAGCGCACATCTATATGAGTCCCGCCGACGTCGACACCGTGTTGGAGGTCGCCTCCACATTGCGGCCGGCGTGATGCTCGGCGCGTCGGACCACTGACACGTAGACTGTCGCCGCCGCCACCGCACAGGCGGCCATGGTGCTGGTCACGGCCAGCGCCGACCACGTATCGATCAGGGCGGCGACGAGCGCGCTCGATGCCGCACCCGTGAGCATTTGTACGCCGCTCATCATCGCGCTCGCGACGCCGGCCATCGCCGCCATCGGCTCGAGCGCGCCCTGCATCGCGTTCGGTCGCACCACGCCTTGTCCGACGAATCCGATGAACGCGAGCGACACCAGCGACCACACGCTCAGCCACCCGAGCATTGTGATGGCGACCAACACGATCGATGTCGATACGATCGCGCCCAGTCCCCACGCGATGAGTCGAGCATGCGACACCCCGCGCCGGTTCAGCCGCGCGCTGGTCAGCGCCCCGATGATGAGCCCGAGCGATGTTGCGGCGAACAGGACACCGTATACGCGACGCGACACCGAGAACTGTCCGATCAACAGCAGCGACGATCCTGAGACGTACGCGAAGAGACAAGCGAAGTTGAGCGCGATCATCAGGATGTAGCCCAGCGTGACTCGATGACTGAGCACGGTGGCGTAA
>DASYSU010000405.1:0-11416 GCA_036002925.1 Gemmatimonadaceae bacterium | reverse complement strand
GTTGCCTGTCTGACGACCCGACGCAAATAGTCGCGGCAGAGACCGGACCGGTTGTAGGGGAATCCCTCGCGATTTTCGAGCGCGCGCGCTCGTATTATCGGCAGAATTATACGCTTGAGCTCTGGGAGGCTCCCACCATGATTAAGACAATTCTAGTGACGAGCGGCGTCGCCTTCGCGGCCCTCACCGCGCCGCTTGCCGGGCAAACGCCCGCCGCCGCGGCGACCGCCCCGCGCGTCGTCAACGTGAAAGCGCTCGACTTCAAGTTCCAGGCACCAGCAACAATCCCCGCAGGAACGACCACCTTCCGGCTGCAGAACGTCGGGAAAGAAGTGCACCACCTGTGGGTCGTTCAACTCACCGGGGGCAAAACGCCGGACGATTTCACGAAAGCAATGAAGTCGTGGGGTTCGGCCCTCAAGATGCCCGCGTGGGCAATCGACGTCGGTGGACCAAACTCCGCCGGCAGTAACGAGACCGCCGAAGGAACAATGACGCTCGAGCCGGGCACTTACATGCTCGTGTGTTGGGTGCCGTCGGCTGACGGCATGCTCCACGTGATGAAAGGAATGGTCAAACCGCTGAAGGTGACCGGTCCCGCGACAGCCGCCGCCGAGCCAGTGGCCGACATCACGATGATGATGGATGACTACTCGTTCGACTTGAGTAAGCCGATCACGCCGGGACGGCACACGATTCGATTCGAGAATCGCGCGGCGCAGAGCCATGAGGCGGTGATCGGACGTCTGCTACCGGACAAGACGCTTGCGCAGGCGGTGACGTGGTTGAACGCCGGACAAGCCGGCCCCGCGCCGATCGCGCTCCTCGGCGGGGCATCGGGTCTGGCGAAGGGACGCCACATGTTCATTACGGCGGACTTTCAGGCCGGCCGATACGCGCTTCTCTGTTTCATCCCCGACGCGAAGGATGGAAAACCGCACTTCGATCACGGAATGGTGAAGGAGATCGTCGTCGCGCCGTAGCCTACGACGCGTGCTTCGTCCAGTAAACCACGACTGCGCACTTCCTCGCGTTGGCGTCGTTTGGCTGGAACTGAGTCGGCGCGAACAATCCGCGCGCGTACACTTCGACGCCGGCGAGCTCCGGCGGCGTCACGTATTGATCGATTTGGGCGCCGACGTCGCTGTCGGCGCCGCGAATGACGACTGACCGGCCGCGGCGATCTCTGCCCATCAACACGTCACCTGCGCCCCCGACTCGAACTCCGTCGAGATACACCGTCGCCGCGCATTCTCCACCGTTTGTGAGCTTTCCGAAAATCGCGAATCGATCGCCGCCGGTTCGCCGCACGACCATCGACGGCGTGTTCTCGACGATCTGAGTCGGTCGCGTCGGCTGCATGGCCTCGATGTCTTTCGCCGTGAAGAATTGGCCGGCTCCCGTGCCACGCTTCCGCTCGATCATGCGTTGCTCGAAGCCGGCCAGTCCCGGCGGACGAAGCCGAGTGTCCGTCACCTCCACACCGGGCATCTCCTGCGTTGCCGGCAGTAGCAGCACGGACAGCGTCGTGTCCCCACCATCAACGAGCGCGATCCGCGTCGGCATGTAGCCGACGCGCTTGACCTCGAACACGACGCGGTCTTTGTGGGCGACGACGAGCCGGAAGTGTCCCGAGTCATCGCTCACGACCGCCGGGCCTCCGATCACCGCGAGATTCACGAACGGAATCGGCCGATCGCGCGTGTCCACTGTCGTCCCGTCGATCACGCGGGCGGCCGTTCCCCGTTGCGCGGCCATCTCGATCGCGGAGGCGGCGAGTCCAATCGCGACCAGTAGCAGCCGGTCGAAATGACGTCTGGTTCGAGCCATGGTGCCTTCCCCCCAGCGTGGAACAACCTCGACGCCGGCGCTCACAACACGCATCATACACCTTATAACCCAACGGGCGAGGCGCGAGATGCGCGGCACTGCACTGGTTTCCTGCTTGTCGTTCGCAGCCTGTGTCACATCGAGTGGCGCTGCTGGATCGCCGCCTTCATCTGAAACTGTTCGCGTTGGCGACGGCGCCGGTGGCTCGATGATGGCCGAGATTCATCCCACCGTCAACGCAATCGCCGCGGTCGTCCCATTCACGCTGGATCGCACGTGGGGCGCGATCCGTACTGCCTACGACTCGCTCTCGCTTCCGGTCGCCACATTCGATCCCGCGACGCACACGATCGCCAGTCCCACACTTCGCCTCCGCCGACGCCTCGGCGAGAGGCCGTTGAGCAAATACATCAACTGCGGAAATACTCAAGGCGGCCAGAGCGCCGACAGCTACGAGGTCCAGCTCACCATCCAAACCGTGCTGCAGGGGGCCGAGGCCGGAACAACGCGGGTACTGTCGACAGTTTCCGCCGAGGGACGCCCGATCACACTCGCCGGCGAGTACACGCACTGTACCTCCACCGGCAATCTCGAACGTCGCGTCACCGAGCTCCTGTACGCGCAGCTCAACCGCTGAACGCAGAGAGCAATTGGGGTCAGACTCCAATTACCCGATAATTCGAGTCTGACTCTACTTCTCCTAAAACCCGCTCGGAGGATACCTGTCGACCGCGAACACCGCGCCCGCGGTCGCGCATTTCGTTGGGCAGGTACCGGCGACGACGAGCGCGGCCCGACTGTTTTGCACGGCGGCCGGGAACAAGAAAACCGTGAACGCACTTCCCGCGATCGTGCTTCCACCGATTGCCGTGAGATTGAGCGACCGGTCGGCCGCGACGCCCGTGGGAGCAGTTGCATCGATCATCGCTGGTAATGCGGTCGAGCCGCTCGCGTTCACACGCACGGCGAGCGGGGCCGGTGGAGTCGTGACCCATGGCGATGCCGCGTATAGCGCGAGATTCGGAACGAGTGGCGCCGACGGAAGCGTCGATGTTCCGCCAGTCGCCGATCCGTACACGTCAATCGATGCCGCCGCGCCCGCGTTCACACTGCGGATCGCGACGCTCGACCCCGGATCCGAATAGTTGTCATTCAAGATCACGAATTTCGCCGTGCGCGGCGCCCGAAGGTTCCCCACCGCCATGATCGTATAATGCTGGCCTTCCGTCAGCGTGAACGTGCTGTCGAGAAACACCGTCGAGACGAGAGCGGGGCTCGCCTGGTTCGGATCGTTGAACCCCTGGTCGAACGAGGATTGGAACACTCTCAAGTGGCGGCTACCGGAGCTCGCCGGCTGGTAGGATGTTCCCGGAAAGATCCCGCGGAACGGCAGGTTGAGCGTGTTCGGCGATTCCTCGATCAGGTCGACGAAGCGCCAATCTTGTGATCCGGAATCGGGGATCGCGTTCACGAATCGGACGTATGCCACGGGGCCGTGCGCGGCCAGAATCGCCGTACCGCCGTCGCCGCTGCAAGCAGCCAGCACGGCGACACCCGTTAGCGCCAGCGTGATTTTGAATTTGCTCATGGTACGAAGATCCTCCACAGTCTGAGCTGAACGTCGCCGGAATAATGTCGATGTGATGGAATACGATTGGTCTGATTGATCGGACCGGTTGGTTCGTCGGCTTGATCCTTCCCACCGCCGAGAAGCCCACTAGCTGCCGTGGCATAGATTGCCGCCCCGGCTGCCACCGCCAGCAGAGCCGTTTTCGACGCGGAAATTCGTCTCTCAGTCATCGAGCCGATGAAATCCCGTTCGATTCTCGTGGTATCGCCCGACCAGCGGCCCATCTCACCGTCGATGTTGGTGATGCGATCGACTGACAGAACGAGCTCGTTGTTTTGCTGCCCGACGACCGTGCCATTGATCTGCCGGACCCCAGGCCCGAAACGCTCACCGAGTGCGACGCGCCCACGGTCGGTCACCTGCATCTCGACGTAACGTCCCGAGGGTGTCGGCGCCTGCGAATCGATCGGCGCATAGGAGTAGCACGCCTGACCTGCCAACGACAGAATCGCCAGCATCCAGACCGCGCGCCGAGCCGACGAGCGTTTCAGCATTAGAATCCGTACACACCCTTTGCGGCCGCGCTCCCGAAGCCGGGGCCGAGCAGATAAAACTTCTCGAGGCGCGTCTGCATCTCCTGATAGGGGACGGGGAACTCGAGCGGCGTCCCCTCAATGAGATCGCCCCAGCCACGGCTGTCGATCCAGAAGCGGCCGAAGCCGGTGTATGTCGTCTCAATGCGCTTCTCGTATTTCATCGCTTCCATCAGGTTGCCGCACGCCACGGTTCCATTCCCCTGGGGAACCTGAGGCACGCACTGCGAACCGCCCGGAACGGGCTGCGTTGCGGTCGTCACCGCACCAGTGACGGCGGGAAGTCCACCGTTCGCAACGCGCGTCAGGTCGATCTTTGCCGCTGCCGCCGCGAGGTTGCCGGTCCGGATGTATCCCTCGGCGGCGAGCATATCGTTCTCCGCCTTCATGAACGCCGGAAACAGTCCGGTGTTACTGTTCTGTCGGATGTAGCGCCAGCGGTTGTATGTGTAGAACGAAACGCCCCACGGGTCGCCGGTCACGTCGTTCGCCAGCGGACGGTTCTCGATATACGGGAGTGACTTGTCGTTGGTCGCCTGAATGGACGCGGCGTTTTGCGCCGGGCGGGTAGTGCCTTGTGGCCAACGTTTGTCGGGCGTAACCACGAGGAAGAATCCGTTCCTGTGCTGGTAATCCTGCGAGATGAACGTCGCGTAGTTACCGGAAACGTCGGCCATGCCCATGTACATCATGGACATCTGGCTCCAGGTGGGATCCTGGTACCGTTGGGTTTCCATTCCAGTGTTCCAGCCGGTCGAGCCCCCAATGTTCATCATGAGGTTCGCCTGGATGCCGTTCTCGGCATCGTCGATCACCTTCGCCCAGTCTGTCGCGGCGGCCTGTGCGGGCGTGCGCGCGACACCGGCGCGAATGCGCGCGCGATACGAGCGAATCAATCGCTTGTACGAATCGAGTGAGCCAAACCCCGGCGCGCTGCTGAGCCACGCGACTTCGAGCGGGAAACCACTGGCCGCGGCTGGGTTGTTCGCGATGGCGAGCGCGCTGTCGAGCAGCACGATGGCCGCCTTGGCGACGTCTTGCGCGCCGCTCAGCTTCGGAATCTCCTGCGGATCCATGCCCGGCGTGACGATCGACGCCGAGTCATACATCAGGGCCAGCCATCCCTCGGACATGCCCGCGATGAAGAAACCGAACGATCGGGCGCGCAGATCGCGCGCCGGCGTTCCGATCGTGTGACCGCCCTTGACCAGCGCGTCGAGCGCGTCCATCGCGTTGACGATCAAGCGCGCTTCCTTCGATAGCTTCGTGTACTCTTGAAAAATCGACGGCGCGCCGATGACGTTGTTGATCGGCAGACGCGGAATCGCGCTGCGCGTGCCGAGGTTGAAGTTGTTGAGCGATGAGTAGCTCTCGAGGCCGAACGCTTCGACGCCCGGCTGATCGTCAGTGTTGGATATCGCGTTGTGCACCGTCTGAAAACCGGCGCCGATCGTCGCTTCGATCGAGGCGCCGGTCGCGAACACGCGCGCGATGTCGGGATCGGTGAGATCCTCGACACCAAAGTTCTGCCCGCAACCAGCGACGAGTAGCGCTGCCGCAGCTCCGAGTGTGAGAGTCGCCTTCATCTCTTCTTCTCCTAGGATTCGGATCACCGGGCGTATACCGCGCCCGGTGATCCGATGCGGTGTTAGAACTTGGATGAGAGCGTGAGCGTGAAGTTCCGCATCTGCGGGTACGTCGAGGACTGCGTCGAGTAGAGCGCCCCCGATTGAATCTGGCTGGTCGTTGTGCCGCCGGCTGCGCCGTTTGGCCCTGACCCGCCGGTGTCGGGATCCCAGCCCGTGTATCCCGACCAGGTGCGGAGATTTCGGCCAACGGCGGTAATGCTCCAGTCGCCGGCCACGTGTTTCACTGCGCCGATGTTGTACGACACGGAGAGCTCGCGGATTTTGACGAAGCTCGCGTCCTCGAACGAGATCGTGTTCGCTCCGAGCACCGAGTATGTGCCGCCCACGCCTGCGCCGCTTTCCGGAGCTGCCGCGCGCCAGTAGTAGCCGATCGGTTTCGCTTCCTCCACGCTCTTCCCATTCTGCTGCGCGTCCGACGTCATGAAGTCGCCGAACGACCACTGGCGATCTTCGTTATAGACGTGGTTGCCGAACGTCTTGTCGATCAGTGCATAGACATTGATCCGCTTGAATTGAAGGTTGTGCGACCAGCCGATCTTCCAGAGCGGTGCGCTGTTGCCGAGGTTGCGCAGTTGCTCGGCGCCGTTCGAGTCACGAACGGTCGTGATCATGCCCCAATGCACTTGGCGCTGGCCCCACGGCGTATTCACCTTGCCGCCGGCCGCGAGGCAGTTGTTGATGCCCTGGATCGACCCCGACACGACGCCGTTCACGATGCAGCCGCCCGTCATCGACTGCCACAGATTCTTCGTGATGCCGTCCTTGTACGAATTTCCGACGCCGACCCAGACGACGTAGCCCTGATCGTTCTTCTGCCATTCCTTTCCGTCGCCGCATCGTGACTGGAAATCGCTCGGCAGCTGTGAGCAGTTCTGCACAAACTGCTTGCCATACACATTGCCGTACCGCTCGCCGACAGCGAAGCGCGCGGTCGTGTTGAAGTATTCCGGAACGTCGAGCCGCGTGATGTAAGTGCGGTTCTGATCCCAGTTCACCCGGCTCGTCCAGATGAGGCTCTTCTTCGAGACGACTGGCACATTGAGCGACACTTCCCACGTTCGGCCGTCCAATGTTCCGGCGTTCTGCCATTGATTCGAGAAGCCCGACGCCACGGGCAACGGGACGAGCAGCAGTTCGTCGGTGGTGATGTCGCGCGCGTAAGTGATGTTCAATCCGTACTTATGGAAGAGCTCTGCGTCGATACCGTACTCCGTCTCGATCGTGTTCTCGGGACGCAGGTTCTTGTTGCCGAGCGTGGTGCCGGTGATCGATCCGCCGGTGCCGAGGGTCAGCACTTCGTATTGGGCATTGAAGCTCGGGCGCGCGCCGGCAGTTCCAACGGCTGCGCGGAGCTTGAGTTGATCGACAATACTGGTGCCCCTGAACCACGGCTCGTCCGTCAGGAGCCAGGCGACCGATGCCCTGTAGTAGTTGTGATACCGTTGATCGGCGCCGAACAGCGAGCTGCCGTCTCTACGCAGTGAGCCGTCAAAGAAGTACCGGTCCCTGTAGCCGAGCGTGCCGGCAACCGACGCGGCGTTCGTCCGTTGTGACGACCGGCTGTAATCCGGATTGAGCGACGTCGTGGCGTTGTCGAGATCCATCAGACCGCCGAGCGTGAGGGTCGAGCCCGAACCGCCGACGTTGTTCGCTTCCTGATCTTCGTAGTTGTAGCGGAGGTCGAGCCGCGACGTGAGGTTGCGTCCGAAGTCGTGGGTGGCCGACGCGCTCAGCCCCATGTTGTACGAGAGATCGTTGTTTTCGGAGGCGGACATTTGCCCCAGGCTCGCCGCGTCGTTCACGATGACCGAGCGGAAGCCGACGTCACGAAGCGAGACGGTATTGCGTCGCCGCTCGTCGATCGCCACTTGCGACTCGAACGACAGCCAATCGGTGGTGGTGTAGCGCGTGTTGAACGAGCCGAGGAATCGGCTTGCGTCCGTGCGGCCGCTCGTCGCATTGGCGAAGTAGAGCGGGTTGTTGTTCGTCGTCTGCGTGCCTGTGACCGACGTGATATCGGGGCGATAGAAGATGCGGCCCTGCGTATCCGTCGCGAGGAGATCGGCCGCGGCGTGCTCACGCGTCAGGCCGAACCAACCGAAGTTATCGGGGAACTGCTGGCTGCGCGTGTATCCCATCTGCAGCGAGGAATTCAATTTCGCGCCGATGGTCTGGTCGATGTTCGCGCGCGCCGACTGACGGTTGTAGCCGTGCTCGTACCTCACCGGGCCGTTCTGGATGAAGTTGTTGAAGCTCATGTAGTAGCCCGTCGCACCCGTGCGCCCCGTCAGGTTGGCTGTCGAGCTGACGTGCGGCTGATTGGTTTTGATGCGATCGATCGGGTTGTACATCTTCGCCCACTGACTCACCTCGAACAGACCCTTCAGCTCCGTCTTCGTCGGATTGACGCTCAAGCCGAAGTCGCGCTCGAGAGGGTTCGAGGCAGCGACGGTGGCGTTCTGCACGTCGTTGATGCGGAGAGCTTCGGTGTCCCAATCGATTGTGCGCGAGCAGCTCGGGAAGGCGGAGTTCTTCACGCAGTAGCGCGTGCCCGTTTCGTCGAGCATGACCGTCGTGCGCGTTGGGAACGGATAGGTCCCCTGAATGTCGTCGGCGCCGACCTCCTGGCGTGCTTCGATGCGAAGGCCCGACGCGCCGTCGGCCGCGCGCTTCGTCTTGATCGAGATGACGCCGTTCTGGGCGCGCGATCCATACATCGATGCTCCCGCGGCGCCCTTCACGACCTCGATCGACTCGATGTCTTCGGGATTGATGTCGGTGCTGTTGCCGTTGAGCAGAATTCCGTCGACAATGATGAGCGGTCCCTGATCGCGGTTCGTTGCGTTGATCGAGTGAGCGCCGCGCAGGACGATCTGCGGGGCTGTTCCCGGACGTCCGTTCGATCCGACTACGCTCGCCCCGGGCACCTTACCGGCGATCGACGCCAGCGCGCTCGCCGGTTTCACGACGAGGTCCTGGTCGGAGTTGAGCGACGTGACCGCGAAGGTCGTCTTCCTTTGTTCCGTCGCGCCGGTCACGCCGGTGACGACGACTTCCTGCAGACGATTGATGTCGCGCGCGAGCGTGAACTCGAAGTTCTGCGTCCCCGGTGTGATCTGGATCTGGCGAGTTTGCAAGAGGTGCCCGATCGCTCGAATGCGGAGAAGCACGTTCTGGCTGCGCACTCGCGCCGGGGGAATCACGATCGAGAATCGCCCCTGCGGGTTGGTACCCACGGAGACGTTCAACTCGGTGATGATCGCGTTGGCATTCTCGATCGGTTGTCCCGACTCCGACATGACGCGGCCGGTGATGGTCGCCGCTTGCGCGTGAAGGGAGGGTGCGCCCAACGCCAGTGCCACGATGGCGATGAATGCGTTGACGAACACTCGGGACGAGAGGCGTTTCATGTGCACCTCAAACGGTGGGGGATCCGCTTCGAAACTCGAATTCTTCTGGTGACGAGACGGCCGATTTAGGCAGCGAACCGCATCCATCATGGGGCAAAGCCAGCGGCTCCGCAAGGAATCGGATCCAGCGGCCGCCGCTCCTTCGACCGAGCAGGTTTGTAGAGCTCATGCGTCGATCTCAGGGGTGATGGAGCGTGCGAGCGATGTGCAAGAGTGAACCTGGCGCGCGTCTCACTTGAGGCGCGCGCGCGCCGTAACGCTTTCACTCACGTCCGTCGAGGCTAGGCGCATGATGGCACCGATCCGTTTCATATTCGTCGCACTTACTGTGGGCGCAGTCGGCTGCGATCGGGCGGTGCCGACGAGGGAGCGAATCATGTCGGCGAGCGTCGCCTCGACGTCGCTGAGTGACGCGGCGTCACCTGCCCTGGCGGAACAACTTTCATCTGTTGCTGCCGCCCGGGCGCAAGGTGTGGGTCGAGCGCCGGCCGCAACGTGGGCCGACCAGAAGCTCATTCGCACCGCTGATCTACGGATCGAGGCCAAGGATGTCGGCGCCACGCTCCGATCGATCGAGAATCTCGCGGTGGAGCGTGACGCGCTCGTTGCCGACGCACACGTGACGCAGGACGCGAACGGCAAGCGCAACGCCCACCTCGTCATCCGCGTCGCATCGCCGCGGTTCAACGACATCCTCTCCGGACTCCGACCGCTCGGCAAGGTGAAGAGCGAGAATATCTCGACACAGGACATCACCAAGGAATACGCCGATCTCGAGACAAGAACGGTCGTGAAAGAAGCGACTGTCGCGCGGCTTCGGGCACTGCTCGAGAACCGGACAGGAAAACTTGCCGACGTGCTCGAGGTCGAGCGCGAATTGTCGCGCGCGGTCACGGAGCTCGAGCAGATGAAAGGCGAACGCCGGTATTACGATCGTCAGGTCGCCGTGTCATCGATCGCGGTCGACGTCTACGAGCTCGGGCAAATTGCTTCTGGTGGCATCGCCGAGCCTGTGACAGAGGCGCTGCATCGCTCGCTTGGACTGCTGGCGACGTCGGCGTCGATGCTGATCTATGGCGTGGTGTTTCTCGCTCCATGGGCGGCGCTACTGGCCGGGGCATGGTGGGTAGGCGCGAGATACTTCAGGGTGCAGGGTTGAGGGTGGCTGGTTGAGCGGCGGTACGTGGCGCTACGCGCCACTCAATTGCATTTGAAGTTGCCCACGCCGTTAACGCCGAAGGCGCCATCCTCCCCTGTACCCTCCACCCTCAACCCTCCACCCTGCTCTTCCTCCCCGCGAGGCAGGCGGCATATTGACCGCATGAGAATCGCGTTGGTCCTCACACTCGCCGCGCTGTCGCAAACCGCGAGCGCCCAGGCCGGCAACGAATGGCCTGCCTGGGGTGGCGATCTCGCGGCGACGAAATACTCCACGCTCACCGATATCAATCGCGGCAACGTCGCCCAACTGACGAAGGTTTGGGAGTGGGCGACGGGCGAAACGCCGAACTCGGATCCGCGCACGCGTCCCGGAAATTTCCAGGCAACGCCGCTCATGATCGGCGACACATTGTATCTCAGCACGTCGTACAATCGTGTCGTCGCGCTCGATGCCAATACCGGCCACGAGCTCTGGTCGTACGATCCCAAGGCGTACGCCCTGGGCCAGCCGCCGAACGGAACAGGATTCGTCCACCGCGGCGTCGCCACGTGGACCGACGGCAAGCAGCGTCGAATCTTCATGAACAGTCGCTGGCGCTTGATCGCGCTCGACGCCGCGACCGGTACGCCGATCCGAGAGTTCGGCGACACCGGCGTCGTCGATCTCACCAAAGAGTTGTCGCGAAACGGAAAGCCCGTCAACAAGCTTCATTACACGCAGACGTCGCCGCCCGTCGTATGGCGCAACCTCGTCATCGTCGGCAACGGCGTCGCCGACAAATTGATCTACCCGAACGATCCTCCTGGCGACGTCCAGGCGTTCGATGTGAAATCCGGAAAGCGCGCCTGGAGCTTCAGTCCCGTTCCTCGTAGCGACCGTGATGACGGCGCCGAAACGTGGCGCGACAACTCGTGGAAGACGACCGGCCACACGAACGTGTGGGCGCCGTTCAGCGTCGACGAACGGCGCGGGCTCGTATACCTCCCGGTGAGTACACCGAGCAACGATTGGTATGGCGGGGCACGCAAGGGAAACAATCTGTACGCGGAATCGATCGTCTGTCTCGACGCGCGCAATGGGCACCGCGTGTGGTATTTCCAAACCGTGCATCACGGCTTGTGGGACTACGATCTCCCCGCGGCGCCGGTGCTTGGTACGGTCAACGTCGACGGCGGTCGGCGCGACATCGTCGCCGTCCCGGC
>DASYSU010000404.1:0-14876 GCA_036002925.1 Gemmatimonadaceae bacterium | reverse complement strand
CAATGCCGCACGGGCGACACATCCGGGACTGCCGGCTTACGACGCCACCGGACAAACGGCCGCGCAGGTCCTGACGCAACTGGTCGAGGAACGACGTCGCGAACTATTCCTCGAGGGTCACCGGCTCGGTGACCTCCGTCGTTACAAGCTGCCGATCCTGCCCGCCGCGGGGACGCCGTACGCGCTCGCCAGCGGCGTCTACGACCAGCAATCCTGCTTTCCGCTGCCCGACGTCGAGCGAATCAATAATCCCAGCATCCCGAAGACGCCGTGACCTTCGCGCAGGCCATTGGCATCATCGGATCGCTCGGCGCAGCAACGATCGTTGCTACGCCGAGCGCGGTGGGCGCACAGGCCCAGATTCCTCCGTCGATCGAGTTTCGAGTTCCCAAAGCGCCGACCGTAGCGGTGAGTGACTCCGGCGCCTTCGTCGCGTACGAGCTGCACGTCACGAACCTCACGTCGACGCCGATGACGCTGCGCCGCGTCGAGGTGATCGATGACGCGAGTCACGCCACGGTCATGAACCTCGCCGACAGCGCGCTGTTGCGCGTGATCGTGCGACCGGCGCCGGTGATTCCCGCGGCCCAACGCGCGAAGATCGGCGCTGGATTGCGTGCGTACGTCTACCTCTGGATTCCGGTTGACGCAGCTCATCCGCCGGCCACGCTGCGTCATCGACTGACGTTCAGACCCGAACGCGCCGACTCGACCAAGGCTCCCGCCGACTCGAGCAAGGCCCAGCCGCCCGACACGACGCTCGTCGTGCTCGAGGGAACCGTCACTCCCGTCGCGCACGATGTGGTGGTGATCTCGCCGCCGGTGCGGGGTGAGTGGGCGGCATTCAACGGACCGTCGAACTCGTCCGGCCATCGTCGGCTCGTGCTGGGATTGGACGGTCACGTCGCGATCGGCCAGCGATTCGCGATCGATTTTCTGCAGGTCGATTCGACGGGGAACTCGCATCACGGCGATCCGTCGAAGAACGAGAACTACTATGCGTACGGAACGCCGCTCTTGGCCGTGGCCGACGGCATCGTCGTCGAGACCAGGGACAGCATTCCGCAAAACGTGCCGGGCGTGAACTCACGAGCCGTGCCGATCACCATGGTGACCGTCGGCGGGAATCACGTGGCGATCGACATTGGGCATGGACGCTACGCGCTGTACGCGCACGTTCAACCTGGCTCGCTGCGTGTTAAAGTCGGCGATCACGTCAAGCGCGGGCAGGTCGTCGCGCTGCTCGGCAACTCGGGGAATTCGACCGAGCCACACGTGCATTTTCAGATCGCCGACGGACCGACCTTCCTCTCGTCGGAAGGGATTCCGTACGCAACCGATTTCGACGTCATCGGGAATTGTGGCGTCGCCGGAACGCCGCCGGCCATCGTCTGCTCGCGCCACACACCGACGGCGGTGAAGGGCGGCATCCCGCTCATGAACGAGCTCGTTCGCTTTCCGAAATAGGAGAATCATCATGCGCCGCCCCATCGTGTGCGCGTTGCTCACCGTCGCCGTCTCGGCAAGTGGTCTTCGAGCGCAAACCGCGTCGCCGGTCGCGCCGTTCATCAGCCCCGGCTTTCCGTCGGATTTGGTGTCGGCGAAGAAGGCCGATCGCATTGCCTGGCTCGTGTATGAGCGTGGCATGCGAAACGTCTACGCAGCGTCGGCGCCGGATTTCAAACCGATTCGGTTGACCAAGTTTCTCGATGACGACGGCGTCGTGCTGTCCGACCTCGAGATCTCCGATGACGGATCGGTTGTCACATTCACGCGCGGGAGCGAGCCGAATCGAGAAGGATGGATCGCCAATCCGTCGAGTAATCCGAATGGTCCCGAGCGCGCCATCTGGGCGGCGCGAACCAATGGCACGGGCGCGTGGAAGCTCACCAAGGGCGACGCCGGCGCGCTCGCGCCCGATGGCTCGTCGGTCGCGTTTTCGAAGGACGGCCAGATCTACCGCGTGCGTCTCGCGCAGCCGGTAGCGGAGAAGTCGGACACGACCGCGCAACCGCTGATCAAAGAGTGGGGACGCAACGTCACACCGCGTTGGTCGCCCGATGGCTCGCGACTCGCGTTCGTCAGCGCGCGTGAGAACCACTCGTACGTCGGCGTCTACGACCTGAAGACTCGGCATCTCACCTATCTCGCGCCCGGCGTTGATTTCGACGCCGGCCCGACGTGGTCGCCGGACAGCAAGCAGGTCGCGTTCATTCGTCGACCGGGCACGCCCTTCGGACAACAGGCGCAGCCGGGCGTCGGCGGAATCGGTGGCCCTGGCGGGCCAGCGTCCGGCCGAGGTCGTGGCAACGCCGGCCGGGGTGGGCGTGGCACCAACGACACGCCGACTCAACCTGCCGACGGGTTGTATCGAGCCGTGTTCAAGGGTGGTTATTCGCTTTCTCTCATGGTGGCCGACGCCGCCACGGGCGAAGGTCACGAGTTTTGGCATAATCAGCCGAACGACAAGACCTTTCCGAACATCAACGCGATCGCCTGGGCCGGCGATCACGTCATCTTCGCGCAGGAGCCGGAGGAGTGGATTCGCTATTACTCGGTGAGCGTCGCGGGTGGTACGACCACGCCGACGGAGCTGACACCGGGTGCTGGCGCCGTGGAATCGACCAGTCTCTCGAACGACGGGAAGACGCTGTTCTACGCGACCAACGTCGGCGATATCGATCGTCGCCATTTGTGGAGCGTGCCGACGGCCGGTGGGTCGGCGGTGCAGATTACGACCGGGAGCGAGATCGAGATGTATCCCGCCGCTCTCGCCTCGGGAAAACAAGTCGCCGTGCTCACCTCGGCCGCGACGCGGCCCATGTCCGTCGGAATCGTCGCGCGCGATGGCGGTGCGACGAAGCTGATCTATCCCACGTTGACGAAGGACTACCTCGCCGTCGCGCAGGTCGCGCCCGAGGCCATCGTACTCAAGGCCGAGGACGGGGTCGAATTCCACAATCAGCTCTTCCTGCCGAAGGATCTGAAGCCCGGCGAACGGCGGCCTGCAGTCGTGTTCGTCCACGGCGGACCGATTCGCCAAATGCTGCTCGGCTATCACTACATGGACTTCTACCACATGGCGTACGCCGTGAACGAGTGGCTGGCGAGCCAAGGGTACGTCGTCATGTCGGTGAACTACCGCTCTGGAATCGGTTACGGGAAATCGTTCCGCACCGCCGCGAATACCGGCGGCCGTGGCAACGCCGAGTATCGCGACGTGCTCGCAGCGGGGAAGTACTTGCAGACGCGCGCCGACGTCGATCCGGCGCGCATCGGCATCTGGGGCCTGTCGTACGGCGGCGTGCTCACCGCGCAGGCGTTGGCTCGCAACTCGGACATCTTTGCCGCCGGCGTCGACATGGCGGGCGTTCACCTCTGGGGTAACTCGCTCGACTCGAACGACGTCTCGTACAAGTCGTCGGCGATTTCCGCGATCGATCAGTGGAAATCGCCAGTCCTCATCTGGCACAACGACGACGATCGCAACGTCGACTTCGCCCAGACGATCGGCCTCGTCGATCTGCTACGGACGCGCAACGTCTACTTCGAGCTCATCGTCAATCCCGACGACACGCACGAAACGCTACTGCACAGTCGGTGGCTCATGACCTTCGGCCGCATGCAGGACTTTCTCACGCGGTTTTTGCGGAACAAGAGCGTCTCGAGTAGCCGATGAGTTCGGGCGGATTTGCTTCCGGGTCAACGTCGACACGTCGCCGGGCAATCCGAATGTCATGCCGCTGACCGTACCGGCCGGCGCGACGTCGAACTTGACGAACATCGAGAGCTCACTCCACCGGAAGTTCTCATCGTTCCAGTACGTGAGCGGGCCTTTCCATTCGCCGCGGGTCAGGACGAGGTGATCGTCCTGAATCGAGACGGTGGCGTCGCCGTACAGACTGTCGCTGTACGTGCCTTCATAGGCGCTGAGCGCGAGCGGCGTTTTTCCGCCGGGCGTGCGCTGAGCGAGCTGCGCCTTCTCGACGGAGTCGGCGCGACGGCGCTGCACCGTGTATCGCGCGTACGCTTCGGCGCTGACATCCCGCTTGGGAAGTCCGAGCTGGCGCTCGAAGATGTAGCGCATGAGCAAATCGGGAACTTGCGAGCCGGCCATGTTGCTCAGCACGACGACGCCGAACTTGTGCTCGGGCATCATGCCCACGGCGGCGGTCATGCCGAGCGTGTTGCCGCCGTGCTGCCACACGAGCTGGTGGCGGTAGTCTTCGACGATCCACCCCATGCCGTAGGTGCTGAAGGTGACGAGCGAGTCCGGCGGTCCGAGCTCGCCCGGTCCGATGATGGTTTGCGGCGTGTGCGTAACCTTGAGCGCCGCCGAGCTGACGAGACGCTTGCCGTTGTACTGGCCGTCGGCGAGTTGGAAGCGCAGCCACTGCGCCATGTCGCGGGCGTTGGAGTTGATCGAGCCGGCGGGTCCGATGTCTTCGAGGCTGCTTCGAGCGAGCGCGCGCAGGCTGTCGTGCGGCGCGACGTGGGGCGAGGCGATGTTCGTCGCGTTCGCAGCCGGCATCGACGTGGTGCTCGAGGTCATGCCGAGCGGTTCGAAGATGCGCTTCGCGACGAGATCGTCCCAGGTTGTGCCGGCGGCTTTGCCCGCGGCTTCGCCCGCGGCGAGATACATCATGTTCTGATAGCCGAAGCGCGACCGGAACCCCCATGCCGGTTTGAGATAGCGCACGCGGCGCAGGACTTCGTCGCGCGAGATGCCGGCGCCGAGCCAGACGAGCTCACCGCGGGCCAGGCCGCTGCGATGCGTGAGCGCGTCACGCACCGTGAGCTCGGCGCTCGCGTACGGATCGTAGAGGCGGAAGCCCGGCAGGTAGTCGGTCACGTGGGCGTCCCAACGCATCTTGCCGTCGCTGACGAGCATGGCGACCAAGGTGGCGGTGAACGCTTTCGAGCTGGAGCCGATCTCGAACAGCGTGTGATCGTCGACCGGCGTCGTGGTCCCGAAGGCGCGGACGCCATAGCCCTTGGTGTACAGGACCGAGTCGTTGCGCACGATCGCGACGCTGACGCCTGGTACGTGCCAGGTCGCGAGGGTTTGGGTGATGTAGGCGTCGAGTCCCGGAAAGGGTTCCTGGGCGTTCGTCGGTTGCAGTCCGATGGCGACGAGCGACGCGGCGATGAGGAAAGGCCGCAGAGCGCGGCACCGGCTGGTGGTCATGGAGACGGTCTCAGTGGAGAGGGACACGGCGCGGCCGTCGCGCGGGGCGGCCGGCCGGCGAACCAGATTTTGGCATACCAAACTGGTATAGCGAGACCAATATCACCCTGGCCGTCGGCCTGTCAATCGGTTCGATTCGGGACCAGAGGCGGTCGACCGTTGCGGTATACCATTTCACGCAGTACCGTTGGATCGCCGTCCCGGCGCCCATCTCTCAACCTCCAGCCGCATGGTTGATCATCTGCCGTTCGCGCCCGCCTCCGAGCCGGACCCGATCACACGCACCGTCGGCGGCGCCACGATCCGCATTCGCCCGCTCACCACCGTCGAGGACGGACGGGCCTGCGTCGAACTGCAGCGACGCGTCTGGGGCTGGGATCAGGCCGACGTCGTTCCCGCCACGCTCCTCCATGTCGTGGAGTACGTGGGCGGCCTCGCCGCCGGCGCGTTCGACCAGCACGGCACATTGCTCGGATTTGTCTTCGGCATCAGCGGCGTCCGCGATGGACAGCTCGCCCACTGGTCCCACATGCTGGGCGTGCGAGAGTCGGCGCGGAACATGGGCCTCGGCCGGATGCTCAAAGAGTATCAGCGGGACACGCTTGCCGCGCTCGGAATTACCCGGATCTATTGGTCGTTCGATCCGCTGATGGCCAAGAATGCGTACTTCAATCTCAATCGCCTCGGAGCGAAAGTCGTCGAGTACGTACCCGACATGTACGGCACCACCGAAAGTCCGCTGCACTATGGATTGGCGACCGACCGCCTCGTCGTGTGCCTCGAGTCCGCGGGCCGTGCATCGGCCCCCGTCAACGTGCCGGAGCTTGATCGACTCCCGATCCTCACCGCCTTTCCGCGATTGAGCGACATCACGATCTCTGTGGGCGATCGCAATCCCGAGACGGCGTTGATCGAAATTCCCGCCGACGTACTCGACGTCATGAGCCGATCGCCGGCAACGGCGCACACGTGGCGTCTCGCCGTGCGTGATCACTTCCAGTGGGCCCTGGCTCGCGGCTACGCGATCTCGGGCGTGCAAGTCAGCGCCGACGCCAGCCGATGCTTCTATCTCGTCAGCCGAACGTCGTCAGGCGCCAGCGACGGCGCCGTCGCTAGCGCGCCGACTCGCGCAGTCCACGTATCGCCCGCATGACCGCGGCGGCGGCCGGTCGTAACCGGCCGTTGGGCGCTCGAAGTCCGCGCGACTGCCCATAGTCGCCGGCCTCGTAGACGATCAGTCCCTTGATGATCGGGCGACCTGTCGCCCACGCCATCACCTCCCACACCGCCTCTTCCTGGCTTCGCTCGCCGTACGCGAGTGGATAACCGCCCGTGGCGAACACCCAGTGCTCCTTCCGCGGCCGCAGCACATTCATCCATCGATCGGCCGTCTGTGTGTAGGCCTGAATGCCGCCGCCCACGTACGGCGAGGGAAACAATGAGAATCCCACAATGTCGATGGGCGATCGCGACGAGACAGCCCAGGCATACAGCGCACTGTCACTAGGCGTATACGCCGATGCGGCCACACCCACGCGGACGTTCCGATCGATGCCCTTCACGACGTGAGCGGCGCGGGACAAATACGCTTCCCACTCTTCCGGTGGCAGCACTCCGAGAGCGCGCTCGCCGCTGCCGTACGGATCTTCTGCCGGGAGCACGATGTCCGGACGCAGCCGATCGACCACCAGTCGCAGCGTTGCCAACCGTTGCGCCTCATCGAGCGGTGCCTTCTCCAACTCAGGCACCAGTTTGCCGCGGTACCCCAGCGCGACGACCAGCAAGGCGCTGTCTCGTCGCGCCGGATCGAGCGTCCGCGCCAGCGAATCGATTGCCAAACGACTCACGCCTGGCAACACGACCACTTCGATGGCATCGAGGTCCATTGCATCGAGCAACGCGGAGTCGCCTCGGATTGCCGCCGGTGGCGGCGGCGACGCCAAATCAGGAAGAATCTTGAGCCCGACGGCGAAATCGGCGTCTGGCCGCTCGCGCAGCTGATCGCGCCGGTGCGCCTCATAGTTCCGAAGCTGCACGATCGCACGCGGCAGGCCGACCACCGTAATGGCCACGGTCCACACGAGAGCGAGCAGCGCCATCGCGAAGCGAAATGCTCCGGTGAGCGGACGAAGCGCCGGAAACGCCGGCGACACCATCGGCATGTTCAAATAGAGCGGCGTCGCCAGCACGTTCGACGTTCCGCCGGCGAACACCATCGCCAGACTCTGCGCCGCGAGCAACGCGGCGAATGGCTCGACCCACGGGTGTCCGTGGCCGATCATGTAGCGAACGAAACCGACGATCGCGATCAGCACGTTGTAGATCGCAATCGGAACGCCCCACAGCGGATTGACCATTCGGCGCGCGAGAGCGTATAGCGCCTGCGCGGCGAAGAGCGCCAACACGACGGGCCAGAGCCAGTCCATCGTGACGACGGCGCGACCCGTGATGACTGTCGACGTCGCGAGCGTGAGCAACAGACCCGGAAGGACGAGTAGCGCGGCGAGGCCGCACAGCGCTTGAAAGACGCGCGGCGCTTGACGGTTCTGCGCCATGCGCCCCGCCAGCACGATGTCCCAGATCAGAATGACGACCGTCAGCGCGAGTTGCGCCGGCGCTAGCAGGGGTCTCATCCGCGTCCGCGCGTGTCGCTCTTCACCTCTCGCGCCGTGAGCCGGCGCGAAAAGACTTCAATGGCTTTGCGAAAGTCGTGCGACGCCGGCGCGACGGCGTCGAAGAGCAACGTGTGCCGCTCAGGAATCGAATGAATGGCGATGTGCGCGCCATCGAGGAGCAGCATGGCCGAGATCCCGCCGTCCGATTGTTGTCGAACAGCCGGCACGCCAATCGTGCTGAAACCGACCGCACTCGCCGCCGCGATCAAGAGACCGCCGAGCAACGTCGCATCGCGCAGTTGCTCGGCGGGAACTCCACTGAACTCGGCGGTCAGGTGGGAATGCGATCTGTCCAACGTCGTGTCGGCGGCCAACTCACGCGCCACACGCCGGCGGTGGCGGGCCCGCGGGCTGTCCACCGCGAGGTGTCGGCGGTCGCGCGGCGGCTACGGTTCCACGAGGCGGATTGGGCGCGGGCATGGACGCAGCCATGGAACGCGCGCCATTTGCGCCGACCGCGCGAATCCCGGCCCATTCGTCGTCGAGCTGTCGCCGGAGCGTGCATCGGGTGACGGTGCCGACCGGGATGAGCTCTTCCCACGTCGGTGACGTCGTGCGTCGAATCAACAACTCGTAGCCGGTCGCACCGGGCGACGCGTCCCAACTCAGCGTCCAGGCCTGTCCGCCACTCGAAGGCGTGGCCACGGCGCCGCTGCTGCTGTCGGCCCCAGCTCGTCCTTGACGCGCCGCGCGTGCGTTCACGGGTGTCGGCGGTGCGTCGGCGAGTGATGCCACCGTCATCGCGTTCACGCGTGCGACGTTTGCGATGTAGCGGAAATTCACATGCGCGAAGTCGTCCGTCGGTAAATGCTGCCGATTGTAGTTCTCGAGACGCTCGGTGAATCGAAGGCCCGCGTCGCCGAGTGTGACGTACGGCTCGTGATCACCGCCGCGGCCGATGCGATCGAGACGCCAGACGGGAAGCACCTCGAAGTTCGGCAAGTACACGCGATCGAGCGCCCACACATACCGGCCAAGCTCGCGACTGGGCGAATTGTCGGGGTCCGCCGCGAAGATGCGCATGCTCGTCGAGTCGGTGCTGCCGTCTTCGGTGGTCGTGTTCCCGACGATGTCGTCCGTCATGCCGGCAATGACCTTGTAGCCTTGCTCGTGCAATCGCTCGGCGAGTTGGCGCGAACCGTAGAGGCCCTGCTCTTCGGCTGCCACCGCGGCGAAGATGACCGACGAGCTCAGACCTTTCGGATATCGCTTCGCGAAAACGCGCGCCAACTCGACGATCGCCGACGTACCGGATCCGTCGTCGTCGGCGCCGGGAGCGGTCGATGTCGAATCGAACGAGCCACCGGCGCTGCAGACGCACGAATCGTAGTGTCCCGTCATGACGACGACGTGTGTGGTATCGCGTCCCGGAAGCCAGGCGAGCACGTCGACGATGTTCGCCGTTCGTGTAATCGTGTCTCGTCCAACGGCGCGTCGAACGTCCTGAACTTTGCCGAAGTACTCGACCTTGAGACACCCACCGCAATCACGGCTGTACTGATCGAACTGCGAATGAATCCAGCGTCGCGCTGCGCCGATGCCGCGCGTCGTCGACAGTGTATCCGAGAACGTGTTTCGCGTCCCGAACGAGACGAGCATCGAGTCGGTATGTCGGATGCGCGCCGGATCGATGTCGGCGAGCGCCGCCATCACGAGTGTGTCGCGTTGGAGTCCCGTCGACACGTCGACGCCTTGCGCGATGCGCGCCGTCGAGACCACCGGAGCCGGACCGGGCGCGGCGCGCGTAGGGACCGTGGTTTTCGGGCCACACGCGCTCGTCAGCGCGACCGCGGCGACACGGAGAATTCGATATTTGCTCACGACGCGAAGCTACGAACGCACTCTCGCGCTGGCAAGCGTTCCTGGGCTCGCGTAGCTTTCGCTCATGGCCGCGCGCGCGACGCTTCGCGCTCTTCCGAACATCATCTCGTTGTCGCGCGTCCTGCTTGCCGCGGGCTTCGTCGTGGTCGAGCGCGTCGACGTGCGCCTCGGATTGGTTGGCCTGGCGGGCATTACCGATTTCCTCGACGGGTGGCTGGCGCGGCGTGCGCGATGGACGACGCGATTGGGCGCGCTGATCGATCCGTTCGCCGACCGCGTATTCGCCCTGGTCGCCGTGTCGACGTTCCTGTTCATGGGCGAGCTGTCGACTGTCGGCTATTTCATCATGATCTCGCGCGATCTGATGACCGCGATCGGATTCCTGGTCTCGCGGTTCGTGCCGTGGCTCCAGAGCGTGGAGTTCAAAGCGCGAATGTCGGGTAAGATCGTCACCGTCCTTCAACTCATTACCTTCGCCGCGCTGCTCGGCCTGCCGTCGCTCGTCACGCCGTGCCTTTGGCTCGTCGGGATCACGTCGGTGTATTCGATCGTCGACTACACCTATGCGCTCTGGCGCGCCCGAAAACAGTGATCCCTCGTCTCATGACGCGCGCCAGATTCGTCGCTTCGCTCGCCTTGTCGCTTGGCGGAGTGGCGGTGTCGAAGGTAGAGGCCCAAAACCAGCCACCGGTATACACCGAGTATCGCGCTGACGCGATTGTCGGACTCGGAACAGCCGCACAGGGCGGAGCCGGAGTCGTCCTTCCGCTCGGCATATACGTCCGGTTGGGGATCGATGCCGCGGCCGGCGCGACGTGGCATGATGATGCGACGCGCGCCAGCGGACGCGTCGACGTCATCGGCCGCTTCTTGCTAGATCCCTTTCGTGAAACGCGCCTCGGTCTGTCCCTGGGCGGCGGGATCAGCGTTCCGTATACCGATGGCCAGCAGCGAGTGCGTCCATACCTCACGGTGGTCATCGACGTGGAGGGACGCGTCCACGGCCCGGTGACACCCGCGCTTCAGCTCGGCCTCGGTGGTGGAACGCGGATCGGCGTTGTGCTGCGCACCTCGCGACCGCGCTGGCGATAGCAAAAACGCCTCTCTTCTGAGAGGCGTTTTTCTATCTACAAGCGGTGTGTCACTTCAGGCTGCCGCGGTATCGTCGCGCTTCTTCGGCGGCTGAGCGAACCGCTCACCCAGCTTGCGCAACTCATCGACCTGCTCGGCGCTCAACTCGGGGTAGCGGTCCTTCATGTACTGCATCGTCTCAGTGAACCAGTCCGCTTGGTGCTCCTCGGCGGACCCAACGACGCCGCACCGCATGATATGCTGAAACAACTCGTCGCGAGCTTCCTCGTACGGCGAGGACGTCGCGGGGGCTTTCGTGCTACGGTTCTTCTGTTTGGCCATGTATGAGAGTGTGGGGAAAGAGACAGACAAATCTAACGATTTTTCGAACTTTTTGATAGCGGCGGGGCTCGCGGCCCTTCAGATCAACTACGCAATGAACCCTGCAATCGCTGCGCCGGGCTTCCTGACAACTCCCCGACATTCAGCGTCCGATATTGGAACGATTTATTACCCTTCGGCGCGCACGACTCCGGCCGCGCCGACGAACTCGAGGATCATGTTGGCAAGCGTATCGGGCGCTTCTTCAGGCACGAGACGACCGGTGCCGGGAAGCCTCACCAGTCTGCTGCCCGGGATGGTGTCGGCCAGTCGGTCTCCCAGTTTCGGACTGACAAACGGATCCTGGTCTCCCCAGACGATCAACGTGGGGCAGTCGAGGAGACCAAGATCGATGTCGAGCATGTCTTCATCCGTCACCGATCGGCCGAGTGAGAGCAGGTGGTTGAGACCGTCGTCGCCGACGTACGGCGCGAGGTACCGCGCGATCAACCCATCGGGCATGTTCTCCTTGTCGGCGACGCTCTTCTCGAGCAACTCGCGGATCAGCGGCGCGGCGCCCAGTACGCCGCGTGAGATTCGAAGCGCGAATCGCGCGGTGTTGCGCTGCATCGTCTTGATGTCGTCCGCTGGCACGTCGTCGAAGGCGATTGCGTTGATGAGCACCAATCGCTCGACGCGCTCCGGCCGGGTGAACGCGAGATGCATCGCCACCGCTCCGCCCAGGTCGATGCCGACGACCGTGGCCCGCGACAGGCGAAGAGCGGTCAGCGCGTGGTCGAAGTAGTCCGACTGGGCTTCGATACCGAATTGCGCGTCGAAAGGGCGATCGGATTCACCATAGCCGAACAGGTCGATCGCGAACGCCGTGCGATTGGCCATCGCCAGCACGGGTCCAACGTCGCGCCAGAGGAAACTACAGGTGCCAAACCCGTGTACGAGGACGATCGGTGCGCCGCCATGGCCGTAACGCTCCACGTGCAGCGAGCCTGGACCAACGGGAATTCGTAGGAGATCTGCGTCCAATGGGTGCTGGGTGCTGGGTGCTGGTGCTAGTTGCTGGTGCTAGTTGCTGGTGCTAGTTGCTGGTGCTAGTTGCTTGGTGTTGTCCCGACGCAGTTGCCAGCGACCAGAAACCAGCCACCAGCACCAGAAACCAGCCACCAGCACCAGTAACCAGCCACCTGCCACCAGCAACCATTGCGCAACCTAGGTACCATCATAGCATCTTTCTACGCGGTTGAAACCGTTCGGACACGCGGTCGGAGGCAGTACCTTCCATGGCGGAGCAGGAGCAGACGTACGACGAAGGGCGGGCGCGAAATCTCGAGGCGCTCTTGCGGGCCTTGGCTGAGCGAATCCAGGCGCTCGACGGCGAAGGCCGCCTTCTCGATGAGGCCGGTGAGCTCATGCGACTGATCGGCGACGTTCGCAGTGAGCTCTTTCACTATGAAGTCCGCATCACTTACGACACCCCCGAAGTCGCCGAAAGCCGGCGGATCGTGAGTGACGCCCAGAAAGAAGACGAGTCGACATGGCCAACAAGCGAGTGGAAACCGGACGAGGACGAAAGCCCGGAGTGGTGAGCGCGTCGAAGAAGTCGTCGACGTCGAATCGAGCGTTCTATCTGATCATCGCGGTGATCGCCATCGGTGGGATCGCCGCGTTGACGTATGCGTCGACGCGCTCGAACGCTCTGGCGAGCGCCAGCCCGGTCGATACGACGCTGCCGCCCGTGAAGTCGGAAGGGTACGTGATGGGCAGCCCGACAGCGCCCGTCGAGGTCACCGAGTTCGGCGACTTCGAGTGCCCGGCGTGCGGGCGATTCGCCGTGATCACGGAACCGGATGTTCGCAAGACATTCATCGACTCGGGCAAGGTTCGGTGGCGCTTCATAGACTATCCGCTCTCGATGCATCGAAATACCTGGCAGGCGTCGCGCGCCGCGGCATGCGCCGACGAGCAGGGGAAATTCTGGCCATTTCACGACCTGCTCTACCAGAACCAGGATCGCTGGAACGGCGAGGCGACGAGCAACCCCGACAAACTCATGAAAGAGTTTGCTCGCCAGCTCGGACTCAACACGCAGCAGTTCGACCAGTGCGTCGATACGAAGAAGTACCAAGCCAAAATCCAGGCGCACCTGGCGCTCGGCGAGAAGCGCAAGGTGAACTCGACGCCGACGTTCGTCATCGGTGACCAGCAGGTTGCCAACGCGCTGCCATACGATCAGTTCAAGCAGCTGGTCGACAGCGCGCTCGCGAAGAGCGCAAGGGCCGTCCCTGCGGCCAGCGGCGACACCGCACAGACGACCACGGTGGGCGGAGCAAAGGGCGGCAAGAAAGCTCCATGACCAAACGCATGTGGATGGCCTTGATCAGCCTCGCCGGGCTGTTTCTTGGCGCGTACCTCACCTTGTACAAGTTTGGGTTCATCGGTACGCTGGCCTGCAACGTCGGCTCGTGCGAACAAGTCCAGACTAGTCGTTGGTCCGTCTTCCTCGGCGTCCCGGTCGCGACGTGGGGCGTCGGGTTCTACATCCTGATGCTGGGTCTCTCGATCGCGGGGTTGCAACCGCGATTCGCCGAATCGCGGAGGCTATCGCTCGCGATCTTGCTGCTCGCCGGTTGGGGCGTGCTGTTCACGGCGTGGCTCAACTATCTCGAGGGGTTCGTGATCCACGCGTGGTGCGAGTGGTGCCTCGGGTCGGCCGCGATGGTATTGTTGCTCTTCGTGCTCGCGCTCATGGATTGGAGAGAGACGCGAGACGTGGAGCTGCTCACCAGCGAGTAACGCGCTCCGCCTGTTTGTTGGAGCTACGCGCGCTTGATGGTTCTCTGCTGCGCCCGGCCTTGGGACGCATCGTTGATGCGAAGCTTGGGCCGCTCCTCTCCGCCCTCGTTGCCATCGTACGCACGCCGCCGGTACGGGACGAGATCCTGACCGAGCACGACGAGCGTTCGAGTCGCGACCGTACTGGCCAGTGGCTCGGGGATCGCCATCTCGCGGACGTACGTGTCGATCGCCCGATCGAACGTGAGATCTTCGGTCAGGGTGTCAACGAACATGAGCGCGTTGTCGACGTGGGCCCGGATGATCGCTTCTTCGGCTCGCGCCTGAGCGAGCTTGAGACGCCGTTCAGCGGCGGGCTCGAGCTTGCGACGGAAGATGCGTTCGGGAAATAGGCGGCGGAGCAAGCTCCACATAGAGACCAATCTACGGCTATTTGGGAATTCGAACAGGGCAGGGATTGGGCCAGGCGGGCAGCTGGACGCTAGTTGCTGGTGCTAGTTGCTGGTGCTAGTTGCTGGTGCTAGTTGCTGGTGCTAGTTGCTGGTGCTAGTTGCTGGTGCTAGTTGCTGGTGCTAGTTGCTGGTGCTAGTTGCTGGTTGCTGGCGTTCGCTAGGACTGCCGGTCGACGTGACAAGCAAAGATGTGGTGTTGTGAGCGGCGTCACGTAAAGCAGATCCTTGTCGCTTTGCTCCTCAGGATGACACTTGAAACGCCTCCAGAGCAACTAGCATCCGCTTACCAGCAACCAGCAACTAGTACCAGCAACCAGCAATCAACGTCATCCTTCCCGCTCCTCGTACTGATCCTTGAGCGACGCGACGACGTTCGGATCCGCCAGCGTGGTCGTGTCGCCGAGCGCGCGGCCTTCGGCAATGTCGCGCAGCAACCGCCGCATGATCTTCCCCGAACGCGTCTTTGGCAGATCAGCCGAAAAGAGAATGTCGTCGGGCTTGGCGATCGCGCCGATCTTCTCGGCCACGAAGTTTCGA
>DASYSU010000403.1:0-2870 GCA_036002925.1 Gemmatimonadaceae bacterium | reverse complement strand
AGCTCGAAGCGGCGATCGCCGCGCTCATGAAGATCATTCAGAGCGGAGTAATCGTCCCGTAGCGTCGCCGTTAGCCCTGGGTCTCGAGCGAGTGGCGGCCGCGACGCGCGAGCCGCGTGGTGAGGTGTCGTCTCACGTCGCGCCACTCGCCTGCGAGAATGCTGTACATCACGCTGTCACGCACCGTCCCGTCGCGCCGCGCGAAGTGATGGCGGATCACACCGTCCTTCTTGGCACCAAGGGCTTCGATCGCGCGCTGGGAAGCGAAATTGAAATTGTCGGTACGGAGTCCGACCACCTTGCAGCCGAGCGTCTCGAACGCGTGCTCGAGGAGCAGCAGCTTGCACGCGGTGTTGACGTGGCTGCGTTGCCACCGTCCGGCGTACCATGTCCAGCCGATCTCGACGCGATCGATTTGCGGAACGACGTCGTGATACCGCGTCGTGCCGACGATGCTGTCGCTCGCCAACTCTCGAACGGCCCACGGCAGCATGTGACCGGCCTTCTGTCCGTCGAGCGCGTTCGCGATGTACGTCGCGGCCTGATCGGGTTCGGGGACACTGGTGAACCACAGCTCCCAGAGGCGGCCGTCGGTCGCGGCTGCCACGAGACCGTCGCGATGGTCCGCGGTGAGAGGCTCCAAACGAACTCCGTGTCCCTCGAGCGTGATTGGAGCGAGCGTGATCATGCTGATCCTCGATTCAGAGAGTGTTCGAGGAATCTATCACGGGCTCTTCACCGGCTCTTCTTGGAGAAGGTCGCAGTGGAGTTACGCGCCCGGCGTGACGTTGATTGTCGCGGTGGCGGAGTGCGATTCGCTCATCACGGAAATCTGCGCATTGCCAATCGTCACCGCGGTCACGACTCCGCTCGCCGACACGGTGGCAACGCTCGTGTTCGATGACTGCCAGACGAACGCTTTGCCCGTGAGCGTAGCGCCCGACGCCGAGAGCGCCGTGGCGGTCAACGTTCCAGTCCCACCCGGATGGAGGTTCAATGTCGTCGGCGAAACGGTCACCGAAGCGACAGCCGTGTCTCCGGTTTGTGTCGACGTGGACGAGTCGCTGCCGCACGCGCACAGCACGGCGGCTGCGATTGCGAACGATGCAAGGCGCGGTGCGCCGCAAAAACCGAGTGAGCGCATGGGCGAGGTGATTGAGGTCGTCGAAGGGACGCGTCGTCTAAGATAGATTGACCCTCCCTCGCATCGCGAGAACCCAGGCCACCCAGAAGTCCCACACAATCGCGAGCGGGAGCTTAGGCGCGGCCGTGAGGTACAGACCCCACGGAACCGGCTCGAACGCCGTGAGAATGGCATCCCAGAGCGCGAAGCCCGCGAGCACGAGTGTAAAGATTCCGAACGCCGGACGCTGACGGCGGAAGTGCGCGCCAATCCCACCCCACCAAAGAGCGGAGAGCGCCAGATAGCTCACTTCGAGCGTCGGCGTGATCGTGTGCGTCGCACCGCCGAACGCCCAGAACAACAGCGCGGTGACGCCGGCGAGCGATACCAAACTTGCGCCGGCTGAGGAACGCTTCCGCATGTGTGCGTCGAATGCCACGGCGGCGGGCAGCAGCAAGACGTTCCACGACACCATGAGCAAAGCGCCCAGTCGCGCTAGCGGCTCGCCGACGGCGGCGGCACCCACGTCGAGTCCGCCGTGCGTTCGTGCGTTGATCGCGGCCCACACGATCCACGCTATGCCGGCGCCGATTGCCGCCACGCCCGCCAACGATTGGAGTGCGGGCGAATCCGCCGCCTGATGATCGTGATGATCGGTCGACGCGATCGGGTGCGCCTGCGCGGCATTGTTCACCGCGCCAGGTGTGACGATCCCAGACATGTTCCCGTGCCGATCGTTCGTGGTCCGATCAACCAACGCCGACGGTTGTTCCGGCGCCTCGGGAAGGTATCGCCGCCGAGTCGTCGAGTCGACCTCAGCGCCGCGCCGTTAGGGCGCCGAAGAACTCGTACGATCCGACCTCGTTGAGATGCGTCGTGACTGGAATCTCCTCGCAACGATCCTTGATCCCGGCCGTGAATGCCTTGAACGCGCTCAACTCCGTCAGCGGATTCACCCCATCCACGACATCGATCGATGCGATGTGGATGAAGCTCACACCATCATCGAGCTTGAACGTGGCGTAGTGCACGCCCGGTACCTTTTCGCGCTCCAGCTGCGCGAACACGTTCCCGATGTAGCTCTCATTCTCGGCCGCGCGGTCGGCCTTCAGCTTGTACCGCACCATGACTGTTCTCATCGACACGTCCTCGATTCAGGTTCGCCGTTCCTGTTGCTGATCCCAGCGCTCATGGTGTGGTACGTCTCCCGCGTCCTCCGGGATACGTGATGAAGCGCGATCGCTACGCGGACGCATCGACGAAATGGATCGACGACGCCGCCGGAATAACCCATGGGCAATGACCAAAGTCAACGACACGCACGATTTGATCGTCCACGACGTCGAGGCGAACGATCGAGTGTGCTGCCCAAGTATTGTCGATCTGCCGAAAGGTTACGACCGCGAGCTCGCCCTCGACTTCGGCGACCGCCGCGCGCCACGGAATGGTCATCCGCTCGTAGGTCCCGAAATACGGCGAGTCGGTGAGCCGCCCGGCGAAACGATCCGCCACACAGATGCGCGCATCGGCGGCGATCAGGTCGCGCAGTCCGCTCCAGTCGCGACGATTGAATCGTTCCACGTAGAGGTGGAGGAGTTGCGACACTTCGTTGTTCACCACGCGTGAAGACACCGATCGCTCAGGCAACGCCGCCAACTTCGACCGGCCGCGATTCAGCGCCGCCTTGACACCGCCAACGGTCGAGTCGACCAGCTCGGCGATTTCTTCCAGCGAGTAGTCGAGCACG
>DASYSU010000402.1:0-9961 GCA_036002925.1 Gemmatimonadaceae bacterium | reverse complement strand
GCGACTCCTCGCGCTGGTGATGCTCGGCGGACGGGTGCTGCGCGCACTCGGAATCGCGCGCCTGCTAGCCAAACTTCCCGGACGACCGGGCTTCGCGATGGCGATGCTTGCGTCGACCCGGCGAGGGACGTCGCGCGTACGCACCGTTCCACAAACACGCGGCAGTAGGGGAAGCGTCGCGCTGCTGACGGGTTGCGTGATGGAAGGCCTGTTCACAGAAACGAATCGCGCCACGGAGCGAACGCTCGTCACGAACGACTACGCGCTCCGCGACGCGCCCGGCCAGGGCTGTTGCGGCGCATTGCACGCACATGCGGGCGACGCCGACGCGGCTCGGCGTCTCGCGAGAGTCAATGTCGCCGCTTTCGAGCGTGCGGACATAGACCACATCTGCGTGAATGCCGCGGGATGCGGCGCGATGATGAAGGAGTATGCGCACCTCTTGGCGCACGAGCCGGAATGGCGCGAGCGCGCCGAACGGGTGTCGGCCAAGGTGCGAGACGTGAGCGAGCTTCTCACGGCCGCCGGCGGACCGAAACACGGTGGTGCGGTGAAGGTTCGCGTGGCGTATGATGCGCCTTGCCATCTGGTGCACGCCCAGCGCATCGCCACGGCGCCGATCGATATGCTGCGAGCAATCCCGGAGCTCGACCTGGTGCCGTTGAACGAGAGCGAGATGTGTTGTGGCAGTGCCGGGATCTACAATCTCGTGGAGCCGGAGACGTCGGACGTCGTGTTGGCGCGAAAGCTGGAGAATATCAGCGCAGCGGCACCGGATGTCGTCACGACGGGAAACCCAGGCTGCCTAATGCAGATTGGTGCCGGGCTGCTTCGGGCTGGATCGCCCATTGTTGCAGTGCATCCGATCGAGCTACTCGACCAGAGCTATGAGCGCACAATGCCGCCGTAGTCCCATCGCCCGTGGCGCGGGCCGATGGTCGCGGTTTACTTACGAAGCGTGGTCGACGTTGCCCATCTCGGATCGGTAGAGTTGAAGCAGTGGGAAGAGGGAGAGGAGGTGCCCGCTCGATGACGAATCTGGACCTTGCACCGCACCGGCGCGGCACGACGCAAGAGATTGGCGGTCAGGACGTGGTTCTGGCGTACGCCGACGTGAACGCTGAATACGACGCGCTGCGCGGCAGCGCGATCGTCGTCGACCGGAGTCATCGGGGACGTATCAGGTTCTTCGGCGAAAAGTCCGGCGAGGCGCTGACGGGCCTCGTGACGAACGACGTGCTCGCGATGCATCCGGGCAATGGCCAATACGGCGCGGCGTTGTCGGCGAAGGGACGCATCGTCACCGATCTGCGGATCTTCGCGGCGGCAGGCTCGTATCTCGTCGATGCGCCACCACGCGCGTGGGCGAGCTGGCTGGCGATGGTGAAAAAGTACGTCAACCCGCGACTCTCCGGCTACCGCGACGAGTCACACGCGATTCGTAATTTGGGAGTCTTCGGTCCGCACGCGCGACGAATCGTGGCCGCGGTCGCCGACGTGAGCGTCGAGGAGCTCGGCGCGCTGACGTCGTACGCGCATGTCGATGCGCCGGTCGACGGAGCGCCGATCGTCGTCGCGCGATCGCCTGACATTGGCGTCGAGGGATACGACCTGTTCGTGCCGTTCGAGCAGTTCGATCGATTCTGGGAGCGCGCCATCACCGAAGGCGCGATGCCGGCGGGGCTCGATGCCTGGGAAATCGCGCGCGTCGAGGCGGGTCGGCCGGAATGGGGAATCGACATCGACGACACGACGATTCCGCAGGAAGCAAACTTCGACGAGCTCGATGCGATCTCCTACACCAAGGGATGCTACATCGGACAGGAGGTCGTGGCGCGCGTTCATTTCCGCGGTCATGTGAACCGCCATCTTCGCGGTTTGCGCGCGGCGAGCGCCGAGGGGCCGCCGGCCGGCGCGCAACTGATCGACGACTCGGGCAATCACGTCGGCGACGTACGAAGCTCAGTGGCCTCGCCGCGATTGGGTGGAATCGCGATCGGCATGGTGCGGCGCGAGGTGGCAGCGGGCGTGAGCCTGAATGCCAAGTGGGAAGGCGGCGAGCGACGAGTGGATGTCACGACGCTTCCCTTCCCCTCGTAAGTGCCCACCGCGCTGGTCACGGGTGCGACTGGCTTAGTTGGCTCGCATATCGTCGAGCGCTTGTTGGCGGACGGCTGGACGGTGCGTGCCTTGGTGCGATCCCCGTCGAGTGAAGCCACGTCATTGGGCGCCGAGACGATGCGTGGTGACGTGCTCGATCGCGATTCGTTCGTTCGATCGGCCGGCGGATGCGACGCCATCTTCCACACCGCGGCGGCGATCACGACCTCTGGCGGCTGGGACGTATACCATCGGCTCAACGTCGATGGAACCAGCAACGCGATCGCGGCGGCCGAGTCATCGGGAGCGAGGCTGCTGCAGCTGAGCAGCGTGGCGGTGTACGGACCGTCGGCGCGCTACAGCGCGCCAGGAAAGAAGACCGACGAGGACAGGGCGCTCGGCCCATTGCCGGAGCGCGCCTACTACGCGCGCTCGAAGCGTGAGTCGGAAGCGCTGGTGCTCGAGGCGCACGCGGCCGGGAGAATCTGGGCGACCGCGGTTCGTCCCAACGTCATCTATGGTCGTCGCGATCGTCAATTCGTGCCGAGGATGGCCAAGCTTCTGCGGCGTGGGCTGGTGCCACTGATCGGTGGGGGGCGCGCGATTTTCTCGGTCACTCACGCAGCAAACGTGGCCGACGGCGCCGTGCGTTCTGTCGGTTGCGATGTTGCCGGCGGACGGGCGTACAATCTGGCCAATGACTACGAAGTCACGGTGCGTCGGTTCTTCGAGTTGGCGGGCGACGGACTTGGGATACGCGTGCGCTTCGTTCCGATTCCGTTGCCGGCGGCCAAGGTCGCCTTCGGGATTGTGAAGTCGGCGGCGCGAGCGCTGACGGGTGGCCGATTCAATGTGATCTCGAACGCGTCGCTCGGAATGCTGACTAAAGACAATCCGTTCACGTCGGCGCGCGCTCGCCGCGAGTTGGGATGGTCACCGATGGTGCGCCCCGAGCAGGGTGTTCCAGAGGCGTTTCGCTGGTGGATGACGCATCGCTGACCGAGCGCACGGCGCTCAAGGAGTGGGCCGTCCTGGTCGACGCGATGGCGCGCGGCGACATCATCGCGATGATCCGCAAGGGCGGCATCCGCGAGCAGCGCGCCGGATTCTCGGTGCGTCACGACCGATTCCTTCTCTACCCGACCTTCTTCCACGAGAAAGCGAACGAGCTTGCGCCAAGGTTCGCGTCACAGCTGGATGCGTCGCACGCGCGGCGGCCGGCTCAAGGCACGATTCGCATCGAATACGTGGCCGACGTGTTGGGCGTGTGGGAGGTCTCGTCGCTCGAATCGCTGCGCGCGATCGAGAGCGTGCATGGACTTGCGTGGGGCGCGGTCGAATCACGGTTTCATTACAAGAACCGGCCCGGCGTGCAGGTCGTCGCGGTGCGCGTCTCGCGCCTGGCGACACCAGTCATCGTGCCGGAGACGCGCCGCTATTTGGGCTGCGTCTCGTGGGTCGCGCTCGACGACGGCATCGATGTGTCGAATGCGACGCCGGTCCTCGACGATGCGAGTTTGCTCATGCGCGTCGCGGCGCTTCGCAACGCATTGGGCTGAACCATCCAGCAAACAACAAGGGCGCGACTCGATGTCGCGCCCCGATTGCGTCAGAGAGCGAAGCGATTACGGCTTCTTCTTGCCCTTCTTGGTCGTGTCCATCTTCTTGGACGTATCCATCATCTTCATCGCCGTATCCATCTTCATGCCGGTATCGGCAGGGGCGGCGGCGGGTGCGGGAGCCGGCGCCATCGCGGGCGTGGCCGTATCCTTTGCAGCTTCATCAGACTTCGAACAAGCGGTCACAGTTACCGCGAGCACAGCGGCGACGAAAGCCAGGCGCTTCATGACATTCTCCTGAAGAGTAGGTCGAGTAGTTCTGCCGCGTGGTCCGTGCACGCGATCTTGGCGCTCGGGTCGAGCGGCGAGAAAGTTACCGTGCTCGGGAGGCGTGTCAAGGCGCGGCTTGGGCAACTTCGCGTTGGGCAACGAGTTTCCTTTACACGCTGACCGCGCAACGCGTCGTCGTCGTCGCGTTAACGCAGGCAGCGCTGCAGCTTCCGGACCACTGGCTGCCGCCTCGAGTCGATCGTTAGCTTGAGATGTCGCTAAAGTCTCACGCCCAAGAGTTTGCGATGCCAAATCAAACCTCGCCCGAGAGCCGCGTCGTACGTGGAGCCTGTCCCCACGACTGTCCTGACACGTGCGCGATGTTGGTGACCGTGGAATCCGGCCGCGCGGTGCGCGTCGCCGGTGACCCAGATCACCCGTTCACGCGCGGATTCTTGTGCGCCAAGGTGAACCGATACGTCGAGCGTACGTATCAACACGACAGGCTCTTACACCCGCTGCGCCGCGTCGGCCCGAAGGGCTCCGGACGCTTCGAGCGCACGACGTGGGACAGCGCGCTTGGCGAGATTGCCGATCGCTTGAACGAGATCCGCAGCTCGAGCGACGGACCACAAGCGATTCTTCCCTATTCGTACGCCGGAACGATGGGGATGGTACAGGGCTCGTCGATGGATCGTCGATTCTTCCATCGCATCGGCGCATCGATGCTCGATCGTACGATCTGCTCGATGGCGGGCACGGTCGGGATGCGGATGACGGTCGGCGCCAACGTTGGCGCGGACCCTGAGGGAATTCCGGACAGCGACTTGGTTCTGCTGTGGGGAACGAATACGCTGACGGCGAACCCGCATCTCTGGCCGTTCGTCCTCGAGGCGCGCGAGCGCGGCACGAAGATCATCGCGATCGATCCCATCCGAACGCGGACGGCCGCGCAGTGCGACGAGTGGATCGCGATCCGGCCCGGCGCCGACGCAGCGCTCGCGTTGGGCATGATGCACGTGGTGTTCGATCGTGGTCTCGAGGACGTCGCGTATCTCGACGCGCACACACTCGGCGCCGATCAACTCCGTGAGCGCGCCAGCGAGTATTCGCCGGAACGCGTGAGCGCAATCACCGGCGTGCCGGTCGAGACGATCGTCTCGCTCGGCGAGCGGTACGGCCGATCCAAGGCGGCGTTCATTCGCGTGAACTACGGCCTGCAGCGCCATCGCGGCGGAGGCATGGCCGTGCGGACGATCGCGTGCTTGCCGGCGGTGACCGGACACTGGCGACGGCCCGGCGGCGGTGTGCAGCTGTCGTCAAGCGCGAACTTCACGTTCGACAAGCGCGCGCTCGAGCGTGTGGATCTGTCGCCGAAGGTTCGCACGATCAACATGATTCGACTGGGCGAGGCGCTGACGACGCGCGATGGCGGCGTCGGTGGCCCACCGGTGCGGGCGCTGGTGGTTTACAACTCGAATCCAGCCGCGGTGGCTCCGGACCGAAACGCCGTGCTTCGCGGCCTCGCACGCGATGATCTGTTCACGGTGGTGCTCGAACACTTTCAGACGGATACGGCGGATTACGCCGACATCGTGCTCCCGGCGACGACGCAGCTCGAGCACTGGGATGTGCATCTGTCGTACGGCCACCATTACGTGACGCTCAACCAGCCGTCGATCGAGCCACTGGGCGAGGCGCTGCCGAACAGCGAGATCTTCCGGCGATTGGCGGGGCGCATGGGACTGGACGACGCGATGTTCGCCGACGACGATCTCTCGCTGATTCGCCAAGCGCTTGGATCGTCGACGGGCAGGCTCGAAGGAGTGACGCTCGAGACCCTATTGGAGAAGGGCTGGGCACGACTCAACCTTCCGAAGCCCTACTTACCGTATGCTGACGGCGGTTTCACGACTCCGTCGGGGAAATGCGAGTTTTATTCGGCGCGTATGGCCGAGATGGGGCTCGATCCGCTGCCGGCGTTTACGCCGCCGTATGAGTTTCCCGACGAGGTTCCGGCGTTGGCCGAGAAGTATCCGTTGACGCTTATTTCGTCGCCGGCGCACCAATTCTTGAATTCGACGTTCGTGAATGTCGAATCGTTGCGCCGCGCCGCCAACGAACCGGAATGCTTGCTTCATCCGGTGGATGCCGAGCGCCGCGGAATTGCTGTCGGCGCGCGAGTCGTGGTGCACAACGACCGCGGGGCGTTCACGGCCGTGGCGCGAGTCGAGGATGGAATTCGTCCTGGCGTCGTGTGGGCGCCGTCGATCTGGTGGGGCAAGTTTGCGGCAGATGGTGCGAACGCCAATCAGACGACGTCGCAGCGCGAGACGGATCTCGGGCATGGACCGGTGTTCTACGACAATCTCGTGGAGGTCGGGCTGGCGGACTGATTTGGTTGGCGAGGCGTTTCGGGCCGCATCGGATTGTTCCGGTGCGGCTTTTTTCGTCTGCCTAGCGCTCTGTGTGGGCTAGATCCGGGAAATTTGCCGCGGAACCCCGTGGAGTTTAAGGAACGCCACGGATTGAGCTGAAAGAACAACACCGACGACGATGACCGAACTGCTTCATAAATCCATAACTGATCGAATTCTTGGGGCGTTCTACCAAGTTCATAGGGAATTGGGACCTGGCTATCTCGAATCGGTGTACGCGAAAGGGATGGAGATTGCTCTCGCAGAAGATGGACTTCGCGTCGAGCGAGAAGTTCCGGTCGCTGTTTACTTCAGGGGACACCGGGTAGGGAATTTTCGAGCTGACATGATCGTCGAGTCCGTCGTGTTGTTGGAGTTCAAAGCCGGCGATCGGCTGGATCCTAGCGCCGAGCCGCAACTTCTCAATTGCCTGCGAGGAACAAGGCTCAAATTAGGCTTCGTACTTCATTTTGGTCCGAAGGCTTCGTTCATCCGCCGCATCATGACGAACGACCGAAAGATCATTCCGTGAGATTCCGCGTGTTCCGCGGATTCCGCGGGCCCCGTTTTCAGGCCCAGTGACTTCATCCTCCGCTAGACTTGCGCGCCCCTTGTGCGGGCGCCTTCATTGCAGGGAGACGCAAGTCAGGAAATGGAGATTCCGTGCACGCGCATCCAGAAACACTCGGCGCTCTCAAGCGCTCACCCCATGGTGTCCCCGATCGCGCATTTCGGTCCGTCAAAGACGAGATGCGACAGAATCTGCTCGAGCGGTTGTGCCAGGGCGGCACGCTGTTCGCCGGCGTGATTGGCTATGAAGAGACCGTCATGCCGCAGATCATCAACGCGATCCTATCCAAACACAATTTCATCCTGCTCGGGCTCCGCGGACAGGCGAAGTCGCGAATCCTTCGCGCGCTCGTCACGCTGCTCGACGATGCGATGCCGATCATCGCCGGCAGTGAGATCAATGACAACCCCTTCGCGCCAATTTCAAAGTACGCACGCAACCTGATCAACGAGGCGGGCGACGATACGCCGATCGCGTGGGTCGGCCGCGAGAATCGGTACGTCGAAAAGTTGGCGACGCCGGACGTCACCATCGCCGACCTGATCGGCGATCTCGATCCCATCCGCGCGGCGCGCGGCGGGCACGTATTGTCGGACGAGCTCACGATTCACTACGGGATGCTGCCGCGCGCCAATCGCGGGATCTTCGCGCTGAACGAGCTGCCCGACCTCGCCGGGAAAGTGCAGGTCGGTCTGTTCAACGTCATGCAGGAAGGGGACGTCCAGATCAAAGGCTACCCTGTGCGTCTGCCCCTCGACGTGCAGCTCTGCTTCACGGCGAATCCCGAAGACTACACGGCGCGCGGGAAGATCATCACGCCCCTCAAGGATCGCATCGGCAGCGAAATTCTGACGCACTATCCCGAGACCGTCGATCTCGGCATCGACATCACGCGCCAAGAAGCGTGGACGAAGCGCGACAACCGTCCGGTGCGCATCCCGGAGTTCATTTCCGAGGTGATCGAGCGCATCGCGTTCGAGGCGCGCACCGACCGGCGGATCGACAAGCGCTCGGGCGTGTCGCAGCGGATGCCGATCTCCGTCGTCGAAAACGTCGTGTCGAACGCCGAACGGAGGGCGATCATGACCGGCGACGCCGAGGTTGTCCCGCGAATCTCCGACATCTACGCGGCACTGCCGGCGATCACGGGCAAGATCGAATTGGAGTACGAAGGTGAGTTGATCGGCGGGGCGACGATCGCACGCGAGTTGATCCGACGCGCCGCCGACGCGACCTTCCAGGATCGCGCCGGCGGCGTGAACGTCGACGACGTCATCATGTGGTTCGACGAAGGTGGCGCGTTGCAGGTCGCGGAGGACGCGCGGGCGGATCTCGCGTTCAAGGGATTCGAGATCGTTCCCGATTTGCTGCGCATCGTGCATCGCGTCGGGCTTGCGCCGGAGGACGACCCCGCGACGTCGGTCGCGGCATGCGAGCTGGTGCTCGAGGCGCTCGTCGCGCGAAAGAAGATTTCGCGGTCCGACGTCGGACAATACGGTCGCGCCAATCCGGAGCCGCGGCGCCGGCCGAACCAGGATCTCTTCGGCGGCGGACTGACGTGAAGCGAGCGATCTCGGTCAGGCGAGCGCACCTCGACGATCTGTCGGCCATCGTCGAGTTGCGTCTCGCGCTGCTCCGAGAGTACCACGATCACCCGCTCTACGGAAATCTCCGACCCGACGTCGAATCACGCGCCTACGAGGTCTTCAAGGCACAGCTCAGCGCTCCGCACGACACCATCTTTGTCGCGGAAGTGGATCGCCGCATCGTCGGCGTGATGCGCTGCGTGGACACACCCAGCTCTCCGCTCTTTTTCCCCGAGCGGTACTGCTACGTGTCGTCTGTCTACGTGCGGCCCGCCGAGCGGAGGAAGGGTGTCTTGCGGGCGCTCCTCGGCGCCGCCGATCGATGGTGTGAGGAACACGGCCTCGGTGAGATGCGGCTGCACAATGCGGCGACGGCGGCGATCGCCGAGCAAGCGTGGAGCGCACTGGGATTCGAGATTGTCGAGCACGTCCGGCGGCGGCCGCTTCGTCAAACGGACGCCGTGCCGTCGACGAGTGGGTCGGCTCGTGCACACCCGGCCGCCCGCTGATGCCGGTCATCACGATCTCTCGGATGTACGGATCGGGCGGCTCGGAGGTCGCCGAGCTCGTCGCGCACGCACTCGGCTGGGCGTTGTTCGACAACGCGATGATCGACGCCGTTGCCGAGCGATCCGGATTGACTCGTGCGGAGGTGTCGGCGCAAGACGAGCGCGTTCCGTCGATGGTCGAGCGAGTCGCGGCGGCGTTGTCGCTCGCGTCACCGGAGATGATGCCGCCGGTTCCCTCCGGTCCCATGGAGACGACGGAAGAGCGGATCGTCGCGGTGACGCGACGCGTGATCGAGGAAGCGATGCAGATTGGGCCGGCCGTGTTCGTCGGGCGGGGCGCACAGTGTCTGTTAGCCGAGCGCAGCGACGCACTGCACGTGTTCTGTTTCGCGCCGCGCTCCGCGCTTCGTGCGTACGCGATGGAGACGTTCAACGTCGGTCCCGCCGAAGCCGACCGGCGCGTCGCCGACATGAACAAACAGCGCGAGCAATACGTGAAGCGCCACTGGAATCGGAACTGGTTGGCGCCCGAGAACTACCACCTCTGCGTCAACACGGCCTGGCTCGGGCTCGACGGCGCGGCTGAGCTGGTGGTCGAGGCGGCGCGGAGGCAGTTCGCTTCTTCAGTGATCAGTTCTCAGTCGTGAGTTTTGAGTGACAATCGCAAGTGTTCAGTTGTGAGTTGTGAGTTGTGAGTTGTGAGTTGTCAGCCACGAGTGTCAGCAAGCCTATAGTTCCGCTGAGATGACAGCGTTCGGCCAGCAACCAGCAACCAGCCACCAGCCACCAGCCACCAGTTCACTGCACAGCGCGCAGTTCCGGGCGGCGCTCGAACGCCCAGTAGGCATAGGCCAGCATGATTGCCGCGCCGCCGCCGATCGACCAGGCGACACCGATCGCGTGGGCGACGCTTCCGGCGAGCACCGAGCCCACCACCTGCGACAGTCCG
>DASYSU010000401.1:0-11289 GCA_036002925.1 Gemmatimonadaceae bacterium | reverse complement strand
ACCAGCAGCCCGCTACGCTCGGCCCACGGCCCGCACGACAATCCCCGCGTTTTCAAATCCGGTTCGGAGTTGCTGCGCGAACTCCGCGGCGTGGGGACCGTCGCCGTGGATGCAGATCGTATCGACGCGGATCGAGATAGGAGGACCATCCACCGGAGTGACGGTGCCATCCCGGACCATTCGGATCGCGCGCGTCAGCGCCTCGCTGGCGTCGTCGATGTGGGCGTCGGGTCGACGTCGTGAAACGAGAGTTCCGTCGCTCATGTAGTTGCGATCGGCGAATGCTTCGGATGCCGTGCGCAAGCCGGCGGATTCACCTTCGCTGATCAAATGGCTCCCCGGCAAACCAAACAACACGAGGCCACGATCGACGTCACGGACGGCGCGGGCGATCGCGGCGGCAAGTTGCGGCTTCGCCACCGCCATGTTGTAGAGCGCCCCGTGTGGCTTCACGTGCTGCATGTGCATTCCCGCCGCGTTGGCGAAGCCGAGGAGCGCGCCGATCTGATATACGACGAGGTCATACACCTCGTCGGCAGTCGCGTCGATGTTTCGTCGGCCGAAGCCGATGAGATCCGGAAAACCGGGATGCGCGCCGATCGCTACGTCGCGTTCGCGAGCGCGAGCAAGGGTTGTCCGCATCACGGTCGGGTCGCCGCCGTGAAATCCACAGGCGACATTCGCCGAGGTGATGTACGGGAACACATCCTCGTCGGCGCCGATGCGATAGGCGCCGAAACTTTCGCCCATGTCGCAGTTGAGATCGACTCGGTCGGTCATGATTTTTCTCGCGGATGACGCATCGCAATCGCGGCGCGTGCCTGTTCCAAATCTTGCTCGTTCGTCAGGTACAACTGCTGGGCCTCTTCGATGGAGATCGGACGAAATCGCAGCCGGTCGCCGGGCTTGAGTTGCGCAATGAGCGGGAGATCGACGCTCGCGACTTCACCGATCCGCGGATAGCCGCCGGTCGTTTGCCGATCGGCCATCAGCACGATCGGCATACCGTCGGGCGGCAATTGCACTGTGCCGAAGGCGACACCCTCCGACAGGAGTTCGACGGGAGTTCGAAGCGGAAGCTCGACACCCTCCAAGCGGTACCCCATTCGATCCGAGCTCGCGGAAATATTGAACGATGCGGAAAATAGTCGCGTGCGTGATGGCGCGGCGAGCAGATCGGCGTGTTCGCCGGCGATCAATCGAACGACGGGCTCGGATGAGTATCTCATGCGGAGTGAAAATCCCGCGCTCCACGATGCGATTGCCGGCCGATCACTTTGGCCGCCGCTCTGAATCGCGTCGGCGATTGATTGTGATAGCGCAGACGGCTCTTGTGTGGCAAGCACGTCTCCCCGTCGCAGGGCTCGGCCCTCGTGTCCGCCGAACTGTCCGCGAAGGTACGTGCTCCGACTGTCGAATATCATCGGCACGTCGATGCCGCCGGCTACCGAGACATAGGCACGACACCCGATCTTCGGCCGACCGAAGCTCAGCTTTGTGCCGGCCCGCACGTGAACCGCTCGCCACAGTGGGATCGGCTGCCCGTCGATCGTCGGGTCGAGATCGCCGCCGGTAATGGCGATCAGCGTCGGTTCGGTGAACACGATGCCCGGACCGATGAGGGTTGCCTCCAACGCGGCGGCGCTGTCGTCGTTTCCCACGAGCGCATTGCCCACGCGCAGCGCAGCGCGATCCATCGCACCACTGCCGGGCACCCCGTCGTGCTGATGCCCGCGCCGTCCGAGATCTTGCACGGTCGTTTGTAGTCCGGCGCCGACGACACGAAGCGTCATGCGGGCCACACTCTGAATTCGTCGATGGAGAGCGGTCGAAACCTGACTCGATCGCCCGTCACGAGGAGCGCCGGCTCGTCGCGCGCGATGTCGAAGATCCGCAGCGGGGTTCGACCAATGAGATTCCAACCGCCCGGCGACGTGAATGGGTAAACGCCAGTCTGCTCTCCACCAATGCCGACGGAACCCGCCGGCACCGCCGTCCGTGGGGTCGGTCGTCGCGGCGTCGCGATCCGGCTGGACAATCCGCCGAGGTAGGCAAAGCCAGGCATGAAGCCAACCATGTACACGAGGTATTCGCCGGCGGCGTGAATATCGATCACTTCGCGAGCGTCGATTTCGTGTTGGCGCGCGACGTCCTCGAGGTCGGGCCCGAGCTCACCACCGTAGCACACGGGAATTTCGACCGTCCGGGGCGGTGGGAGTGCGTCGTCGCGCACGTCGGCGAGCAAGTGTTGGAGCGTCGCCACGAATGTCTCGTGCGGCGATCGACCTTCGCCACCATCGAGGAGCAGCGGCTCGTAGTGGACTGCGACACTGGCGAAGGCGGGCACGCGGTCGACAAACCCGAGCGGCGGCGCAGCGTCGATGCGCGCCGTTACCGCGCGCACGCGGCGGTGCGTCGCCTCGTCGATCGAATCGCCCAGCGTGATCAGCACCGCACGATCACCGAGCGGAGAGAAGCGCATTGGAGCGGAGGTTCTAGACGTCTCCCCGGAGCACGCTCTCGAAGATTCGCGCGTCGATGAAGCTCTTGAGCAAATGCTGATCGAGCATTCCCTCAGTGGCTTCCATGCGCAGGATATCGAGCGCCCGCGGCCAGGGCACGGCGCGTTTGTACGGCCGATCGCCGGCCGTTAGCGCATCAAAGATATCCGAGATGGTCATCATGCGCGTCTGCACCGGAATCGCGTCGGCGCTCACGGCGCGAGGATAACCGCGGCCGTTCAGTTTTTCGTGATGTCCAAGGGCGATCTCCGGGATGCCCTTGAGCTCCGGCGTCCAGGGAATCTGCTCCAGGAAACGGTAGGTGTGCGTGACGTGGGACTCGATCTCGCGTCGCTCGTTCTCGTCCAGGCTCCCGCGGCGAATCATCAAGAACTGAAGCTCGTCGTCGCAGAGGAGCGGACGTTCGCGACCCTCGAAGTCGACGTACGTTCGGCGCCCGATCTCGCGCAGTGCCTCGAAGCTGCCTTCGGCCAGTACCGTGGGCTCATTCGCCTTGGTGATGGCGTCGAGAAAACGACACAGCTCATCACGCGTCGATTGCCGGATCCGCACTAGATCCGCGAGCGCCACCTCGTACGCATCGCGGCCATGCTGGAGGAGAACGTCCGCCCTCGCGCGCTCGAAGCTGACGTCGGCCGCCTGCATCATGTAGGCGAAGCGATGCCGAATGAGCTCCATGTCTTCAGGGTACAGCTTCTTCGCCTTGGTCAGCACTTCCTCGCGCACACCGACCTTGCCGAAGTCATGCAGCAGCCCGGCATATCGCAGCTCGCGAAGCTGCTCGCGATTGAACCGGAGGCCGCGATACGGACCCTCTCCGGCGCGATCGACCGCCTCGGCGAGACCGACCGTCAGGGTCGCCACACGGAAGGAATGGCCCGACGTCGTGGGATCGCGTGATTCGATCGCCGTTACGGCCGCAGTGACGAATCCCTCGAACAAGCGCTCGATGTCCTCGTAGAGCCGCCCGTTCTCGATCGCCACGGCGGCCTGCGACGCAAGCGCGCCCACCAGCTCGAGCGCGTGCTGATCGAACGACAGGACCTCGCGATCCACGGCGTCCATCGACGTGAGCCTCGTTTCCGCATCACGCTTGCGATTGATCAGCTGCAGGACGCCGATCGTCTCGTCCCGATGGGTCTTGAGCGGAATAACGAGCATCGACTTCGTGCGATAACCGAACTTCTCGTCGAAGGTCCGGTTCTGTTTGTACGGGACATCGTCGGGCAAGAGATAGACATCGGCGATGACGAGCGGCTCGCCCGTCGCCGCGGCGTATCCGGCGAGACTCGTGTGGTCGATGGCGACCGTAAACTCGGTGAGCGGAAGCGTGGGCAGTGTGTGGTTCTGCGAAAGCTTGAAGCGAAGGATGCCGCTCGAATCGCCGTTCTCTCCGCGCTCGATCAAGTACAGCGAGCCGGCGTCGCTGACGGTGATGCGGCGCGACTGGCTCAGAATCATCTCCAGCAACGTCAGCAGATCGCGCTCGGTGGACAGCGCGACGCCGACGTTCGTCAGCTCGCGCAATTGGCGATGTCGCTCCTTCTCCTCGCCAACGGCGCGCCGCTCGGCGACCAGTGTGGCCGCGTGACGGAATCCGCCGCGGAACATCGCGAGAATCGTCCCGGCCGGCGCATCGCAAGGCAAATAGCCGGTCAGAAGGTCGGCTGGAAACTCTCTCCCGGGCTCGTCCTCGCCGGGCTCGCCGAGTCCAACGAATGCGACGCACGTTGCGAGTTCGCGCAGACGTTCGTGATCGCTACCGACGCTTCGCAGCAGGTAGCGATCGAGCACGATCACCGTTGGACGATCAGCGTCGAGCGTGGCCGCTGCTGGTAGCGCCGGGACTCGCCGCACCTCGACATCATCAACTCGTCGGCCGAGTGGGGCCGAGGAGATGGCACGGCCCATGGCCGTGATGAGGAGCGGCCTCACGAGGTTACCGGCGCGACGACTCAGTCGCTCGCTTTGCCAGGAAGCTTGTCGAGATTCTTTTGCGCCGGCTCGAAGTCGGGGAATTTGGCGAGGACCTGTTTGAAGAGCGTCGCGGCCTTCGCCGAATTCTTCTTGTCCATCTCGTCGAGCGCGTTCGAATACAGCTTCATGGTCGCGATGTCGAGCTTCGCCTTCATTACCTTGGGCGATACGGGCTTCGCAAACGTCTCGACCTGCGTCTTCGCGGCGGCCGGTGCACCACTCTGCGTTGGTGCTGGCGCGGTGGAACCAGCGTCGCCAACGCGACGACCAGGCTTGCCATCAAATTTCATCTCGCCGTTGAGCTTCGCTGTCATCTCACCGATCAGGCCGAGCACGTCGTCGGTTTTGCGCTGAACCTTCATCGCGTTCCCGAGCGCCGACGTCTCCATGTCGGTCGAGTGCGCGGTCAGAACCATGTTCCCGCGGCCGTCGCTCATGAATCCGCCGTAGATCGCGTACTGCGCGCCGAGAATCTTGCCGACGCGAACGGCCGTTGTCGGATCGACGCTGCCGCTCTTGGAGAGATGCTGCTCATCGAGCACTCGCTGAATGCGCTCGCGGTCGACGAGACGGATCTTGCCATTGCCAGCCATGTCGGCGATGAGCGTTTCCTGAATCCCTTTGCCGATGCCGTCGTAGTCCTGCCGGCCGGTCCCGATCGAGTTGTTGTCGAACGAGAGAATGGCCACGATTGGCCGTGTGTCGGCTTGTGCACGAGCGACCACGGGCGCGGCGAGGATCGCGCCAACGGAGAGGACTCGAATGAGAGACGACGGCGGATACATCATAGTTTACTCCTGTGGTCCGTGTCGGACGCTAGACGCGCAATGACATCCCTTCGGCAGCGGCGGTAACGCGCAGTGCTCCGCCGCGACGTTCGACCAGTTCACGCGCCCGAGCCACACACTGATCCAATTCACTATCCGACCGCTCTGGCTTGTGATGGAACAACACCAATTCGTCCACGCCGGCATCGAGCGCCAGCGTCACCGCATCCTCGTACGTCGAATGTCCCCAGCCACGATGCGCCTCGTATTCGTCGGTCGTGTAGGTCGCATCATGCACGAGCAGCGTCGCGCCGCGGATGAACTCCACCAGGTCGCGCCGCCACCCGTCGCGGGCCGCGTATGTCCCGCCGGGGCCAAGCTCGTTGTCCGATATATAGACGAACGAGTGCCCCAATCTGTCAGCACTCGAGAACCGGTAGCCCAGGGCGCCCCCCGGATGCTGCACGGCGAAGGCTTTGACCTCGTATCCGTCGCCATCGTGGCGTTCTTCGGCGATCTCGCGAAAGTCGATTCGCGCGCTCAACCCGTCGAAGGTGACGGGAAACACCACCGGAGACATCTGATCACGGATGACCCGATCGATGCTCGTCTCGAGCGTCTTGGATCCCCAGATGGTAAAATGATTGCCCTCCTGAAATATCGGCGCGAAGAAGGGGATGCCCTGGATGTGGTCCCAGTGCGCGTGGGTGAGAAAAATGTCTCCCGCGATGCCGCTGCCATTGGCGTTCGCGACGAGCGAGCGCCCGAGCTCACGCATGCCGGTGCCGGCGTCGAGGACAATGAGCCAACCCGTCCCCGTGCGCACCTCGATGCACGGCGTGTTTCCTCCGTAGCGCACGGTGTCCGGCCCGGGGGCCGGAATGGATCCGCGCGTGCCCCAAAAACGCAAATGCAGAGTCATGAATGAGGGGCCTCGGCGCTTGGCAGTAATGATGGCCAAAAACGATGGAGGCCGGTAAGGAAGGGAATCACGACTACGGGGTGACGATCATCACAGCCCTACGACGTTCACACACGGGCTTGGGCGCGTTGCTCCAGTGCGGTGCGGTCAGCGAGCGTAATACGCCGACGCTCGACGGTAACCCAATTAGCATCCTGAAAATCCTTCATCGCGCGTGAGACGGTCTCACGGCTGGCACCGATCATCTGTGCGATGGTCTGATGCGTGAGCGGCTTGACGATCGTCGGACTTCCGGCCTCCTCGGCCAGATCGAGCAACAGACGCGCGATGCGTCCCGGAACGTCGAGTAGGACAAGACCGCCGATCTTCTCATCGGCGCGACGCAGCCGGCGCGACATCTCGGTGAGCAGCGACCACGCGACGGCGGGCGAGGACTCGACGCGCTTTCGAAAATCCTCACGACGCAACACGAGCAGATGCGAATCCTCCATCGCGATCACGTGCGCCGAGCGTGGTCGATCGTCGATCAACGAGAGCTCGCCGAAATGTTCGCTGACGCCGAGCACGCCCAGGATCACTTCACGTCCGTCTTCCCCGATCAGGACGACCTTGACGCGTCCTTGGCGGACCACGAATAACGAATCGCCTGGATCGTTCTCGAAGAGGATGACACTTCCGCGGGGATAGAATTTTTCGCGGGTGAGGTCGGCGAAGCGCTGGAGCTCAATTTGGTCCAGGCCGCCGAAGAGCGGGACCGTGGCCAAGAAGTCGGCTGTCGTGGTCGTCACGTCGAATGGGCGAAAGAAGCGAGTGAGTGGGCGTCGGCGCCCTGGGACTCGGGGCGAAGGTTACTTTAACGTAGTCCGTGGTGTCAAACGATCCAACCCGTTACCATCGCGTGAATTACGCGGCGCCGCGACGGGATTTAAGTCCTTGCCAGCTTGTCTCTTAGAGCATGGCTCAGCTATATTTCTAGGCTAGCTCCATTACCGGATCGACCACGTCGACGTGTACACGCCCTTCGACGCTCGATCCCCGATCACGAGAGGCACCAATGAAAAGCGACATCCATCCCGAATACGCAACGGCGACTGTAAAGTGCGCCTGCGGCAACACGTTCCAAACGCGCTCGACCCAAGCCGAGATCCACACCGACGTGTGCTCGGAGTGCCATCCGTTCTTCACGGGGAAGCAGCGCTTCATGGATACCGCCGGCCGCATCGAGCGTTTCCGCCAGAAGTTCGCCAAGCCCGCCGCAAGCTGAGGCGCGCCTGGCCCTCCGCGACCGTTTAACGGCCGCCCTCGCCCGCGCCGAAGAAGTCGAGCGGGCGCTCGCCAACCCAGGCAGTCTTCGCGACGCAAGTCAGTTCGCGGAGCTGGGCCGAGAGCACAGCCGGCTGGTGCCGGTCGTCGAGATGGCGGCTCGATTACAAAAGTCCGAGGACGAGCTCGCGCAGGTGCGCGAGCTCGTTTCTGTTGACGACCCCGAGATGGCTGCCGAAGCGCGCGCCGAGCTCGCGCGTCTCGAGGCGACCATCGCCGACCTCGAGACGAGGATCACGCCGCTGCTGTTGCCGCGCGATCCGCTCGATGAGCGCAACGCCATTGTCGAGATTCGCGCGGGGACCGGCGGCGACGAGGCCGCGCTGTTCGGCGCCGATCTCTATCGCATGTACACGCGCTATTGCGAGCGGCATGGTTGGCGGATCGAGTTGATGTCGCTGTCCGAAGGTACGCTCGGCGGCATCAAGGAGGCGATCTTCAAAGTCGCGGGCGATGGCCCCTACGGCGAAATGCGCTGGGAATCCGGCGTCCATCGCGTGCAGCGCGTGCCTGCCACCGAAAATCAAGGTCGCATCCACACGTCGGCGGCCACGGTGGCCGTGCTTCCCGAGGCGGAGGAGGTCGACGTCAAGATCGAGGACAAGGACCTTCGGATCGACGTGTTCCGCTCGTCAGGCCCCGGCGGCCAAAGCGTGAACACCACCGATTCGGCCGTACGTATCACGCATTTACCAAGTGGCCTGGTCGTCAGTCAACAAGATCAGAAGTCGCAACTCCAGAATAAGATCAAGGCCATGGAGGTCCTGCGCGCACGTCTGCTCGACCTGCGCGTCGCCGAACAGGAAGCGGCGCGTTCTCGCATGCGACGGACGCAAGTCGGCACGGGTGATCGTTCGGCGAAGATTCGGACGTACAACTTTCCTCAGAGTCGTGTGACAGATCATCGAATTGGGTGGACCACGCACGACCTGCACGGCTTTCTCGACGGCGACATCGGTCCGCTCATCCAAGCGCTCCGGTTGGCCGACGTCGAAGAGCGGCTCGGCGAGGAATGACCACAGAACGCCTCAGCGATGCGGTGAATGTGAGCCGGTTGCTCGAGGATCTCGCGCGGCAGCTGAACAGTGCCGGCATTAACGAACCCTTCTCCGAGTCGCGCGAGATCGTCGCGGCGCTGTATGACGTGCCGCGATTCTGGCCGCTCATGAACGGCAATCTCGATGTGGACGCCGAGACGCTTTCGCGTGCGCGCACCGCAGTGGAGAAACGCATCCAGGGTGCGCCGCTCGCGTACGCGGTTGGCCGCGCCAGCTTTCGCCATCTCACGCTCGACGTCGACGAGCGCGTGTTGATTCCGCGTCCCGAGACCGAGCAGCTCGTCGATCTGGTGCTCGACGAGCTGTCGGCGACAGAGGGTGGGGTCGCCATCGACGTCGGCACCGGCTCCGGTGCGATCGCGATCGCGCTCGCCGCCGAAGGTCATTTTTCGCGCGTCTACGCGACCGACATTTCTCGCGACGCGGTCGATGTCGCGCGCCACAACGCCGAGATCTCGAAGTCGTTCCTCCGCGCGCCGGTCGACGTCCTGCACGGATCTCTCCTTGGCCCGCTGCTCGATGTTCGAGCCCGCGCGGTTGTGTCGAACCCTCCCTACATTGCGCTTGGTGAAGCGGCGTCGCTGCCGGCGAGTGTTCGAGATTGGGAACCTGCCGTCGCGCTGTTCAGCGGTACCGATGGTTTGAGAGCGACGGCCCAACTCGTGCGCGAGGCGGCGGACGTGCTGGCGCCCGGCGGCTTACTTGCGCTGGAGGTCGACGTGCGTCGTTCATCGCTGGTGGCCGAGCTGGTGAGTCGCGAGCGGCGTTTCCACGCCATTCGCATGGAGCTTGATCTCACGGGACGCGAGCGCTTCGTGCTCGCCCGACGACAGGAGAGGGACGGGGGATGATCGAAGCCAAGGCCAAGGAGCTCGGGCGGCTCATCGGACAAAGCAACGAGTACAAAGAGGTCAAGCGGGCCAGCGATGCGTTGAACGAAGACAAAGACACGGTGACGCTGCTGCAGCGCATGGAACAGTTGCGGGTCAACGCGCAGAAAATGCTGCAGCGTGGTGAGCGCCCGACTGAGGAAATGGAGCGCGAGCTCGACGGATTGCTGACCCAAATCCAGGGACGATCGACCTACCAGCGACTGCTCGTCGCGCAAGAGAATTTCGACAAGATCATGGGCCGCGTGAACGATTGGATTCTCGAGGGCATCGAGAAGGGCGCGTCGAGTCCCATCATCACGCTCGGCTGAACGCGCGATGGCGCGCGGCCTGCTCGTCGTGTTCGAGGGCGCGGAGGGCGCGGGAAAGAGCACCCAGCTTCGGCTGCTGGCCGATTGGCTCGGCGCGCGCGGCCGCGACGTCGTCGCGGTGCGCGAGCCCGGGGGAACAATCATCGGCGACGAGATTCGGCGCATCCTGCTCGATCCGAATGCCGACATCGTACCGCGGTCGGAGGCGCTGTTGTTCATGGCGTCCCGAGCGCAGCTGGTGGAACGCGAGATTCGTCCGGCATTGGAGAGCGGGGCCACGGTCTTGCTCGATCGATTCTTTCTTTCTACGTACGCGTATCAGGGTGTCGGGCGCGGAATTCCCGAGGCCGATTTGCGCGCCGCGAATGCGATCGCGACCCAAGGACTTGTGCCTGACCTCACGCTGCTGTTGACGATGCCTGTGGCGGCGGGACTGGCCCGAGCGATCGATCGCGGTGAACGGGACCGGATGGAGCGCGCGGATCTCGAGTTTCACGAGCGAGTCGCGCGAGCATTCGAGACATTCGCGACACGCGAGTGGCAAGAGGAGCATCCCGAGTGCGGACCGATCGTGCTCGTCGATGCGAATGGGACGCAACCGGCTGTCTTCGATCGAGTGCTGGGCACGCTTCGCACGCGGTGGCCCGGAACTTTCCCCGGGTTGTAACATTACTCATCGCCTTGTTAAAGGATGGCGACAGGAATGCGATCACGAGGGTTGTTTGCGGCGGCGGTGTTGGGAAGCGCGCTTGTCTCCGGCGGCTGGCTGGTCGAGCGCGGATTGTCCGGCTCCGGATCAGTCGTCGGCAGCGGCGGGCGCGAACGTGCGCGCTTGCTCGATCAAGTCATTCAGCGCGTGTCACGCGATTACGTCGACACGTTGTCCGATTCCACGATCTACGCACGCGCCGCGGAGGGGCTCGTCAGCGAGCTGCACGATCCGCACAGCGTCTATTTGTCACCAAAGCTGCTGGCCAGTCTCTCGGAGCGCACGTCCGGACGGTACGTCGGCGTCGGCGCCCAGATTGACGTGCGCGATGGGTGGATGACGGTCATCTCGCCCTTGCCCGGCGGTCCGGCGCACGACGCAGGAATTCAGACCGGCGACCGCATCGTCGAGGTAGACGGGAAGGCGATGCGAGGGCTTTCGATCGACGAGGCGCAAAAGGTGCTGCGCGGCGAGCCGGGATCAGTCGTTCGGCTGACGATCGAGCGACCAGCGGTCGCCGCGCCGCTCAAGTTCGCCATCACGCGTCGCGAGATCCGCGTGCGCTCGGTCCAACATGCGACGCTGCTGCGCGACGGCGTCGGGTACGTCGCGCTCACGATCTTCAGTGAAGCGTCAGCGCCCGATTTGCGTCGCACGATCGACTCATTGCGCGCCGCGGGCATGCGCACGCTGCTGTTCGATCTGCGCGGCGATCCCGGTGGCCTTCTCGAGCAAGGCGTGCGCGTCACGGATCTCTTTTTGAATTCCGGTCAGCGCATTGTCAGCATGCGCGGTCGAACGCCCGATGTG
>DASYSU010000400.1:0-12994 GCA_036002925.1 Gemmatimonadaceae bacterium | reverse complement strand
CCCATGTCGGTGACATGCTGCTGCGATTCCATGAGTGAGATCACCGGGTTATCGCACTCGGGCGCGAACTCCGACGAATGACTGTCGTCGAGACCACAGACGTTGCGCGCGAACTCGATGATTGCCGTCTGCATGCCGAGGCAGATTCCAAAGAACGGAAGTCCGGACTCGCGCGCCTCCCGAATCGCTTCGACCATGCCTTCGACGCCACGCACGCCGAAGCCGCCGGGGACGAGGAGCCCGTCCACTGTGCGTAGCACTTGCGCGGCACGATCGGGTCCGGAGAAATCCTCACTCGACATCCACTGAATATCGACGCCAACGTCGTTGGCGATACCGCCATGAATGAGCGCCTCCTGCACGCTCTTGTAGCTGTCCGCGTAATCGGTGTACTTGCCGACGACCGCGATGCGAAGCCGCTCGCGCGGGACCAACACGCGCTGCACGATCTCCCGCCATGCCGATAGCGCCGGTGCCGGTCGTTCCAGTCCGAGCTTCTGCATGACCTTTTCGTCGAAGCCCTGCTCGTGGAAGCGAAGCGGGATCTCGTAGATCGTGCGCACGTCCGGACTTTCGATGACAGCGCCGAATTCCACGTTGCAAAAGAGCGCGATCTTGCGCTTGATGTCATCGGAGATCGGACGATCGGTGCGGACGATGAGGATGTCCGGCTGAATTCCGATCTGCATGAGCTCGCGCACGGAGTGTTGCGTCGGTTTCGTCTTGAGCTCCCCGGCGGCGGCGATGAACGGCAGCAACGTCAAATGGATGAACAGCGCATTCTCTCGACCGACGTCGTGACGGAACTGACGAATCGCCTCGAGGAACGGCAGGGACTCGATGTCGCCGACGGTGCCGCCGACTTCAACGATCACCACGTCGGTCTCGGGCGACAGCCGACGAATCGCCGCCTTGATCTCATCGGTGATGTGCGGGATCACTTGCACAGTCGCGCCCAAGAATTCGCCGCGGCGTTCCTTGGTAATGACGTTGAGATAGATGCGGCCGGTGGTGACGTTGTTCGCCTGCGACAGTGCGCGATCGATGAATCGTTCGTAATGACCAAGATCGAGATCAGTCTCGGCGCCGTCGTCCGTGACGAACACTTCGCCATGCTGGAACGGTGACATCGTGCCGGGATCGACGTTGAGATACGGATCGAACTTCAACATCGAAACCCGCAAGCCGCGCTCGACGAGCAGCCGCCCGAGCGACGCGGCGGCGATTCCCTTCCCGAGCGACGACACGACACCGCCCGTCACGAAGATGTACTTGGTCGACTGCGAACGTTGCGCGAGTTGCATCGATGTCATCCTGTGGTGAATGCTGTCCAGTCGCGATTGGCACGCGCGAGATCTTCTTCAGTATCGATTCCGGGGCGAACCGGCTCGTCGATCAGCGACACGCCGATCGAGATTCCGGCGCCGAGTGGTCGCAGCTGCTCGAGTCGTTCGATCTGCTCCAGCGGGCTTTCCGGCAGATCGACCCAACGCATCAACGCCGACCATTCATACGCGTACACCCCAAGGTGCTGCCAGACGTACGCGCGCTGAAGTTCGGCGTCGTCGCGACTGCGCAGAAACGGAATGGCCGCTCGAGAAAAATACATGGCCCGGCCGTCGGGAGCCGCAACGACTTTGACCACGTTCGGGTTCCCGAGAATGTCGGGAGTTGCCGGCACCGCGGCGGTTCCCACGCCATATCCGCCGTCCGTCACCATCCGAGTGGCGCCCAGTAGGGCTTGGCGCGACACAAAGGGCTCGTCGCCTTGCACGTTGATGATCGCATCGTACGTGGCGAACTCTGGGAGGCGCGCGACTTCGGCGACGCGCTCGGTTCCTGAGGCATGAGAAGCGGACGTCATGATCACTTCGGCGCCCGCAGCCGTTGCAATGGCGGCGACCTCATCGCTGTCGGTCGCGATCACGACGCGCTCGGCGACGGCGGTCTCGGAAACGCGCTGCCACACACGGAGCACCAGCGGGAGACCGCCGAGGAGGCGAAGGGGTTTTCTGGGGAGACGCGTGGCGCCCAGTCGGGCTGGGATAACAGCGAGCGTCCTCATTCGTGGCGCTCGGCGGGGGTGGCGCGCACGGCCGTAAAAATCACGTCCTCAAATGTAGCCCGAGGTCTCCGTCGGAGCAAACCTCTGCGCGGGCCTAGCGGGCGATGCTCACGCCGTAAGAAACATGGGTGTGGTGAGACACCGGGTCGATGAGCCATTCGACGTAGAGGAAGCCGCCTGACAGCCGAACGCCGCTCGCTTGGGCAAGTGTCGGAAAACGTCCCAGCGCGGCTCCGCCAAGGACCTCCCTGAGTGTGACGACCGGTGGCCCGACCAATGGAAGGGCGACGCGATCGATCGGGATATCGTAGCGCGCGTCGAGAAATGCGAGCTGGTCGCCGCCGCGCGACAGCATGTCCAACGTCGGAATCGAGCCCGATCCGCCGACGTAGGCCCATCGCTGCCGAGGCGTCGCGCCGTGGCTCGTGATCACCGCATGAGCGTCGACGCGAAACTGTTGCGTTCCGAAGGTGGGAAACGCGATGCCGCCGTCGAGCGTGGTCTGCGCGAAATCCTCTCCCTGCTGAAGGTCGCAGCCGCCGCAGTCTTGATTGAACGCACCAAGCTCCTCATCGACGCGGAGGCGTGCGGTGATGTCGGATGGCATCCATTCGATCTCGAATCCGGCGAGCACCGAACCCGTTGTGCCGGGATCGATAGCCGGGTTGGGGCGAAGCATGTCGTCAATGTCGTGTCGGCCGATGAACGACCACGGTTCACTTGCGGCGTCGAGACCCGGACGAACGCTGTTGGCGCGCTCGAATCGCCCGCCGACATAGGGCGTGAATGTCGTCGTCGGGGATTTCCAGCGGCGGCCCAGCGTGAGGTCGGCGCGAGTGGCGCGGAAGTAGTTTCGGCTGTCGTCGCCTCGCCAAAGTGCCTCGAGGCTGTTCACCAGATCCGTCCAGATCCACGCGTCGTTCGTGAAGGTCGATCGGCCAACCGAGAGTTGCAACGCGGTTCGACGATCGAGCGAATCGGCAATGATGAGCGACGGATCGAGGCGTCCGAGTTGTGAGCGATATGTGACGCGCGGCTCGATTCGAACGTGTGTGTGCGGCAGTTTGAACGACGGAGCGTCGGCCAGCGACAACCCGTCGGAGCGATCGTACGTCGGCACACGAAGGCCGTACGTTCCCTGTATGAGCGGTTCTTCTTCCGGCGCCTCGAGTTCCCGATACGTCAATGACCATCCGCCCGACACGCGGGCGATTTCGTACGTGAACGCGCGGTTGGCCTGCACGCCACCGCCGATCCGAGCCGCCGTGGACTCGTAGACACCGCCGCCGATCGCGACCGCACGCCCGGTGATCTCTCCACCAGGATGCATGTACAAATCGCCGCCGATGACGATCACGTCACCGTGCACCGTGCCTTCGACAATGGCATCACGCCCGAGAACGATCACCGTCCGCGCGTACGTCGTATCGCGCGCGAGCAACGCCCGCGTTCCCGCCGGCGACATGACGATGTAAGATGATGCGAGTGCCTGCACCAATACTGCGGGCGCGCCGCTCGGTCCCGGATCGCGGAGTTGGATGGTGTCTTGGGCCATCGCGCCGACCGCCCCACCCGCGACGAGCAGGACGACGAGCGCGAGCCGACGGCTCAACGCGCGAGCTCCAGGAAATTGTGGAGCAGCTCCTTGCCGTGCGGCGTCATCACCGACTCCGGATGGAACTGAACACCGTACACGGGATGCTCGCGATGGCGAACCGCATGGACCTCGTTGGGATCGTCTTGACTCACGGCAGTAATCTCGAGCGACTCGGGAATCGACGCGCGCTCGACGATCAACGAGTGGTAGCGCATGACTTCCATCGGCGACGGCAGGCCGGCAAAGATTCCGGTTCCGTCATGACAGACTTGCGAGGTCTTGCCGTGCATCACACGCTCGGCGCGAACGACTTCGCCACCGTACGCTTCGCCGATCGCCTGGTGTCCGAGGCAGACACCGAGGATCGGGATGCTGCTCCCCCAGCGACGAATTGTGTCGACGCTGACGCCGGCTTCCTTCGGCGTGCACGGTCCCGGCGACAGCACGATTGCCGAGGGCGCGAGCTCACCGATCTCGTCGACCGAGACGGCATCGTTGCGGCGCACAACGACCTCGGCGCCGAGCTCGCCGAGGTATTGGACGAGGTTATACGTGAAGGAATCGTAGTTGTCGATGACGAGGATCATGCGGTGCTAGTTGCTGGTTGCTGGTTGCTGGTTGGCCAGCGGTCGTCCGGAGTACTCCGAAGGATACTCTGGTGATGGGGGTGAACAGCGTGGCCGCGGAATCCACTGAATCTGCGGAACGCCACGGGGTACTTCAACCTCGCGACGGAGGAGGTCAAGAGAGAATTCATGCGTCACCGCGGGTCACGCTGTCGTCGTGACGATTCGTTCAGATTCGGCAACCAGTACCAGCAACCAGTACCAGCAACCAGTACCAGCAACCAGCACCAGCAACCAGCACCAGCAACGCTCTCACGCTCTCGGATGATACTGCTTGTGCACCTGTCTTAGATACTCCCGATCGACGTGGGTGTAGATTTGCGTCGTCGAGATGTCGGCATGGCCGAGCATTTCCTGAACTGCGCGCAGATCGGCGCCGCCCTCGAGTAAGTGGGTGGCGAACGAATGTCGCAGCGTGTGCGGCGAGACGGCTTTGGTAATTCCCGCTTGCTCGACGTGCTTCCGGAGAATCTTCCACGCACCCATGCGCGTGAGCGGCTCACCACGGGCGTTGAGAAACAGAATGCCTTTGCCAGCGCCTTTTTCAAGTCGCGGCCGGAGCTCACGGACATAGGTCGCAACGGCACCGATCGCCGATCGCCCGATGGGGACGAGCCGCTCCTTGCTCCCTTTGCCGAACACCCGCACCAACTTTTCCTCGAGTAACACGTCGCGCACGCCGAGCGTGATCCATTCGGATACGCGAAGGCCGGCCCCATACGCGAGCTCGAGCATCGCGCGATCGCGGAACGCCAACGACTCGTCGAACGTCGGCGACGCAATCAGTCGCGTGATCTCGTCGACGGTGAGGACATCCGGCAACGTACGCCACCGTTTCGGTGTCTCCAGTCGCTCGCTCGGATCACGCGCCACGACGCCGTCGGACAACAGGAATCGAAAGTACGTACGCACTGCGGAGATGTTGCGTCGAATCGACGACGGCGCGAGGCCGACGTCCTTTAAGTGATACACGAACTCGCGGAGCATGCGGCTCGTGATGTCGATCGGCGATTGGGCGCTCTTCGTGCGCGCGTACGCCACCAGCCGCTCGACGTCGCGGCGATAGGCCTCGAGCGTCTGCGGCGAGCTTCCCTGCTCCAACGTCAGGAAATCGCCGAAGCGATCCAGTTGGAAGCGAAGCTCCGCGCCCTCGTCCGCCATCTCGCGCTCACAGCGAATTCGAGACGAGCGTGGCGACGGCGATGCACGCGATTCCCTCGCCCCGGCCGATCCAACCCATCCCTTCGTTTGTCTTCCCCTTCACGCTGACTGAGTCGACGTCGACGCCCAGGGCCTGCGCGAGTCTCGCGCGCATGAGCTCACGATGCGACGCGATTTTCGGTCGCTCGGCGACGATGGCCACGTCGATCTGCTGCACGGCCCAGCCCATCTCACGAACTCGCGCGACGGCCGAGCGCAGCATGTCGATCGAATCCTTCCCTTTATTCGCCGGATCACGATCGGAAAACATTTCTCCAATGTCGCCCGCCGCCACAGCGCCGAGAATCGCGTCGGTGATCGCGTGCGCGGCGGCGTCGCCGTCGGAGTGACCGGCAAGATGGACATCGCTCGGGATCGGAACGCCGCCGAGAATCAGCGGACCGGGCGATTCAAAGCGATGCGAATCGTAGCCGATGCCGGTGCGCGTCGTGGCGCGCGCGGTCCGCCGCGCGACATCGGCCCGATCGATCACGCGGCGGCGCTGCCCGCTGCTCGCTCCGCCGTCGCCGTCAGGATCGTATAGTCTTGCCGGCGACGCGCGACCTTGAATCCGGCGTCGAGCACCAGACGCTCGATCTCCTCCGTCGTCGTGCGATGCGTGGTGTTCGCCGCCGACACGACGTTCTCCTCGATCATGAGTGAGCCGAAGTCGTTGCAGCCGAAACGCAATGCCGTTTGGCCGACCTTGAGTCCCATCGTGACCCAACTCGCCTGGAGATTCGGTACGGCGTCGAGCACGATGCGTGCGATCGCAACCGTGCGGAGATAATCGACGGCGTCGGTCTTCTGCATGTGTGACATCGTCGGCGTGTTCTCCGGCTGAAGCGGCCAGCAGATGAACGCGGTGAACCCATGCGTCTTCTTCTGCAACGCCTGCACACGCTCGAGATGCTCGATGCGTTCGGCCAGCGTCTCGCCGATGCCATACATCATCGTGACCGACGTCTTCATCCCCTCGCCGTGCGCGAGCTCCATGATCTCGAGCCAGCGATCGGCGCCCGCCTTTTTCTTCGCGACGAGGTCGCGCACTCGCTGCACCAGGATCTCGCCGCCACCGCCCGGAATCGAGTCGAGGCCAGCCTTCATCAACTCGCGGATGACGTCGCGGGCGTCCATGCGGAACGTCTTGGCGAAGAAATCGACTTCGCTCGGAGAGAACCCGTGGATGTGAATCGGATGGTACGTCTTGATGTAGCGCAGTAGGTCGAGATACCAATCGAACGGGATGTACGGATTGTGTCCGCCCTGCATGAGAATTTGAATTGCGCCCATCTCTTTCGCTTCGTCGATCTTGGCGCCGATCTGCTCGTAGGACAGCGTCCAACCTTCGCCGTGCTTGGGTCGGCGGTAGAATGCGCAGAAGCCGCAATCGGCGACGCAGACGTTGGTGTAGTTGATGTTGCGATCGACGATATACGTCACGACGCCTTCGGGATGCATTTCCCACCGGACGCGATCGGCCTCGGCGCCCAACTCGAGCAGCGAAGCATTGGTATAGAAATCGAGAACGTCTCTCATATCACGCTGCCGGAAGAAAGGCCAGCGACCCGTTGGGCACTTTGCCCGCCGCCACGAGACGCCGGAAAAACTCGGTCAAGCCCGCAAGGTGCTGATAGGACAATCCATAATCGAGACCGGAGAGGTACTCGAGGCACACGTTCTTGTGTACGCCGGTCGCGATGGCCGCCTGGGCCGCCAGCGTATCGAGATGCTGCAATCCCCAATCACGCGACGCGATCAAGCTCGCGTGCACACCCAGCGCCTCGGCCACAGGCGTCGTCCGTTGCGCGACCCAGACAGCGAAGACGAATGGCAGGCCGGTCCAGCGCTTCCATTCGCCGCCGAGGTCATAGGCATAACGATACTCCGTGAGGCCGTCGTCCTTCGGGTAGAGCTCGGGCGCCCGGAGCCGCGACCACAGGTGCAACGCGGCGTCGCCGATGACGAGGCGTGCATCATGCTCCTCTTCGCCGAAGCGAGCGACATCGGACAGCTCGGCGTTGCTCGGAATGAACGCCGGCTTCGCGTCCCACACGTTGTCGAACAGGAGCTCGAGGAGCGCGACGCTCGTCATCGAGCTGCGGCTAACGAGGACGCGACGTCCGTGCAAATCGGCCGCCGGCCGCTTCGAGAACAGCACGACGCTCCGCACGGGACCGTCGCTGCAGATCGACAGATCTGGCAACAGCAAATACTTAGTCGCGTCGCGCGCGTACTCGACCGCGGAGATGACGCTGACATCGATCGAGCCGACGGCCATGTCGTGATTGAGCGCGGTCGGCACGCCGTCCACGAGCTCGGCGTTGATCGGCACGATTCCTCGATCGATGGCTCCGTAGACCGGATAGCAATTGATATACGGGATTCGGCCGACGCGCATACTAGAAGGCGAAACGGTGGAACGGTGGAACGGTGGAACGGACTGTCATGGTTTTCATTACGCCGCCACCGGTTCTGGGGATTCGTCGAAGGTGCGGACGATTTGATAGAACGAATCGCGCTCGGCTGGAACCTTTCGTGCGCCACGAATGAGGCGCAGGATCTGGTCGAGCGTCATCGCCTGCGCCGTGTGCGCGCCGGCCTCGTGATAAATCTTTTCGCGCACCACGGTTCCCTCGAGATCGTTCACGCCGAAATGGAGTGAGATCTGCGAGATGAATGGCGTGACCATGATCCAGTGCGACTTGATGTGATCGAAGTTGTCGAGGAACAACCGGCCAACCGCGAGATTCTTGAGATCGTCGAAGCCGGTGGTCGCGGTGCCGACGCGATGGAGCGTCTCGCCCAATTCGTTGTTGTCAGGGTGATACGCGAGCGGGATATAGGCGAGAAAGCCACCAGTCTCGTCCTGGAGGTCGCGCAGCATCGAGAGATGTGCCATGCGATCCTCGTACGTCTCCACGTGGCCGTAGAGCATCGTACAATTGCTGCGAATGCCAAGCCCGTGCGCGGTGCGATGAACGTCGATGTATTCCTCGCCGGAGAGTTTCTTGTCGGCGATCGTGGCACGGACGCCGGGACTGAATACCTCGGCGCCGCCGCCGGGCAGCGTGTCGAGACCGGCGTCGCGCAGTGCGATGAGTGTCTCGCGAATCGTCATCTTCTCGATGCGCGCGATATGGGCGATCTCGACCGCGGTCAGCGCCTTGATATGAACTTGTGGATGGCGCTCCTTCAATCCCCGAAACATCTCTGCGTAGTACGCAAGCCCCGCCTTCATATCGAGCCCACCGACGATGTGGAACTCGCGCGTGAGCATGCTGTTTGCCGTCGACGCTTCCTCGTACACCTGCTCCATCGTGTACCGGTACGCGCCCTCTTCCTTGGGCAACCGTGCGTACGAGCAGAAGACGCATGTCTTCCGCAGGATGCAGACGTTCGTCGGATTGATATGTTGGTTGGCCGCGAACGTGACGCGATCGCCGTGTTTGGCGCGATTGACAGCGTCGGCCATGTGGCCGATGCCGAGCAGGTCGCCACTCGCGAACAGCGCAACGCCATCGTCGGCCGTGAGGCGCTCACCGCGCTCGACTTTCTCAGCCAGCGAGCGGAGCGACGGGTCGCTGATGAGATTGCGGTCGAGCGTCACGGGAACCGGCACGGCACTACTCCTGGAATTGCCTGATGGCGAGCGTCACGTTGTGCCCACCGAAGCCGAAGCTGTTGCTCAGCACCGCGCGCACCGGACGATTCACGGCGACGTTCGGCGTGTAGTTGAGATCGAGCTCGGGATCGGGCGTCTCGTAGTTGATCGTCGGCGGGACGATGCAATCGCGGACCGCCAACGCGCCAATAATGAATTCCACAGCGCCCGCGGCGCCGAGCATGTGGCCGGTCATCGACTTCGTGGAGCTGACGTGCACGGTGGTCGCGAGCTCGCCAAAGACCGCTTTGATTGCCTTGGTCTCGTTGAGATCGTTGGCCGGCGTCGACGTGCCGTGCGCGTTGATGTAATCGATTTCGGCGGGCAACAAACGGGCGTCCTGCATCGCCCGGCGCATGGCTCGTTGCGCGCCTTCGCCTTCGGGCGCGGGGGCGGTCAGGTGGTACGCGTCGCCCGTCGCGCCGTAGCCGACGATTTCAGCGTAGATGTGCGCGCCGCGATGCTTGGCATGATCGAGGTCCTCGAGGATCACGATGCCACCACCCTCGCCCATCACGAAACCGTCGCGCGTTGCATCGAACGGTCGTGACGCCGTCTCGGGCGATTCGTTACGCTCGGACAAGGCCTTCATGTTGGCAAATCCGCCAATCGCCATCGGCGTCACCGTGGCTTCCGACCCGCCGGTGATCACTAGATCAGCGTCGCCGTATTGGATCGTGCGAAACGCGTCGCCGATTGCGTGGGCACTCGTGGCGCACGCCGAGATGGTTGCGTAGTTCGGTCCCTTGGCGTTGAAACGCATCGAGACCAAGCCGGCCGCGATGTCGGAAATGAACATCGGGATGAAGAATGCGCTGATCTTGCTCTGCCCGCGCTCCCGATAGACATCGTGCTGCTCTTCGAACGTCTTGAGCCCGCCGATGCCGCTGCCGATGATCACGCCGAGTCGATCGGGATCGTACCGGGATGCGTCGTCGAGTCCCGCGTCAGTCATCGCCTGCACCGAAGCGGCGATCGCGTACTGCGCAAACGGGTCGGCGCGCTTGGCCTCCTTTCGCTCCATGTACAGGAGCGGATCGAAGCCCTTCACTTCGCACGCGAAGCGCGTGGGAAAAGTGGACGCGTCGAACTTCGTGATCGGTCCGCCGCCGGAGACCCCCTCCGTAATCGCGCGCCAAGTCGTCGCCACGTCGTTGCCGACTGGCGTAATCGCCCCCATCCCGGTGACGACGACCCGACGTTTCATTGATCGTTCCTCGCTCCGGCGCTTCGCGCCTGCGCTTGGAATTCCGCGTGCCGGGTCATTGATCGTTCCTCGCTTCGGCGCTTCGCGCCTTCGCTCGGAATTCTGCGTGCCGGCTCATTACGCGTTGCTCGCCATCTTCTGGTTCAGGTATCCGACGGCGTCGCCCACCGTGCGCAGCTTCTCCGCATCCTCATCGGGGATGTCGATGTTGAACTCTTTCTCGAACTCCATGACCAGCTCGACGATGTCGAGGCTGTCCGCGCCGAGATCTTCGATGAAACTGGCCTCGTCGGTGAGCTTCTCACGCTCCACACCGAGCTCTTTCTCGATGATGTCGCGGACCTTCTGAGCGTTGTCGGCCATGGAATCGTTCCTCTCTCGAATGAGGTGGTATTGTGCGAATAATCTAGCGAGCCCCAGGGGGCATTGTCATAGCAAACGGCGAGCGAACCGACCCTGTCGTTCACATGACCATGCCACCGTCCACGACGAACACTTGTCCCGTGATGTACGACGCGTATTCCGATGCGAGAAACGTGACGACGCCCGCGACATCCTGCGGTGTGCCGAGACGCTCGAGTGGGATCTGCGTGTACAGCGTTTTCTTGGCATCGTCGGTCATTGCCGCGGTCATCGCAGTCTCGATGAAGCCCGGCGCGACCACGTTCGCGAGGATGTTTCGCGACGCCAATTCCTTGGCCACCGTCTTGGTGAGACCGATCAGACCCGCTTTGCTCGCCGCGTAGTTGGCTTGCCCCTTGTTTCCGACGATTCCGACGACGCTGGCGATGTTGATGATGCGCCCCCATCGGCGTTTCATCATACCGCGCGACGCAGCGCGAATCGCGACGAACGCGCCGCGAAGATTCGCGTCGAGCACCGCGTCCCAATCGTCGTCCTTGAGACGAAACAGGATGTTGTCGCGCGTCAGACCGGCGTTGTTGACGAGAATGTCGATCGCGCCGAATTCCTTCTCGACCGCGTCGACGAGCGCGGTGACGGAGGCGGTGTCGCCCACATCGCATGCGAACCCACGTGCGTCGGACGAGATCGCGCTCGCCGCGTCCTCAGCGCGCTCGATGTCGCGCCCGACGACCGCGACGCGCGCGCCACATCCCGCGAGGGACTCCGCGATCGCGCGCCCAATGCCGCGCGTGCTACCCGTAACGACCGCCGCTCGACCGGAGAGATCGATCTTCACCGTGACCTCACTGTAGGACGCGCTCCGTGAGTTGGGTGACTTCTGCCACGGTGCCGCAGGTAGCAGTCGCGAGTGAGGGTGCAATCTTCTTCACGAGACCGACGAGAACGCTCCCTGGACCCATCTCGACGTACAGCGCGCGCGGATATCGCTCCGCCATCGCGAGCACCTCGTCAGTCCAACGGACAGGTTTCGAGAGCTGCGCGAGGAGCGACCGCTTGGCGCGCGCCGCGTTCAATACGGCCTGCCCGTCCACGTTCGCGTAGACTGCGAAGTGTGGATCGTCAAATGACGCTGCTCCAAGCGCTTCCGCTAACCCGCTTGAAGCAGTCTCCATGAGCGGCGAATGGAAGGCGCCGCTGACCTTGATACGGACGACTCGCTTGGCTCCTGCATCCTTGCAGAGGATCATCGCCCGATCAACCCCAGCGGCCTCACCGCTGATCACGACTTGTTCCGGTGAGTTGTAGTTTGCCGGAACCACGAGTCCTGCGTCGCGCGAAGCCTCGGCGCAGATCTCCGCGATCGGACGGTTGATCTCGCCGAGAACTGCCCCCATCGCTCCGGGACGCTTCACCCCGCTCTCGTACATGAGCTCACCGCGTCGTCGAACCAGCTTGATCGCATCCTCTAGACTCAGCGATTCGGCCGCGTGATAGGCGGTGAGCTCGCCGAGTGAATGTCCGGCGGCAGCGACGACACTCGCACCAATGGCGGCTCGAGTTGCGGCCCACAATGCTGCGCCGTGTGCGAGGAGTGCGGGCTGGGCGTTCTGGGTCAAGGTCAACTCATCTGCCGGACCTTCGAAGCAGAGGCGGCTCAGCGGTATGCCGAGCGCGGCGTCGGCGCGCTCGAATACATTCCTCGCCGCCGGAAACGCCTCGACGAGATCCTTCCCCATGCCGGGCTTCTGCGATCCCTGTCCCGGAAATAGTAGGACGACGTCCATGACTTACAGGCGCACGATCATCGAGCCCCACGTGAAGCCCGCGCCAAACGCGACGAGCAACACCGTCGAGCCTTCGCCGACTCTGCCATGCTCGATCGCTTCGTCGAGGGCGATCGGAATGGATGCGGCCGACGTATTCCCGAATCGATCGACGTTCACGTAGACCTTGCTCATCGGAATGTTGGCGTGTTTCGCCGTCGCTTCGATGATCCGAACGTTCGCCTGATGCGGAATCATCAAGTCGATGTCGGCCGACGTGAGCTTGGCAGCGTCGAGCGCGCGCGTCGCCGCTTCGGACATCGAACGCACGGCGTTCTTGAACACCTCGCGGCCGTTCATCTTGATGAACTGCGACTTGTCGGCGAGCACCTCGGTCGAGAATGGTCGCGCGCCGCCACCGCCCGGACGACAGAGACGATCGCCGAGCGTACCGTCGCTGCGCTCGAAGGTCGGGAGAATCCCGCGATGCTGCTTCGCGCGTTTGA
>DASYSU010000399.1:0-2290 GCA_036002925.1 Gemmatimonadaceae bacterium | reverse complement strand
CGCGTACGATCGAAACACCCAAAGGCGCAACGGTGAACGGCGCCACTTGGTCTCCCGATGGCAAGTCGATCGGGTACATCGCCAGCTTCGACGCAGCGACGCACATCTACGTTGCCGACGTCGCGAGCGGAAAATCCGTTCAGATCACGAAGACGCCGCTCCTCGCCGTGCGCGTGACGAGCTTCGATTGGACAACCGACGGCACGCACATCGTGACGGTGCTTCTCCCCGACAACCGTCCGGCCGAGCCGAAGGCGCCGGAGATCGAAACCGGGCCGCTTGTCCGTACGAGCGATGGGCGCGTGCTCAAGAACGTGAACTACGCCAGCCTGCTACGCGATCCGCACGAGAAGGATCTGCTCGACTACTACACGATGGGGCAGCTCGCGCTGATCGACGTGAAGACCAAAGCGGTGAAGAAGATTGGGCAACCGTCGCTGATCACGGCCGTCGACGCATCGCCCGACGCGAAGTATTTCCGCGTGACGCTGCAGACCAAGCCGTACTCGTACGTCGTGCCGGTGTCGAACTTCGGCACGGTCGAGCAAGTGTGGGACGTCGACGGAAAGGTGCTGGCCGAAGTCGCCAAGCGTCCATTGAACGAAGGAAGAGCGACACTGACTGATTCAACCGGCGGCGGCGGTGGTCGTGGCGGCGCGCAGTCGGACACGGGTAAGCGGAACATCCAGTGGAATCCTGCGGGCCCAGGGCTCGTCTATCTCCTCGCCGAAGCAGCACCGGCGGCAGCCGCAGGCAATGCGAACGCGCAGCGGGGCGGTCGCGCCGGTCGTGGCGGCGGTGGCGCACCGCGGAAGGACCAGCTCTTCCAATGGTTGCCTCCGTTCGGCGCGAGCGACGCCAAGCCCATTTTCGAGGCGCCGAGCCGGATCACATCGGCCGAGTTCAGTGCGGATGGGAAGACGCTGTTCGTGGATGAAGGGAATGATCTCTACGCCGTGCGTCTTGCCGATCCGACCAAGCATCTCGAGATCGCGAAGGGTGGTACGATCGCAAGTGGACGCGGCGGTCGTGGTGGCGCTGGCGCGCCCGGTGGCGGCCGGGGCGGCGCGGCGAGTGATTCAGCATTCTTTAACAACCCCGGCGCGTTGCGCACGAGCCGCGGACCGCTGGGGCTTCCGGTCGTAACGATCGGGTCGGATGGCAAGACCGTGTTCCTCGAGGGCACGAAGTACGCGCCCGAGTGGACGACCAACGCCCCTCGCAACTTCGTCGACAAGGTCGACTTCGAGACAGGCCAGAAGACGCGCCTGTTCGAGGGCAATGGCCAAGTTGCCGAGACGGTCGTTGCGCCGCTCGACAATGATTTCACGAAGGTGATCGTCACGCGCGAATCGCCGTCGATCGTGCAGGACTCCTATCTTCGCGACCTCAAGACCGGAACCGAGACCAAGCTGACGAAGAACACCGATTTCGCACCCGAAGTCACGCAGGCGATCCGCAAGCGCATTCTCGTTGCGCGTCCCGGTGACGACTTCAAGTTCTGGGTCGACGTGACGCTGCCGCGCGATTGGAAGCCCGGCCAGAAGCTGCCCGGCATCATTTGGTTCTATCCGCGCGAGTTCTCGACGCAGCAGGATTACGACCGCACGAAGCGCACGACGAACATCAACACGTTCGCCAACGTCGCGGCGCGGTCGCCGGAGATCTGGGTGACGCAAGGCTATGTGGTGCTTCAGCCCGACAATCCGATCGTCGGACCGCCGGGCCACATGAACGATCACTACGTCGACGAGCTACGCCGCAACCTCGACGCCACGATCGAAGCCGCCGACTCGGCCGGCTTCCTCGACCGGCATCGGTTGGGGATCGGCGGTCACAGCTACGGCGCATTCAGCACGATGAACGCGATGACGCACACGCCGTACTTCAAGGCGGGCATTGCCGGCGACGGCATGTACAATCGCACACTCACGCCGTACGGCTTCCAGAGCGAGCGTCGCGAATTCTGGGAAGACGAAAGCATGTACACCGAGATGTCGCCGTTCTTCTATGCGGACCGATTGAGCGGCGCGATCCTGATGTACCACTCGCTCGAGGATCAGAACGTCGGCACGGATCCAATCAGCTCGATCCGTATGATGCAGGCGCTGCGCGGTCAGGGAAAAATTGCGTCGCTCTACATGTATCCGTACGAAGATCACGGCCCGGCAACACGCGAGTCGGATCTGGATCAGTGGGCCCGGTGGATTGCGTGGTTCGACATTTACGTGAAGAACCCGCAGAAGGACGTGAAGCCGGCGCTGGTACCATAGGGTTGCTGGTTGCTGGT
>DASYSU010000398.1:0-13655 GCA_036002925.1 Gemmatimonadaceae bacterium | reverse complement strand
AGCCCCACGATGAATACGTCGCGCTTACCGAAGCGCTTCGCGAGCGGCGTCGAGCCGACCACACCGACGATCGTTGCGGCAAGCCCGCAGACGTTGAACAGGCTAAACAGATCCTCGCGCTGCACGAAGTACTTGAAGTAGTACACCATCACGCCGCCACGCATCGACAGCGTGATGAAGACAAAGATCGTGAGCGCGAACACGGCCAACCACGGCCGGTTGCGTCCCAAGTCGGCGAAATCCTGTTGGATGGAGCTCTTCTGCGTCGGGTCGGGCTGAACGCGCTCCTTCGTCGTGAAGAAGGTGATCACGAAGAACACCACGGCGAGCGCGGAGAAGATCCCCATCGTGATCTGATAGCCCTTCGCGCTATTACCCTGACCGAAATAATTCACCATCGGCAGCGCCAATCCTTGAATCAAAAACGCAGCGCTCATGGCGAACACGAATCGATACGCCGAAAGGCTTGTCCGCTCGGTGAGGTTGCCGGTAATGACGCCGCTCAGTGCCGAGTAGGGAAGGTTGTTCGCCGAGTACACCATCATGAGCGCGATGTACGTGACGTAGGCGTAGAGCAACTTGCCCTGCGGCCCGAAGGGCGGTGTGGTGAAGGCGAGAAACCCGACGATGCCGAAGGGCACCGCGGTCCAGAGGATCCACGGGCGAAACTTGCCCCATCGAGTGTTGGTGCGGTCGGCGACGACGCCCATGATCGGATCGAACACGGCGTCCCAGACGCGTACCACGAGGAAGAGCGTGCCGGCCGCCGCCGCCGTGATGCCGAACGTGTCGGTGTAAAACGCGAGCTGGAACACGAGCATCGTCTGAAAGACGAAATTCGCCGCGGCGTCGCCGAACGCGTAGCCGACCTTTTCCTTGACGGTGATCTTCGAGGTGTCCTGGCGCATTGGTCTCGTCACCTGTTCGGCGTTTAGCCTTCGACTCGCAGTGTCATCGCATGAAGGTCGCAATCGCGCGACGACGTTCCGACCATGATCGTGAACTCGCCTGGCTCGACAACGTACCGCATGTCGATGTCGTAGAACGCGAGCGACTCCGGCGCGATTTCGAGTTGGACCTCGACTTTCTCTCCAGGATTCAACGAGACTTTCTTGAAGCCCCTGAGCTCCTTGACCGGCCGGGTCACCGAGCTCACGCGATCGCGGATGTACATCTGGACGACTTCGGTACCGGGGCGCGCACCCGTGTTGGTGACGTCGGCGAGCACGCGGGTCGATCCATCGCGCGAAATCGTCTCGCGCTCGAGTCGCACGTTGTCCATCGCGAACGTGGTGTAACTGAGGCCGTAGCCGAAGGCATATAGCGGCGACACGTCGTCGAACAGGTAGCCGCGTCGAGCCGACGGCTTGTAGTTGTAGAACGAGGGCAGGTGGCCGGCCGAGCGCGGGATCGTGATCGGCAGCTTGCCGCCTGGCGAATAATCGCCGAACAACACATCGGCGACTGCGTGTCCCGTTTCCTGCCCCAAGTACCAGCACTCGAGAATCGCCGGCACTCGTGCGGCGAGTGGCGCGATCGACAATGGTCGCCCGTTGAACAACAGCGCGACGATCGGTTTACCCAACGCTGCCATCGACTCGAGCAATTCGATCTGTCGCCCAATGAGCTCGAGACTCGTGCGATCGCCCATATGCTTCCGAGACCATGCTTCGCGCGACGTTTGCTCATTGCCGCCGATCGCGAGAACGATCACGTCGGCGTTCTTGGCAACGGCCACCGCTTCGGCGATCTGACGGCGATCCTCGTCGGGATCGCTCGCCACGACCTCGTCATCATTCCACGAGCCGGCGCGCGTGATCTTGCATCCCTCGGCGTGAACGACCGTCACCTCATCGCCGAGCCGCGTTTTGATTCCGTCGAGCACCGTGACATCGTGCCTTGGGCGCCCGCTGTAGCCGCCGAGCAAGCTGCGATTGGCGTTCGGTCCGATGACCGCGATCGTCTTGATCGCGCGCGAATCGAGCGGAAGGACGCCGCGACGATTCTCGAGCAGTGTGATCGTCTCGCGCGCGGCCCGTCGCGCCAGCACTCGATGATCATCCGCGTTTGCGACACGCTCCGCCTCGTCAGGATCGACGTACGGGTCATCGAACAGACCAAGCTTGAATTTCCACAAGAGCATGGGGGCGACGAGATCGTCGAGTTGTGATTCATGAAGCGTCCCGTTGCGCACCAAGTCGACGAGATGGAGGTAGCAGTCGGGCTCGGGAAGCTCGATGTTGACTCCCGCGCGAACCGCCAACACGCATGCTTCCGTTTTGTCGGGGGCGACAGCGTGTCCGTGCGTGTCTGGGCGATCGCTCAGCTCCCAGATGGCGTAGTAATCCGAGACGACGAATCCCTCAAATCCCCATTCGTCGCGTAAGACGTCGCGAAGCAGCCAGCGATTCGCGTGCGACGGCACACCGTCGATCTCGTTGTACGACGCCATGACGCTGATCGCGCCGGCTCTCTGAAACGCGTCCTTGAATGGCTGAAGGAACGTCTCACGCAATACGCGCATCGACACGTTGACCGGCGCGCAATTCATCCCCGACTCCGGCTGTCCATGCGCGGCGAAGTGCTTCAGCGTGGCGATGACGCGGGTCTTGTCGCGAAAGGTTCGGTCGCCCTGGAACCCGCGCACGGCTGCCATGCCCATGCGCGAAACGAGATATGGATCTTCACCGAAGGTTTCTTCGACGCGACCCCAACGCGGATCGCGCGCGACGTCGACGACGGGCGTGAGTGCCTGATGCGTCCCGCGCGCTCGAGCCTCCCGCGCCGTCATCGCGTACAGTGACTCGACGAGCGCCGGATCGAACGTCGACGCGAGACCGATCGGCTGCGGAAAGCTGGTGGCGCCGAGCGACGCCTGCCCGTGTAGACACTCCTCGTGAAAGATCACGGGAATGCCCAACCGGCTCTTCTCGACGAAGAACTTCTGAATGGCGTTCGTGAGCGCTGCTTGACCGCGCGCGTCTTTCCCGCCCCCGGCGTCGCTTGGCCGACCGACCTGCCCGAGACCTCGACCATCTGCAAAGGCGCGCCGAGCTTTGTCGGGGTCGAAATCGCCGTTGGCATCGACCAGTGTGTCGGTCTTTTGCTGCCACACGCACATCATCTGCGCGGCTTTCTCCTCGAGCGTCATTCGCGCGAGCAGGTCCTCGACGCGACGCTCGGCGTGAAGGTCGGCGGTCTGATAGGGCAGCATATGGGTTGCTAGTTGCTGGTTGCTGGTTGCTGGCAACGGCGTGACCAGCAACCAGCAACCAGCGACCAGTACCGTTCAATATCCCGGGTTCTGCGGGTACTTCGGACCGACGATCACGCCGTCGATTTGCGACTGCGGGATGGGGCGAAGTACGTGGAATGTCTTTACGTTCGGCGCAGCGCGTGGATTGTACTTCGCCACGCGAGCGACGAAGAACTGCGCGCCGGGACGAACCATGTCGTACCAGCGGTCGTGCTCACCGGCGAGCTCGCGCTCGCGCTCTTCCATGAGGTAGTCGAGTGTCATCTGCGCCGGCGTGACGTTGTAATCGTTCTTGTGCGCGGGGCTCGCCGCGCGTTGGTGCAGCACGTTCACGAATGATGCCGCTTCCGTCGTGTTACCGAGACCGATGTCCGCTTCGGCAGCGATCAGGTACACTTCGCCCAACCGATAGATGACTTCGACTTTCCCGCCTTCCTGCGCCGTCAGGTTGGCGCGAAGGTTGTCCTGGAACTTCTTCAGCGACGGGAAGCGCTGCCAATTCGTGAAACCGTCGTTCGCGTTGTTCCGGTCGCCGCAGTACCCGGCCGCGGTGACATCCGCTTGGTTCGACGGACACGCGGTCAGAATCTCGTAGGGCTTGCTCTGTCGGAACGCGTTCGTCACCGGATAATTCGGCATGAACGCCGCAGTGTCGCCAACGTTGATCGTGCCGCCGCTGGTGCACGACGGACATGTCCCGGTGGGATTCTTGACGTTGCCAACGGTCGCGATCCACACCGTCTGGAAGCTGCCGTCGAAGCGCGTGTCGAGAATGTCGCTCGCGCCCGGCGTTCCGACCCACTTGTTCCACAGGCTCAGCTCGTACGGCGTCGGCATGGCGCGACGGAACGGGCGGCCGTTGTTCAAGTCACGCGGCGTGCCGACCCAGATGCCGTTGTTGTCGTACTGGCTCAGATACACCAAGTGCATGTAGTCGTATTCGTTGTCCGCGTCATAGTGCGTCAAGTCGTACGAGAACTGCACCGTGAAGATGAATTCCTTGTGGTTCTGGCTGTAGCCGGCGTTCTCGCAGTAGCCGGTGCGATTCGGATCGGCGGATCGCGCGACACACCACAGATCGGCAAATACCGGCTCGAGTGTATATGTGCCCGAGCTGATCACTGCCTTTGCGTCGGCAAGCGACGCCGTGAAATCCGCCTGCTTGCCTGGAGAGTATGATTGATACGCGCGCGTGAGATACACTTTGGATCGCAGCGTCAGTGCCGCCCCTTTGGTTGCGCGACCAACGTCCGTCTGCGTCACCGGCAACATCGTCACTGCCGAGTCGAGATCGGCGAGGATTGCCTTGTAGACGTCGGCAGCCGGATCGCGCACCGCGGTCGCCACGACGCCCTGATTTTCATGGAGGGTCAGCGTGACGTCACCGAACGTCTGCACGAGTGTGAAGTAGTTGAGCGCGCGAAGGAAATGCGCTTCGCCGAGTAGCGTCGTCTTGACTACCGGCGAGATGCCCTGCGTATTTGGTCCGCGATCGAGGGCCGCGTTGAGCGTGTTGATCGCCTGGTACGCGGGGTTCCATGTGTTGGCAAGCTCCGGGAGCGTACTGTTCATCGCACCGTTGTAAGAATCGAACACCTTGTTATTCGATCCGGATTGGTCGGCGGCCATCCACGTGTCGGTACCGACCTGTGTGAGCGACATCAACTGCTCGCGCCCGTAGAAACCGCGCAGTTGACTGTAGCTGGCGATGACGGCGGAGTTGAGTCCGTCCGGAGTGGCGTAGTACTGGCTGCTCACACCGGTGATGAGTTTCTCGTCGAGGTTCACGCAGCCGGCGAATCCGGCGACGAGCCCCAGCGTCGACGTCGTGAGCATGAGTATGCGTTTCATCGGAATGGTCTCGTTGGTCATAGAGGGGCTCGTCTACCAGACGATGTTCGAGCCGATGAGGAGGGTCCGAAGCGTCGGAACGGCGCCTCCCACCTCGGGGTCGATGCCGATGTAGTCGGTGTGGATGTAGGGATCCTGCGCGGTGCCATAGAGGCGCACGCTCTGCACGCCGAGTCGCCGCGTGAGGCGTTGGTCGAACGTGTAGCCCGCCGTGATGTTGCGGATGCGCCAATGAGAGCCGTCGAGGTACAAGCGCGTCGACGCGTACAAACGATCGACGGCGCCGGTCGTCGGCGCGGGATTCTTGTTCGTCGGATTCGTCGGCGTCCAGTAATCCAAGTCAGCGACGTTGTTGAACCGACCGAAGTAGCTTCGCGGCGTCCCATCAATGAACGTGTACTTCCATTTCGCCGTGACGAGCGCCGAGAGATCGAAGCCGTGGTAGGTGAGCCGGTTCGAGAGGCTCCCGGTCCACGCCGGGTAGCTGTCACCGACGAACGTGCGATCGTTGGCGTCGATCTTTCCGTCGCCGTTGATGTCGGCGACGCGCGGGTCGCCGAATTTGAAGGTGCTGCCCTTGGCGTTGAAGGCCTTCATATCGAGAGAATCCTTGAACTGCCACACGCCGACGTACTTGAAATCGTAGAACACTCGGCGCTGCGCGTCGGTCGGGATGTTGATCGGATGTCCGACGAACCACACGTTGCCGATGTCCGACTGCGCACCGCTCGCCAAGGCGACGATCTCGTTCTTGTTGTGCGCCCAGTTGATGTCGCTCGTCCACGACAAGCCGCGCCAGTTGCGAATGTTCAGCGTCGACAGTGAGAGCTCGACGCCGGTGTTCTTCGTCGCGCCGATGTTCTGGAGCGTCTGCGTGAAGCCGGACGTCACGGGGAGCAGCCGCGTCAGCAGCAGATCGTGCGTTCTGTATCGGTATCCGTCGATCGTTCCCGAAATACGGCTGTTGAACATCGCGTATTCGAGGCCGACGTCGGTCTGATCGGTCTTCTCCCATCCAAGGTCCGGGTTGGGAATGCTGCCCGGCTTGTAGCCGCGGACGCGTGTCGTGCCGAAGGTATAGAGGCGCGAGGCAAGCGTGCCCTCGGTCTGGTATGGGTTGATCGCCGTGTTGCCAGTTGTGCCGTAGCTACCACGCAACTTCAGCGAGTTGAGGAAGGTGAATCCTCGCATGAACGACTCATCGCCGATCTGCCACGCGGCGCCGAACGACGGGAAGTACGCCCACTTGTGCCCGGGTGCCAGGCGGCTCGATCCATCGGCGCGCTCGGTGGCGGAGAGCGTGTAGCGATCGGCGAGCGTGTAGATGGCTCGGACGAGATAGGATCGGAGCGACCACTCGGAAATTCGACTGACTTCATTCCCGGCGGTTCCGGATCCGAGGTCGTACCAGAGCTGCGTCGGATAGGGCAGGTTGGTCGCGTACAGCGAATCCTTCGTGAATCGATCGTGCTGGATGCTGTACAGCCCCGTGATGTCGAAATGATGAAGGTTGCCGAGCGCACGATCGACGTGGAGCAGGTTGTCGAGCGTGTATGAGAAATCTTGTTGGTTGAATTGGCCTGCCTGCGGTGGCTGTCCCTGATTCGAGCTGTTGGCGCCAAGGTTGGCGCACGTGCCGTGCGTCCAAGGCCCGTTGAAACAGCCGTTGGTGAGCTGTGTGTAGTCCGGACCAAAGTTCACGCGATAGGTAAGACCCTCGGCGATCTTGTATTCGGCGAACGCGGAGCCGAACACGCGATTGACCACCTGCTGCCGAATGGCCGACTGGTTCTCGAGAACCGGGTTGATGTTTAGTGGATCGTCGTCGGGTCGCGGATCGAGGAGACCAGCGGAATCCGGATTCATGTAGTTGAGCGGGCGTCCGAGCGGCGTCATCGCGAAGACGTATCCGTACGCGGCGCCGCCTTCACCTTGGTCGGTATTGATGCGCGAGCCGTTCGCGGTCAGCCCCATATTCAAACGGCTGGAGCTGTGATCGACGGATGCGAACGCCGCACCGCGCGTGTATCCCTGCCCAGGAATGAGACCGCGCTGACCGAAATAGTTGCCTGAGAGATTGTATCGTGTGTCTGCGTTGGATCCCGTCACGCCGCCTTGAACGCTGCGCTGGAGTCCGTCGCGCAACACGGCGCGCTGCCAATCGGTCGAGATGTTGTTCGCGATGGCGAACTGCTGTTTCGCGGTGAAGATCTTCGCGAGACTCGTGTCTTGGCCGTTGGCCGCCGCCGCATCCTTCATGTAGCGCACGTATTGCTGCAGGTTCATCATCGGGATGAGCCGCACCGGCGCTTGCGAGCCGTAATACATGTCCGCGGTGTATGACGCGTGCATGCCGCCATCACGCGGCGCTTTCTTCGTCGTGACGATGACAACGCCGTTCGCGGCGCGACTGCCGTAGATCGCCGTTGCCGCCGCGTCCTTGAGGATGTTGATCGACTCGATCATCTGTGGATTGAAATCCTGAATGCCGCCAGTGATCGGAATGCCGTCGACGACGAAGAGCGGCTCGTTGCTCGCCGTAAGCGAACGCACGCCGCGAATGCGAACATTCATCGCCGCGCCGGGCTCGTTGCTCGAGGCCACGATCTCGACGCCGGCCACTCGGCCTTGGAGTGCCTTCATCGGGTCGGACGTCGGGATGTCCTTCAACTGCTCGGCCTGGACGGTGCTCACCGCGCCAGTGACGGCGCGAGTGTCCAGGCTGCCATAGCCGGTGACGACGACGGGATTGAGTAGTGCGGCCGCCGTCGACAATATGAAGTCGACGGTCACCGTTTGTCCGGCTACGATGGTGACTGGTTTCGTCGATGATGCGTAGCCAATGCCGCGAGCCAGGACGTTGTGGCTTCCAACCGGAACGTCGCGAATCGTGTAGCGTCCGCCGGAGTCGGAGATAGCGCCGAGGGTCGTTCCGGTGACGGTCACCTGAATACCCGCGAGGGATCGACCAGCGTCCGCGCTCACCCTGCCGACGATCCGACCGCCATTTTGCGCGTGTGCGGCGGCGGTCGCGACGAGGGTGAGGATCGCAAGGAGAATCCTGCGTCCCATCAGTCATTCCTCCGGAGAGCGTGAGATTCGTAGGGCATCGAGACGGACCAGGGCAGTCGTAGCGATTGCACGTCGAGCCGACAAATTCCGCGAGGACTTGGGACGCCTTGGCCAGCCATGCCGGCGGCGGGCGACGAGGTCGTTCGCAGTCGTTTCCTTGGGCTTGGCGCGGCCTCGATATCGCGCGAAGCGCCTCACAAGTGATAAGATGACAACGTCGCCACACGATTCTACAGCCGCCCATTAGCCTGTCAAGAGAATCATTTCGACCCTTTCCCCCAGTCCCATGCGCTCGTCGACACCCCTGACCCGCCTCGCACTCGCCGGCGTTGTCGCGTTCACGTCGCTGGCGAATACCACCGTTGCGCAGACGACATCGACCCGCGAATCCTCCGGGTTGCGACTCGCCGGCCTCTTCACCGACGGCGCCGTTCTTCAGCGCGACAAGCCAATCGCGATCTGGGGTTGGGCCGAGCCCAATGCCGATATCTCGGTCGTCTTCCGCGGCCGGACGAGTCACGCAAAGGCCGCCGGCGACGGGCGGTGGCTCGCGAAAATCCCCGCTGAACGGGCCGGTGGCCCCTACGAGCTCACTGTCCGCTCCCGCGGTGCTCAGATCGATCTTCGCGACGTGCTCGTCGGTGACCTGTGGGTCGCATCGGGACAGTCGAACATGGAATTCACCGTGTCGCAGGCGAACGACGCCGCGCGAGAAATCGCGAGCGCGAATGATCCCATGATCCGTCAGTTCAAGGTTCCCAACTCGTGGGCCGACGCGCCGGAAGGCGATCTCGCCGGCGGTGCCTGGGTCCGTGCCGACTCGCAGCACGTCGGCGCGTTCACGGCCGTTGGCTATTTCTTCGCTCGTGACATACGCAGATCAGTCAAGGTTCCGATCGGTCTCATCAACACGACGTGGGGCGGTAGCAACATCGAAACGTGGATGAGCCGTGGGGCGCAGCACATCACCGACAGCGCGTGGCGGGAGATCCGACGCGTCGCCGACGCGCGCCTCAGCGCGATACGCGAGGCGTTGCGCGCAAAGGTCGGCGGACTGCCGGAAAAAGACTCAGGGTTGGTGAACGACCGCCCGGTGTGGGCGGATCCGTCGCTCGACGATGGCGGATGGTCGGACATCCCCGTGCCGTCGTATTGGGAGGATCACGGCTATCCGGGAATGGACGGCGTCGCATGGTACCGCCGTTCGTTCGACGTGAGCGATCAAGAGCAACGCAGCGGTGCGACGATCACACTCGGGGCGATTGACGACGACGACATCACGTGGGTCAATGGGATTGAGATCGGACGCACCGTCGGATATAACGTTGCTCGCGCCTATCGCGTACCGGCGAGTGCATTGCGAGTGGGTCGCAACGTTCTCGCAGTCCGTGTGTCAGACGGCGGCGGTGGCGGCGGTATCAACGGGGCCGTCGCGCTCGTGCCAGGCAACGGAGCGTCGCGATCGCTCGCCGGCACATGGAAGTTCAAGGTCGGCGCGGTTTCATTCCAGCCCGACGGGCAACGGATCAACAAGATTCCGAGTGTTCTCTATAACAAGATGTTGTATCCGATCCTGCCAAGTACAATCAAGGGCGTCTTATGGTATCAGGGCGAGTCGAACGCGAACAACTCGGCACAGGCGACGGCCTATCGCGACCAGTTCAGAACGTTGATCACCAGCTGGCGCCGCGAGTGGGGTTCCGGCCGCGATCCGTTCCCGTTCCTCTGGGTGCAGCTGCCTAATTTCGGCGCGGCCGATACCGTGCCGCCCTCATCCCCAGCATGGGCGATACAACGTGAGTCGATGGCGGCAGCGCTCTCGCTGCCGATGACTGGTCAAGCGATCACGATCGACGTCGGCGACTCGATCAACCTCCACCCGCCGAACAAACAAGACGTCGGGGCGCGCCTCGCGCGCGTTGCGCGCAACGTCGCCTACGGCGAATCGATCGTCGCCTCGGGGCCGACCTATCGCTCGCACGTCGTTCGAGGTGACTCGATTGTCGTTTCGTTCGGTGACGTGGGCGGCGGGCTCGTCGCGCGCTCACCCGACGGACGCATCGGCGGGTTCTCGATCGCGGGCGCGGACCGGAAATTCGTCTGGGCCGAGGCGAGAATCGTGGGCAACACGGTGCGCGTTTGGAGCGCTCGAGTGAAGCGTCCAGTCGCCGTGCGATATGCGTGGGCGAACAATCCCGATCGCGCCAATCTCTACAACCGCGAGCAACTACCGGCAGCGCCGTTCCGAACGGATCGGTGGTAGGTGCTGGTTGCTGGTTGCTAGTGGCTGGTTGCTGGCAACTGCAAACAGCGCTCACGACCAGTACCAGCAATCAGTACCAGCAACCAGTACCAGCAACCAGTACCAGCAACCAGTACCAGCAACCAGCAACTAGGCAAGCCCCGCCATCAGCCGCAACAACCGCTCTTGGTTTGCCTCGGCGCGAGACAACTCACCCACGAGTCGACCTTCACGCAACACCAGAATCCTGTCCGACAACGTGAGCACCTCGGGCAACTCGCTCGAAATCACGAGTATTGCGGTCCCACTCTTCGCCAATTCGCCGATCAGCGCGTGGATCTCCGCCTTCGCGCCGACGTCAACACCGCGCGTCGGCTCATCGAGAATGAGAACGCTCGGGCGCGCGGCGAGCCATTTCGCCAAGACGACCTTCTGTTGATTGCCGCCCGACAGTCCGGCGACCACCGCATCCAAGCTCGGCGTCCGAACACGCAGTCGATCGAACAGCAGACGCGCCTCGCGCCGCTCCTTGTCGCGGTAGATCCACGTCAGTCGTGAGAAGCGATCCAACGTCGGGAGCGACGTGTTGTGCAATGCCGTCTCCGACAGCACCAGGCCCTGTCGCTTCCGATCTTCGGGCACCAGCCCGATGCCGTATCGAATCGCGTCATCGGCGTCGGTAATGCGCACACGCGAGCCGCGAACGTAAATCGAACCGCCCGCCACGTGCTCCAGCCCAAACAGCGCACACGCGACCTCGGATCGTCCGGCACCCTGGAGGCCAGCCAATCCAACCACTTCACCTGCACGCAGACTGAGCGAAACCTGTTGGAATTTGCCCGGCGACGTGAGCGACTCCGCGCGCAGGACTTCCTCGCCCTTGACCGCAGTGTCATGCGACGGGAAGTACTCGGCGAGCGGGCGACCGATCATCATCCGCACGACGTCGGCCTCCGTGATCTGTGCCGTGGGTCGAGTGTCGACGTGCTTGCCGTCGCGAAGGACGCTGACAGTGTCGCACAGACTAAAGACCTCGGGCATTCGATGCGACACATAGATACAGGTCACGCCGCGTTGCTTGAGTCGCGCGATGAGCTCGAACAGTCGCTCGGCCTCGTGATGGCTCAAGCTGCTCGTCGGCTCGTCGAACACGATGATGCGCGCGCCGCCGCCGACCGCGGCGGCGATCTGTACGACCTGTTGCTGCGCAATGGTTAGCTCGCCAATCCGGCGACGGACGTCCAAGCTCGGGTCGATCTCGGCGAGCATGGTAGTGGCGCGACGCACCATCTCTTCGCGCACGACGAGCCCGCGTCGCGACGGTAGGGCGCCGAGGCAAAGGTTTTCCGCAACCGAAAGATTGTCGCAGAACGCGAGCTCCTGGTGCACCATGCCGACACCGGCCGCGAGCGCGTCACGCGGACTCCCGAAATGGACCTCGCGTCCATGAACGAACAGGCGACCTGCGTCAGGGGAGTAAATACCCGCGAGAATCTTTCCGAGCGTGCTTTTTCCGGCTCCGTTCTCACCGCACAGGGCGTGACACGAGCCGGCGGCCACCTCGAGCGTGACGTCGTTCAACGCCTGCACGCCCGGGAAGAACTTCGTGACGCCCTCGTAGCGAACGGCGCTTTCGGTCACGCAACCGCCGCGCGACTCAGGCGTCGAGCCGTGAGTCGCGTGCTCCATTGGTCGATCACGACGGCGACAATGATCGCGCAGCCGATCACGATCCACTCGTAATTCTGGTCCAGGTGGAGCGTGCGGATCGATTGGCGAATGAGCACGATGAGCAACGCACCGAGTGTCGCGCCGAGCGCACTGCCTTTGCCGCCGATCAAACTCGCGCCACCGACGACCGCCGACGCGATGACGTACAGCTCGTAGCCTTGCGCGTCGCCCGATGACGTCGAGCCGTAGAAGCTCGCGCCGAGGAACGCGGCGAAACCGGCGGTGAGTCCCGACACCGCGAACACGCCGATCTGGATTCGATTGAGCGACAGCCCAGCAAATCGACTCGCCTCGATGTTGCCGCCAAACGCGAAAATGTGGCGTCCCATCACGGTGCGAGCGAGATAAATCGTTCCGACGACGGTGAAGACGAGCATCGACAGCATCGGCACCGGATACAAACCGCCACCCAAGCCGAGCGGAGCCTTGGTAACGGCGGTGAGCGACGACGGCACGAGAATGCTTTCGGCTTTGGTGGCGACGAACGCGATGCCGCGCAGCATCCACATCGTACCGAGCGTGATGATGAATGGATGCACGCGAAGGCCGACGACGAGCGCGCCGTTGAGCAGCCCGCACAACAGTCCCACGCCGACGGAAACCGCGAGTCCAACGAGCGTCGTTGCCGTCCCGCTCATTGGTCCGAGCATGCGAAGGAACAACGCCATCGTCACGCCGGCGAGCGCGTAGATCGAACCGACCGACAGGTCGATGCCGCCGGAGATGATGACGACTGTCGCACCGATCGCCATGATGGCGAAAAAGCTGGCGTCGGTCGCGGTCTGAATCAGTGTGTGCGAATTCCAGAAGTTATTGATCGTCGCGCCGGTTGCGTTGTCGACGTGCGACCCAGCGAGCGACGTCAGCGTGATGGTGAGCAACACCAACACGACGACGAGTCCTGTCTCCTGGGAGCTGACGATTCTTCGGACGAGCGCTCGCATGCGATTGGACTGGAGGACGAGGGCAATCAGTCCAACGAATTTGGCACCGCGTGCGCCGCGTGGTAGGAGGCTCGGAACCGCAAATAGGGCTTTTCGTACGCCGCGTGCGCGGCCGGATCCGGTTGTTCGAGTGGTGTGCGCCTGAGCGTTGCGGCGGTCGCGGCACTCAGATCCGGAAACGCACCGGCGCCCACGGCCGCCAGCAGCGCGGCGCCATACGCCGGTCCTTCCTCGCGGTTCACCGTGCACACAGGAAGTCCGAACACCTCCGACTGCAGGCGACGTACGAATGGACTCCTGGCGCCGCCGCCGGTCAACAGCATGTGATCGGGTGAGAGGCCGAGCTCCTTGAGAATCGAGACCGAGTCGCGAAGCGCGAAGCACACGCCTTCGATGACGGCGCGGGTGAGGTGGGCCCGCGAGTGCGCGAGGCTCAGTCCCACGAACGCGCCGCGGGCCGACGCGTCGCGATGCGGCGTGCGGTCGCCCTGAAGATATGGAAGAAACGTCACTCCATTGGCGCCGGGCACGATGGTCGCGGCTTCGGCATTGAGGCGCT
>DASYSU010000397.1:0-3438 GCA_036002925.1 Gemmatimonadaceae bacterium | reverse complement strand
AGCAGCCAGTGCTCGTCATCGGCGATGGACCAGGAGAGCGCCAAGTGACCTCGTTCGACGAGTTGGTCTCGACCGTCTTGCATTGATGGAGCGAGCGCAGGGACTTTACGACCCTGCGTACGAGCACGACGCGTGCGGCGTCGGTTTCGTCGCGCACCTGCGCGGCGAGCGGTCGTTCGATATCGTGCGGCAAGCACTCGAGCTACTCGGCAACCTGGCGCATCGGAGCGCGACAGGCGGCGACGCGGAAACCGGAGACGGTTCCGGAATTCTGATCCAACTTCCGCACGCGCTTCTCTGGGCGGCGTGTCGCGAGTGCGGCATCTCCTTGCCCGCGGCGGGTTCGTACGGCGTAGGCATGATGTTTCTGCCCGGGCAGGACGCGGCGCGACGAATTGTTGTCGAGTCAATCGAGGCGTCGATGGTCGCGCGCGGCTGCCGCGTTCTCGGCTGGCGAGACGTTCCCGTCGACGACGAGCAATTGTCGCCGGCGGTGCGCGTGGCGCGCCCATGGATCGCGCAAGTGTTCGTCGCGCCGCCGGCTCTCGATCGCTCCGTCGACGACGGGCAATCATTCGAGCGAACGCTGTACGAGATCCGACGCGCGATCGAGCGCGCAGCGCTCGCGCGGACGAGCGGCGACTCCTCGGATTGCTACGTAGCCAGTTTGTCGTCACGCACGGTCGTGTACAAAGGTCTGTTGCGACCGGATCAACTGTCGCGGTTCTATCGCGATCTGTCGAACCCCGCGCTCGCCAGCGGGATCGCGCTCGTGCATTCGCGCTTTTCCACGAACACGTTCCCGTCGTGGGAGCTCGCGCATCCATTCCGGCTCGTCTGTCACAACGGAGAGATCAACACGCTGCGCGGAAACGTGGCATGGATGAGAGCGCGCGAGGCGATGTTGGAGTCGACACGATTTGCCGGCGACGCGCGCGATCTCGCTCCGATCGTTCAGCCACGACAGAGCGATTCCGCATGTCTCGACAACGTGGTCGAGCTACTTCTGCACGCCGGCCGGCCGCTCGCGCAAGCGATGATGATGCTCGTTCCCGAAGCGTGGGAGCGCGACGAGACGATGTCGCTGGAGCGCCGCGCGTTCTACGAGTATCACGCTTCTCTCATCGAGCCGTGGGATGGTCCAGCGGCGATCGCGTTCACCGACGGCCGGCAGATCGGCGCAATACAGGACCGCAATGGGCTCCGGCCGCTGCGGTGGATGGCGACCGACGACGACCTCGTCATCCTCTCCTCGGAAGCGGGCGCGCTCCCAGTTGCGGCCGATCGTGTTCGCGAGAATGGCAGGCTGCGGCCCGGCCAGCTGCTCGTGGTGAACACGACGCAGGGTCGAATTCTTCACGACGACGACATCAAGCGCGAGCTCGGCTCGCTTCGACCGTATCAGCGGTGGGTGAAAGAACAACGCGTCGAGCTGTCGAAGCTGATCGACGCGCGCGGGCTCGACGCGCGTCTTGAGATGATGAGCCCCAGCGAGACGCGTCGCTTGCAGCGCACATTCGGCTACACTCGTGAAGAGCTGGCGATGATCGTCGCCCCGATGGGCGCGACCGGCGAGGAGCCGATCGGCTCGATGGGCAACGACACGCCACTCGCGGTGCTGTCCGACGAGTCGCAGCTCCTCTTCTCTTACTTCAGACAGCAGTTCGCGCAGGTGACCAATCCGCCGATCGATCCAATCCGCGAACAGCTCGTGATGTCGTTGCGGACTTGGCTCGGTCCGCAGGCCAACCTGCTCGACGAGGCCCCTGAAAACGCGCATCAGATCCAGGTTGATCATCCGGTCCTGACCGCATCGGGAATCGCGGCGTTGCGCGCCATCACTGATCCGGTGCTGCGAGCAATCACGCTGCCGGCGCTGCTACCGGCGACTTCTCCGAACGGATTGACCGACGCGATCGATGCGCTCTGCGCGTCAGCAATCGCGGCCGTAGGATCTGGGTGCGGCGTACTCATTCTCAGCGATCGCCAGGTCGACGCCGCGCATGCACCGATTCCATCGTTGCTCGCCGTCTCCGCGGTTCATCACCACTTGATTCGTGAAGGCTGTCGCGCGCGCGTGAGTCTGGTCGTCGAGACCGGCGACGCCCGTGATGTCTCCCATCTTGCGCTCCTGTTCAGTTACGGAGCGGCCGCGGTGCATCCCTATCTCGCGCTCGCGAGCTGCGAGAGCCCGGCGGCGCAGGCGATGTATGTGAAAGCGGCCGAGAAGGGGCTGCTCAAGATTTTGTCGAAGATGGGCGTGTCGACGCTTCAGAGTTACTGCGGCGCGCAACTTTGGGAGGCCGTAGGATTGGACCGGGAAATGGTTCACCGGTATTTCACCGGCACCACGTCGCCTCTCGGCGGCATTGGGCTCGAGGCGATCGGCGAGGAAGTTCTGGGCCGTCATGCGCGCGCGTACGTCGCATCCCACTCCGATCTACTCGACGCCGGTGGAGAATATCAGTATCGCGTGCAAGGCGAACGTCACGCATGGAATCCGCAGACGATCGCAACGCTCCAACGCGCCGCGCGTGAGGAATCGGTCGACACGTACCGCGAGTTCAGCCGGGTGGCGAACGACGAGACGCGGTCGGGATCAACACTTCGCGGTATGTTCGACTTCGTCGAGCGTGAGTCTGTGCCGCTCGAGGAAGTCGAGCCGGCCGCCGCAATCGTTCGTCGTTTCGTAACGGGCGCGATGTCCTTCGGATCGCTCAGCGCCGAGGCGCACGAGACCATCGCGATTGCAATGAACCAGATTGGCGGGAGGAGCAACACCGGCGAGGGTGGCGAAGACCCGGCGCGATTCGGCACGACGCGCAACAGCGCGATCAAACAAGTTGCGTCGGCACGATTCGGCGTAACCGCCGAATATCTCGTGAGCGCCGCCGAGCTCCAGATCAAGATGGCACAGGGCGCCAAGCCGGGAGAAGGCGGGCAGCTTCCCGGACACAAAGTGGACGCCATGATTGCTCGGACGCGCCACTCCACGCCTGGCGTGACGCTCATCTCGCCGCCGCCACATCACGACATCTATTCGATCGAAGATCTGAAGCAACTCATTTACGATCTGAGAAACGTCAACCCGACGGCGACCGTATCGGTCAAGCTCGTCGCCGAAGCGGGCGTCGGAACCGTTGCCGCCGGCGTGGTGAAGGCGGGCGCAGACTTGATCACGATCTCCGGAGACTCTGGTGGGACCGGCGCTTCCCCGCTGTCGTCGATCAAGCGCGCGGGCATCCCGTGGGAGCTTGGCCTCGTCGAGGCGCAACAAACGTTGATGCTCAACGGGCTTCGCGGACAGGTCCGCCTTCAGGTGGACGGTCAACTCAAAACAGGTCGCGACGTGGCGATCGCTTCCCTACTCGGCGCGGAAGAATTTGGTTTTGCGACGGCCCCGCTCATCGTGGAAGGCTGCGTGATGATGCGGAAATG
>DASYSU010000396.1:0-7882 GCA_036002925.1 Gemmatimonadaceae bacterium | reverse complement strand
TTTAGGATTTTATCGTTCTCGATCCCTCGTCCCACGTGACGATCGCTTTGCGGAAGTAAGACTCGTTCTCCATGTGACACGCGAGCGCCGCGTTGTGACCGAACGTCGCGTCCTCCACGACCGGCTTTCTCGTGCGAACCGCGCTGAAAAAGTTCTCCAGATGCGGGCGGACGTCATCATAGTCCGGACCGCGAAGCGAGATCGTTTGTTCGAGCGGCATTTGCGCCAACTTCGGATCGTTCTCGGCGTGCCACTCCTTGATGTACGCCTCGCGCATGGCGCGCGGAAAGCTCGACGCGTAATAGCTCGGCGACATGTCGCGTCCACTTTGCGGCGTCAGCGTGATGCTCGAGCCGGTCACCTCGAGAATCCCCTTCGCGCCTTGAAAGCGATACGTCTCCGGCATTTCGGTGCCGAGGTTGAGGCGCAGATAGACGGGCAGATCGCCGTAGTAGTACGAGACCGCGTGCACGTCGGGCATGTTGCGGCCATCGGGCCAGCGCCGGATCCCGCCGACGGACATCGCTTGCGTCGGGGGACGATTCATGTTCGTCATGTAGATCATGCCGCTCACGAGATGGACGAGTAGATCACCCGCGACGCCCGTGCCGTATTCCTTCCACGATCGCCAGCGCGCGAAGATCTTCGGATCGAGTGGGCGCTTCGGAACGCGACCCTGCCACGTGTCCCAGTCGAGATTCTGCAGCGAGAGGTCGGGCGGCGGCGGGTACTCCCACGCACCGGTGGGATCGTTTCGACCCAGCCAGCCTTCGACCAACATCAAGTTGCCGATCGCGCCCTGCGAGATCATCTCTCTCGCCTTCGCGCAGATTTGCGAGCTCACACGCTGCGAACCGATCTGGACGATCCGACCGCTCTTCTTCGCAGCGTCGAGCATCGCGACGCCGTCGGCGGCGCTGTGCGACATCGGCTTCTCGCAGTAGATGTCTTTGCCGGCGCTCACGGCGTCGATGACCACTTGTCGATGCCAGTGATCGGGAACCGCCGCGACGATGCAGTCAATGTCCTTGTTGTCGAGCAACTCCTGGTAGCGTCGGGTCACTGGCAGATCGGGTCGCACGATCTCGCGCGCCAATACGTGTCGCCCGTCGTAGAGATCGCAGGCGGCGGCGCACTCGACGTCTTTGAGTCTGATGGATTGGCTAAGCAGATAATTGCCCTGCATCCCGATGCCGATCATGCCGAAACGCACGCGGTCGCTCGGGGCGTTGGAGCCGGGTGCACGCGACATTGGTTCGGCGCCGGCTAGAATTCGGTGACCGACCAGCGATGCGCCGGCGACGACCGCGCCGAGCTCGACGAACTCGCGGCGCGAAAGGCTGTCCTTCGTCATGGTTCCTCCGTGGAGGCGGGAGACGAGAAGCTCGCTCGAACATGCATCGCGAGAACGCGGTGCTCAATGGGGAACCACCTGGCCAACAACCGCGCATGCTGACCAATCGTCTCGAGCTCGTCCCGGCAACGGTGGCGTTGTGTGACGCCGAGTCGCGCGGCGCGGCGGCACTTGCCATGACGCTTGGTGCCAAGGTGCCGCCGTCGTGGCCGCCGCCAGTGTTCGAAGCCGACGACGTCGATCGGATCCGCGGACGACTGATCGCTGATCCAATGGCCGCCGACTGGACTCTGCACTACGTTCTTCGGCGCACGGATTCGGGTGTCGCGCGTTCCGTGCTCGTCGGTGTCGCCGGCTACGACGGTCCGCCCAACGCCGACGGTGTCGTCGAAATCGGATACGCGATCGCGGAGGAATATCGACGGCAAGGCTACGCGACTGAAGCTGTGACGGCTCTTCTCGGTCGCGCCTTCGCCGATTCGCGGGTGCGTGTCGTCGCGGCCACCACGTACACGACACTTCGCGCATCGATTGGAGTGTTGAAGAAAACCGGATTCACCCAAGTGTCGCGCGACGCCGAGAGCGGAGTCGTGCGCTTCGAGCGGACGCGCCACACAGGAGAGCACGATGCCACGAGATCCACAGGATTCCCCGACGTCAGCGGACGAGGCGATGTCGCGACGTGAGTTCAACCGCCGACTCGGCGCGGCCGCGGTCGGTGGTGCGATTCTCTCGGCGTCCGACGCCGCCGATCCGTCGCACGCGGTTCACGCGTTATCCGAGGTTCCCTCGAGTGTCGAAGATCTCTGCTACATGGCGGCGACCGAGCTCGTGGCGCTGCTCAGATCGAAGAAGGTTTCAGCGCGCGAGGTGATGCGGGCGCACCTCGCGCAAATCGAGCGTGTGAATCCGAAAGTGAACGCCATCGTCACACTCGTGGCCGATCGCGCGATGGCCGACGCGGAGAAGGCCGACGACGCGATGGCGCGCGGCCGTCCCCTCGGCCCGCTGCACGGGCTTCCCGTCGCTCACAAGGACTTGGTCGATACGGCAGGCATCCGCACCACACGCGGGTCGCCGTTTTATCGCGATCACGTTCCGACGAAAGACGCGTTGATCGTACAGCACATTCGCGCGGCCGGCGCGCTCACAGTGGGGAAGACGAACACTCCGGAATTCGGCGCGGGGTCGCAGACGTTCAATCCCGTGTTTGGGGCGACGCGAAATCCGTACGATCTCTCGAAGACGTGTGGCGGCAGCAGCGGCGGCGCGGCGGTTTCCCTCGCGTGCGGCATGGTGCCGATCGCCGACGGAAGCGACACCGGTGGATCGCTGCGCAATCCCGCATCGTTCTGCAACGTCGTCGGCTTTCGGCCGTCGCCGGGACGCGTTCCCACCGACGGGCACACGTGGTCGCCGCTTTCAGTGTCGGGCCCACTTGCGCGTAACGTCGCCGACGTGGCGCTCTTCCTGAGCGCGATCGCCGGGCCGGAGCCGCGCAATCCGCTCTCGATCAATGAAGACCCCGCGCAGTTCGCCAAGCCGCTCGGACGCGACTTCAAGGGAGCGCGCGTGGCGTGGTGGAAGGGTTTGGGCGGAATTCCGTTCGAGCCGGAAGTGCGGCGCGTCATCGACGACAACCGGAAAGTGTTCGAGTCACTCGGCTGTGTCGTCGAAGACGCCGAGCCTGATTTCGCGGGCGTCGACGTCGCGTTCCCGACGCTGCGGCACCTGTCGTATCACAGCTCGTACGCGGCGCTTGCCAAGCAGCGTCCTGATTGGGTGAAGGACACCATCAAGTGGGAGATCGCCGAAGCTGAGCGTCAGACGGCGGCCGACGTGGCGAAGGCGAGTGAACGGCAAGCGCTCATGTTCGATCAGTCGGCAACACTGTTCGAGCGCGTGGAGTATTTCATCCTGCCGGTGACGCAGGTCGCTCCGTTCGATGTCAACATGCCCTTCCCGCGCGAGATCGGTGGAACACCGATGGGAACGTACATCGATTGGATGCGGTCGTGCTGGTACGTGACGTTCATGTCGAATCCGGCAATTTCGGTCCCCGCCGGGTTTACGAGCGGCGGGTTGCCGGTGGGGATTCAGATCGTGGGGCGCGCGCGCGGAGAGTGGAGCGTCCTGCAGCTCGCGCACGCGTTCGAGCAGGCGACGGGACACGGAACGCGAAGACCGGGCGTCGTCGGATAGTCCTTGTCACGCGTCATGTCGACGTCTCGAGCTTGTCTGATCGTGTTGGGTGCGCTGTTCTTGGCGTGTAGCGGTGAGGACATGATACGCCGATTCACTCCGGCGGACGCAGACGTTCGTGCGCGGGCCTACCTGGCGCTTCTGACGCGGGGCCAGACGGATTCGGCGGCGGCTCGTGTGGTGCCCCGACTCTCCGGGCCCGACGCGCAACGTGAGCTTGCGAAGATCGCGGCTCTTCTCCGCGGCCAGCAGTTCGATTCTTCGAGAGTCATCGGCGCCGCGACGAACACGATCAACGGGGTCCGGCACGTCAACCTGTCGTACGAATTCCATTCGGCGAATGGTTGGTCGGTGGCCAACGTCGCCACGGTCGACTCGGCGAACACCTGGTTCGTCGAAGGGGTGTCGGCGAGCGCGATTCCACGTCCGCTCGAGGAGCAAGCGCGGTTCGTCCTGGGCGGCAAGTCGATACGCCACTATGCTTGGTTGCTCATGAGCATCCTTTGTCTCGGGCTTTCGGTGGGGACGGCGCTCTTTCTGGCGAGCCGGCGAGCGATGCCGAAACGCTGGCGCTGGGTTCTCGTCTCGTTGATCGGCGTCGGCGGGTTCAGCCTCAACTGGACGACCGGTGTCGCCGTGGTCAAGCCGTATCTGTTGCAACTCGGAGCAGCTTCGTTCACGCGGGCGGCGCCTGTGACGCCGTGGATCATCACATTTGCGATCCCGATCGGCGCGATCGTGGCGCTTCAGCAGTATCAGCGTTGGCGTCACGGACCGAGCACGCCAATCGAAACCGAGGCGTCCGCAGACGAATCTCCATAGGCATCACGCCGACGAAGGATGATCGGGCTTGCGGTGCGTCGTGATCGCGTGCAGCGTCCCTACACACCAGGCCCCACCAACAGGACCTACTATGAAAGCGTATCTCTGGACCACCGGCACTCTCTTCGGGCTAATCGCTGGCGCGCACGTCCTGCGCGTGATCTCGGAATCCCGATTGCTCGCGAGAGATCCCTTTTTCGTCGCCCTGACGCTGCTCTCCGCCGGTTTCTGTGTGTGGGGGTTGAGTCTCGCTCGGTCATCCACGCGGTCGTAGCCATGCGATACTCTTCGCTCCTCACCGTCGGCGGCGCGCTGATCTCGTGCGCCCTCTCGAACACGGTGCGCGCGCAACGCGGCGCGCCGCCGGACACCGTCACCCGTGTCGTCGACAAGGTATTCGACGCCTGGCGAACGACCGATTCACCGGGTTGCGCACTCGGCGTGAGTCGCAACGGACACGTCGTGTACGAGCGTGGCTATGGGATGGCGAACCTCGAGACGGGCACGCCGATCACACCGTCGTCGATCTTTCACGTCGCGTCGGTCTCGAAACAGTTCACCGCGATGGCGATCATGTTGCTCGCCCGTGACGGCAAGCTCTCGATCGACGACGATATTCGAAAGTATCTTCCCGAGATCCGCGATTACGGAACGCCTATCACGATTCGGCATCTGCTCACGCACACGAGTGGGTTGCGCGACCAGTGGGAATTGTTGTCGCTCGCGCGCGGACGCTTCGAGGAGGATCGCATCACCGAAGCGGACGTCATGGACATCGTGCCGCGGCAAACGGCGCTCAACTTCACGCCTGGCGCCGAGTACGTGTATAGCAACACGGGCTTCACGCTGCTCGGCGTCATCGTCAAGCGTGTGAGCGGCAAGTCGCTGCGCGACTTCGCCGACGAGCGGATCTTCAAGCCGCTCGGCATGACGAGCACGCACTTCCACGACGATTACACCATGCTCGTTCCCGGCCGGACGTCCGCGTACGCGCCGCGAGGCAGCGGATGGCGCGTGAGCATTCCTAACTACGACACGTATGGCGCGACGAGCTTGTTCACGACCGTCGGCGACCTGCTCAAGTGGGAAGCGAATCTCGACAATCCGACCGTGGGCGATCGCGCGTTGATCGCACGCATGGAGACGCCGACGCCGCTGACCGGCGGTGACACGTCCAACTACGGATTCGGCCTGTCGATCGATCGGTACCGCGGAGCGCGGGTGGTCGGCCACGGTGGCGCCGACGCGGGATATCGAACCGACGTCGCCCGATATCCGGAGTCGGGATTGGCGACCGTCGTGCTGTGCAATGCGGCGAGCGCGAACCCCGGACTCCTGGCACGTCGAGTTGCCGACGCGTATCTCGGTAGCGCGTTGTCCGCTGCGCCAGTCGAGGCGACACCGCAGGGCGTCGCGCTTTCTCCTGATCGCCTGCAGCGGCGCGCCGGAGTTTACGTCGAGCCCCGGACGATGCAGATCGTCGAGCTGGTGATGCGCGACGGGAAGCTGATGGTGGGCCGGCAAGGTACCATCGCGTTGGTTCCGATTTCGGAGGATCGCATGCAAATCACCGGTCAACCTGGTAACGCGGTCTTCAAGGACTCGGCAGCGTCGGCGTTCGATCTGATACCCGCCGGCGGTCGTCCGCTGCACTTCGAACGACGCGCTCCGGTGGCGTCAACGTCGCAGTTGCTCTCTACCTACGCGGGCGAGTACGTGAGCGACGAGCTAGCGGGTGCGGTGTACCGCGTGACCGCGACTGATTCCACGCTGCTCCTTCGCACCGGCACGTCCAGCCCCATAACGGCGCGATTAGTGTTTGCTGATACGTTCCTTGGCGGCGGCAACACAATTCAGTTCACCAGAGCGCGCGGGCAGATCACCGGCTTCGACGTGACGAATGGGCGAGTCCGCCACGTGAAGTTCGTGAAGCGCAAATCCTGATCTTGGGGAGCCCAGCGTGCGCATCGGCGAGATGAACTGGATGCAGGTCGAGGCTTACCTGAAGCACGACGACCGCGCCGTGTTGCCGCTCGGAAGCACGGAGCAGCATAGCTATCTCCGGCTCACGGTCGACTGTATTCTTCCGGAACGCGTCGCCGTCGAGGCGGCCGAACCGCTCGGCGTCCCGGTGTTTCCTGTCGTGGCGTACGGAGTGACGCCCTATTTCCGTGAATTCCCCGGAACGATCTCGCTGCGAGTCGAGACGCACTTGAACGTGGTACGCGACATCCTCGACAGCATGGCGCACAGCGGGTTCCGTCGCATTCTGATCGTGAACGGGCATGGCGGCAATGGCGCGGTTCAGCAATTCGCTCAGGAGTGGGCCGCCGATCACACGAAGTGTCGCGTCATGTTTCACAACTGGTGGAACGCGCCACGAACGTGGGCGAAGGTGCAGGCCATCGACCCTGTCGCGTCGCACGGTTCGTGGATGGAGAACTTCCCGTGGACGCGGCTGCCCACGTCGGGCGTCGAGATGCCGGCAACGCAGCGGACCATGGTCGACCTTGCGAAGGTGCGTCTGCTCGATCCCGTCGCATTGCGTGCATACCTCGGCGACGGCAATTACGGAGGGCTGTACCAGCGTCCCGACGCCGACATGCTCGCGATCTGGGAGGCCGCCGTCGAAGAAACGCGCGCTCTGCTCGACGGATCGTGGGCCGAGTCGTGAGCTAGTCCGGCGCGCGTATGAGATTTCTCATCTGGGGCGCCGGCGCCATCGGTGGAACCATGGGTGCGTATCTCACCCGCGGCGGCCATGACGTAACGATGGTCGATACCGTCGCTGAACACATCGCCGCGATCAATCGCGACGGCATTCGCATCACAGGACCAATCGCGGAATTCGTGAGCCGGGTGCCGGCGTTCACGTCCGACGCGCTCACCGGCCAGTGGGCCACGATCATTCTGGCGACGAAGGCACAGCATACCGAATCGGCGACGCGCGCGTTGCTTCCGCACCTGACCGCCGACGGATGCGTGATCTCGGCGCAGAACGGACTCAACGAGCTCGCGATTGCGTCGATCGTTGGCACCGCGCGAACGGTGGGTGCATTTGTGAATTTCGGCGCTGACTACATGGAGCCGGGTGTCATTCACTATGGCGGACGCGGAGCCGTGGTCGTGGGCGAGATCGACGGGCGAATGACGGCCCGCGTCGACGAGATTCGTGACGCGTGGCTCGATTTCGAGTCGCGCGCCATCTCGACGTCGAATATCTGGGGCTATCTGTGGGGCAAGGAAGCGTACGGCGCGATGCTGTTCGCCACGGCGCTCACCAACGAGTCCATCGCCGATGCGCTCGCGATGCCCGCGTATCGCGATCTCTACGACGCGCTCGCGCGCGAGATCCTTGCCGTTGCAGATGCGCGCGGGGTGACGCCCGAGGCATTCGACGGATTCGATCCGAACGCATACCTCCCGACAGCCGCGGCCGACGCCGCCGCTCGCTCGCTCGACAATCTCGTCGCATTCAATCGTCGCTCTGCGAAAACCCACAGC
>DASYSU010000395.1:0-2479 GCA_036002925.1 Gemmatimonadaceae bacterium | reverse complement strand
ACCGCCGTGCGTGTCGCGTCTTGGTGTCGAAGTCGTGATCATCGATTCCCGGACGGTACTTCACTTCTTTTAGTTCGATCACGTGCTGCTTCTTCTTTGCCAGGCGCGCCTGCTTGGCCATTTCGAATTTGTACTTGCCGTAGTCCATGATGCGGACTACCGGCGGCCGAGCGGTTGCCGCGACTTCGACCAAGTCCAACCCTTGATCTTCCGCCATTCGCAAGGCGGAATCGACTTCGAGAATCCCGAGCTGTGAGCCGTCAGAGCCGATCACGCGCACTGGACTGATGCGGATCTGTCGATTGACCCGCACACGCTTGGTTGTGTCCTGAATACCGAGTTCCTCACCGAGAGAAAACAAAAAAAAACGCGAACCCCTGACGAGTCCGCGTGCACGACCGCCTTGGCCCAATGGGCCGGACGGTCTTTCACTAGACTCCAATAGCACGCCTCGATGCTTCCGAGGGCCAGAGGGTGGGACTGCGCATCCAGTCCACTTGACGAGTTGTGCGCTAAAGCTAGGCGGATTGGGCGGTTAGGTCAAGTATCCGCAATCCGTCAGCCCGCGCGAAGGGCGTAGCTCTTTCCGTCATGTTGGATCTTTGACCACGCGGTCGTCGCATCGTGCTCGAAGACGACGAGCCACTCTTCGTCCACGGCGCGCTTCAGGATGTGCCGCTTCGTCTCGAGCGTGACAAGCGGCTCGACGTCGTAGCCCATGATCCAAGGCAGCGGCAGGTGCGCCGCCGTCGGAACAAGATCGGCGATGTAGAACGCTCGCTCGCCCTCCGACTCGATCAACAGACCGTGATGGTGCGGTGTGTGCCCTGGCGTCGGAATCGCACGGATGCCAGCGATGATCTCGCGCTCGCCGTCGACAAAGTCGAACCGTCCGGCCTCTTGTACCGGCACGAAGTTGTGCGGGAAATAACTTCCGGCGGTGCGCTCGTTGGTGTGCGTCGCGTACTCGTACTCGCCCTTCTGCACCACGTACCGAGCGTTCGGAAAAGTCGGAACAATCATGCCCTTCGCGTCGCGCGTCGTGTTCCCGCCGGCGTGATCGAAGTGCAGATGACTGTTGATGACGAGCGTGATGTCGTCGACGCCGACGCCCAATTGTCGCAGGCCGTCCTCGAGTCGTGTCGGTCCGGGCGTTCCGCGATTCTCGATTCCGTAGATGTCGTAGAACTTGTCGTTTTCTTTGTTGCCCGCGCCGGTGTCGATGAGTACCAACCCGATCCCATGCTCGATCAGCAGGCATCGCATGCCGAGCTGAATGCGATTTCTCTCGTCGGGCGGAATGCGGCGCTCCCACAGCGTCTTGGGGACGACGCCGAACATTGCGCCGCCGTCGAGCCGTTGGCCGCCCGCCTGAATCGCGTGAATGCGCCAGCCGCCGAGTTGGCGACTCTCGACGAGCGGCTCCGGAATCATGCGCTGGTGTCGTCGGTGGCGCTGTGCGGCATCGCCGGCGGTCGACGGCGGCGTTTTCGCTTGCTCGTTCCGGGCGCCAACAGCCTCTCGACGTCGTCGACGGTCGCGCAGCCGCGGTCGCGCGCCGCGTCAAGCAACCGCAACAAAACCTTCGCCGTCGCCTCCGCGTCCCCACCGGCGCGATGCCGGGCTCGGATGTCGACGCCGTAAAACGACGCCAGCGAATCGAGATTTCTACGGCGGAGCTGCGGCAGCAGTCTACGCGCCATCCGCACCGTACACAGCTTGCGCCCCTGCAATGGCCGGCGAGTGACGCGCTCGATCTCCGACGACAAGAAGCGCCAGTCGAAATGCGCGTTGTGCGCCACGAAGACGTTGCCTTCGAGCACGCCCAAGAGTTGGTCGCACACGTCGGCGAAGCGCGGCGCATCCTTGACCATCTCCCACGTGATGTTCGTGATCGCGACGATGGCCGGCGGAATCGATCGCTCGGGATTGATCAGCGTATCGAACACGGTCTTCGCGACGCCGTCTCGAACCTGGACGACGGCCACTTCGGTCACGCGATCGCCATGGTATGCGCGCGTTCCCGTCGTCTCGACGTCGACGACGACAAACGACTCGCGGCGCAGCTCACTCGCTCGTTCGATCGGCCACTGTGTCGTCGGCGCCGACTCGCGCAAGCGCCAACGCCCCTGGCGATCACGCTCGAATCGCTTGTGGCCCGCGAACAGCGCCGCTGCCATGTGCTCGGCCACATTGAGTGGCGCACCCGGTATGCGGCACACGTACGAGATGAGCGATTGCGCGTCGGCCGGACCCGTCGCCAGAAAGGCGGCTGCCATGTCGGTCAGCGGCGTATCGGCGTTGCCGAGCGTGAGACCGGACATCGTCAGGCCCAGGGATCGTCGCGCGAGACGGGGCACGTCATACAGCGCGGGCCTCCGCCGCCGCGCACGAGCTCCGCTCCCTCGAACGTGATGACCGCGCGATCGCCTTCGGCGATCCGGTCTTCACCGGTGAGGAACGACGTACTCGATACGAG
>DASYSU010000394.1:0-4406 GCA_036002925.1 Gemmatimonadaceae bacterium | reverse complement strand
GCATCGCTCGCGCCGGGGATCTTCTACATCACGGTCACTGGCACGGGCTCGAGCGGCCTCGCGTCGCACGGACGCTATCGACTCGAGGTTCGGGCGGGGAGCTGAACGGTGGAACGGTGGAACGGGACTCCATCTCGCCCTGACTGGCTCCTCGATGGCTGGAGCAATGGGAACGCTGATTCTCGCAGATTGAACGCAGGTGGCCGCAGATTAACCAATCATTAGTTTGAAATCTGCGAAAATCTGCGTCACATCTGCGGCCATCGTCGTTCCCAAAGTCGCGCCAATTAGACGCTACCGTTCCACCCTTCACGCCTTCGGCTTTCCCTCGAGATACTTCTCGAGCCAGCTCTGAACCTCGCCCCACCACAGGCGCTGATTCTGCGGCTTCCCGATCCAATGCCCCTCGTCCGGAAACACGACGAGCCGGCTCGGAACCTTCATGCGCTGCAGCGCGGTGAACATCGATAAGTCTTCCGTATACGGAACTCGATAATCGAGCTCGCCGCCGGTGACGAGCGTCGGCGTCTTGAAATTCTTGACGTAGAGATGCGGCGAGTACACGCGATACTGCGACGCCATCGCCTTCGCGTCCCAGAACGGACCGCCGTATTCCCAATCAGGAAACCACAGCTCTTCTGTGGCGGTGGCCATGTTCTCGAGGTTGAACGGACCGGCATGTGACACGAGCGCCTTGAATCGGTTCGTGTGTCCGGCGATCCAGTCCACCATGTATCCGCCAAACGACCCGCCGGCCGCGCCGAGTGCGTTGTTGTCGATCCAGCGATTCTTGTTGAGCGCCGCATCGAGGCCGTTCATCAGGTCGACGTAGACCTTTCCGCCCCAGTCTTTTGAGACGTCGTCGACGAACTTCTGGCCGTAACCCGTCGAGCCGCGCGGGTTCACGATCACGAGCGCGGCACCGGTCGCGGCGAACATTTGATAGTTCCAGCGCGAGTGCCACTGATCGAGCCACGCGCCCTGCGGACCACCGTGAATGAGCAAGATTCCAGGATACTTCTTTCCCGATTGCCAGTTCGGCGGCTTGATCACGAATCCTTGAACTTTTGCTCCGCTCGCGCCGGTGAACCAGAAATCTTCGGCCGGATTGAGCGCGAGTTGCGCGACGAGCGCGTCGTTCTCGTGCGTGACCGCGTGCCCCGCGGCAGGTGCCACCGCGGTGACTTCCGCCGCGTAGACTTCGGCTGGGAATTCGGCGGCGTCGCGCGTCCACACGAGCGTGCGTCCATCACGCGACAACGCGAACGCGGCATTATTGTGTTCGCCGACGAGCACCTTTGGCGGACCGGACGCCGCGAGCGAAGCCGATGCGCCCATCAACCCGACGCGAAAGAGTTTTTCGCGGCCGGCGTCCGTCGTTTGGACATAGATGGCGTTCATGTCCGGCGACCAGAAATACGCGTCGGCATTACGATCCCAAGCCGGCAGCAACTCGCGCACGCGCTTGTCGGTCCGATTGTAAATCATGAGACGCCAGCGGTCCGACTCGAAGCCCGCGCGCGCCTGCGATGCGTACGCGATGAAACGACCATCCGACGAGTACGCGGGATTCTGGTCCGCACCTTTGTTGGCGCTGGTGATAACGACCGGCGTGCCGCCGTTTGCCGGCACCGTGTAGATGTTGACGTCGGTCGACGTCGCGTCGGCACGACCCTGATCTTTCGCGGTGTATGCGATCTCGCGGCCATCGGGCGACCAGGCGTAGCCTTCGCTGCCACCGAACGGACCTGGTGGGACATCGTAGCGTGCTCCGGCCACGAGGTCTTTCGGCGGGGCGCCATCGACTCCGACGACGAACACGTGCGAGCGAGTTCCTTCGTCCCACGCATTCCAGTGGCGGAACATCAGCTGGTCGGCGACGTGGGCCTTCACTTTGTTGTCAGTCGCCGCTTTGCTCTTCGTCGTGTTGCAGGCGTCCGTCGAGCACTCGGGATATACCGCCGATGTGAACGCGATCTTGTCGCCGATCGGCGACCAGACCGGGCCCGTCGCGCCACCATTGAGACGGGTCAGCTGCCGTGGATTCGCGCCGACGGCGTCGGCCACCCAAAGCTGGTCGTTGGCGATGTAGGCAACGCGTTTTCCGTCGGGCGACCAACGAGCTTCCGTCGCGGGCGCATCCGCAGCATTGCCTGGAAATGGCGTGGCTGTTCCGCCAGCAGTCGCGACGACAAAGGTCTGCGACGTTCGCTTGTTGGCCGCAACATCCGTCGTGCGAACTGCGTACAGCACGAGCTTCCCGTCGGGCGACGGTTGAGGATCGCTCACCGCTCGAACCGCGGCGAAGTCCTCAAACGTCAAAGTTCTCTTTTGTTGTGCGCCGGCGGAGGCCGACACCACGAGCACCGCTCCGGCGAGCAGTTTAAGAGTTCGCATGGCCTGGCGATTCTGGTTGCTGGTTCTGGTCGTTGGTCGCTGGTCGCTTGTTCACGCAGTTGCCAGTACCAGCAACCAGCAACCAGCAGCCGCCTTAAAAGGTAGGCGAAACCGACGGAACCTGTCGGTGTATCTAATACTCAGGCAAGGGGAGGAAGGTGGCGCATGTCCAGATTTCGTTTTTCCGTAAGTGGCTTCGACTCCCGGCAAGAGGGAGTCATCGAGAGCGAGACGTTCCGGGCTGCCGTCGACGCGCTCGGCGAGCACGTGGCCGTTCAGCCGGGCGACGTGTTGGAGATCGGCGTGCTCGGTTTCCCGCCGGCGTCGTATCGCTGTGTGGGCGAAATCCGCAGCGGGTTGCCCGTCTGGGTTCCGTCGGGGCAGTTGGCCGCGTGAGCCGGGCTCACGCCTGAGCCTGTATCAACTCGGCCATCTCGAGCGCGTTCGTCGTCCCGTAGTTGGCGTAGCAGTTATTGAAGACGACATGAACGCGCTCCGCCTCTTCGGCCAGCTCGAGTATCAGCGTCAGCCAATCTTCCAGCTCGGCGCGATCATACAAATATCTATACTTCTCCGCGACGGTCGCTTCGCGAGCACCCCAAAGCTCGCTGCGCCGACCGTGCAGGCGCACGATCGCCAGGTCGGGCGTCGTGATGGCCGGAACGATCGGAAGGCTGCTCGGTGTTCCCGGCGGGGTGTCGGCGACGACGTAGGTCAATCCGTTGTCGCGCAGTTGATCCCACAGCCGCTCGCGAAGCTTGGGCGCGAGCCAGCTCGGATGTCGGAACTCGATTGCGATCGGCAGGTTGCCCAGTCGCTCGCGAGCGCGCGCGAACATGAGCGGAGTGTGCTTCGCCGGACGAATCCACGGCGCGAACTGGAGTAGGATGGCGCCGAGCTTTCCCGCCTCGTGCAACGGCGTTACGGCGTCACGGAACAAACGCCAGACCTCCTCACGTAACTCGATCGGCAAATCCTTCGCGTAGACGCGTGGCCCGGTGTGGCTCTCGGGAATCGCGTCACGAATAGAACGCGGGAGTCGCGCCACCTCCGTTGCGTGACCGGTCATCAACGCGTGCGCCTTCATGTTGAACACGAAGTCCGCCGGCGTGCGCTCGATCCACCGTTCGGTGAGCGCGCGATCGGGAATCGCGTAGAAGCCCATGTCGGCTTCGACCATGGAGAACCGCGACGAGTAGTAGCGGAGCCGATCTTCCGGCGTTTTCACCTCTTTCGGATAGAACACGCCACTCGCGGTGAGTGTGCGATCGGTCCACCCTGCCGTACCAACGCGAATTTGTGAATCGGCGACGAGCAATGGAGTCGCGCTCGAACGTGACTCGGCCCGTGCGCCTGCAGACGCGGCGCCGGGATCGTGTGCCGAATCGAATGTGTTGCTGTCGTCGACCGGATGTTCGCTCACGTCGAATCATAGGGAGAACGGTGGAACGGTGGAACGGTACTGTGGCCGGTCGCGGTTCAAAGCAATCCCTTGTTGTTCCGCCGTTATTCGCGGCAATTGGTGGTTCATTCGTCGAATTCGTTTTCAAAATAGTTCCAACGAGATTCGGCGAGGACAGTAGGAACAATTTGAGACGCGAATTGGACGAATAAACCTTACATTGCCGCGAATAACGGCGGAGGGACCTTTGATTTGAGCGGCGCTTGTGCCAGTCTCTCGTTCCACCGTTCCACCGTTCCACCGTTCCACCGTTCCACCGTTCATTCGGCACGAAGCGCGACGAGTGGATCGACGCGCGTCGCGCGCCGCGCCGGAAGCCAGCTCGCGAACGCCGCGACCGCAAGCAACGCCACAGCGACTCCGCTGAACGTCAACGGATCGGTCGGCGTCACGCCATACAACACGCCTTGCATGAGACGCGTGAGAACGAGTGAAGCCGCAAGACCGATGGCAACGCCGAGTCCCGCAAGTCGCAGCCCGCGGCCGACGACCATCCCCAAGACGTCACGCGGCCGCGCGCCGAGCGCGAGCCGCACGCCAATCTCTC
>DASYSU010000393.1:0-4556 GCA_036002925.1 Gemmatimonadaceae bacterium | reverse complement strand
CTCCCCATTCGCCGAACACGAGCTTCCCGATGCCGAACAGCGTCGAATACACCGCGACGATACCGGCGACCCAGTTCGTCCACGCAAGGGCGCCGCCGGGAATCTGTTCGCGGCCGAACCCGAGCTTCTCCGACACGGCAGCCCAGCCCGGGCCGCCTGGACGGACGCGTCGGTAGAATGACGCGAGCACAGCCTCGTCCTCGGCCGGCGTGAGATATGTCACCGAGAGCCAGATGATGGTGCTCACGGCGACCGTAATGAGCATGATCGTCGAGTCGTTTCGAGGATCGCCAACCGGGTACCACCGTCCGGGACCGGTGATGAAGCAGATCGCCGAGACGGCGAACGAGGCGAGCATCGCGCTGATTTCCGACCAGGCGTTGATGCGCCACCAATACCAGCGAAGGATCAGCACCAACCCGGTGCCGGCGCCGATCGCGAGCAAAAACTTCCAAGCGCCTTCGACCGACGAGAGCTGCCACGTCACTAACGTCGACAACAGGAACAGCACGATCGTCGCCATACGGGAGACGCCGACGTAGTGTTTTTCCGTCGCGTCCTTGTTCATGAATCGTCGATAGACGTCGTTGACGAGATAGGACGCGCCCCAGTTGAGTTGCGTCGCGACGGTCGACATGTACGCCGCGGCGAAACCGGCCATCATGAATCCGCGCCACGGAGTCGGCAGAAGGTCGACGAAGGCCTGGACGTACGCCGCCTCGTGGTCGTGATTCGGTCCGATGCCGTTCGGGTAGAGGATGACGGTCGCCAGGCCTGTGATGATCCACGGCCATGGGCGAAGCGCGTAGTGAGCGACCTGAAACGACAGGACCGCCAAGACTCCGTCGCGCTCGGACCGCGCCGAGAAAATGCGTTGCGCGATGTAGCCGCCACCGCCCGGTTCGGCCCCGGGATACCACGCCGCCCACCATTGAACACCGAGGAAAACGGCCAATGTGAGAATTGGCATCCAGGCGTACTCAGTGAATCCGCTCGCACCGAATGAGACCGGAAGAACCGACAATGCCGCGGTCTCGCTGCCGAAATGCGTGGCCAGCTTTGCCTTCATGACCGCCATACCACCGACGGCACTCACCGCGAACACCGCGAGCACGATCACGGCGGTCATCTTGATGACGAATTGTACGAGATCGGTCCACAGCACGGCCCACATGCCGGCGGCGACCGAGTACGCCATCGTGATGACAAAGCAGATGCCGACCGCGATCACCTCCCCGGAGATCGTCGTTCCGCCGATTTGCACGTCGCGCAGGCCGAGCGAGATCGTGAGGATCTTGATCATCGCCCTCGTCACCCAGCCGAGAATGATCAAGTTGATCGGGATCGCCAGATAGAGGGCGCGGAAGACGCGCAGCCCGGCTGCTGGTTTACCGCTGTATCGGATTTCCGCGAACTCGACGTCGGTCATCACGTTGGCGCGTCGCCACAATCGGGCGAAGAAGAACACCGTCAGCATGCCGCTCATCAGCATGTTCCACCACAGCCAGTTTCCGGCAACGCCGTGCGACGAGACCAGTCCCGTGACAACGAGCGGCGTGTCCGCGGCGAACGTCGTGGCCACCATCGACGCGCCGGCGAGCCACCACGGAACGGCGCGTCCAGAGATGAAGTATTCGCTCAGACTCTCGCCGCCCTTCTTGGTGAACGCGAAGCCGATGCCCGCCGAGAGGAGGAAGTAGCCCGCGACGATCGCCCAATCGATGACGGTGAGGTTCATGGTCTAGGGGGCGAGAGGTTGGAATTGAGGACCGTCGACATCACGGCGTCGGCAAGCTGTCGCCGCACCGCAGTAATCTTGTTGTTGGCGCGTGTCGGGTTGACGCGATTGCTGAGCAAGATGATGAAAATGTCATGTGGCGGATCGATGGCGATCGATGTGCCGGTAAAGCCTGTGTGTCCGAACGCCTGCGTCGACATGCGGCTCCCGGCCCACGCCGCCGACGGCGACGTGAACTTCATTCCGGGAAGGTCGGGCTTCTGCCAGCCGATGCCGCGATTCGAGAACGTCGAGTCGACGTAGGCGGTGAACTGCCGAATCTGAGCCGATGGAAGGATGCGCGTTCCGTCGATCGCGCCGTCGTTGAGATACATCTGGGCGAAGCGAGTCAGGTCGTAGGCTGAGCTGAAGATTCCCGCATGTGCCGACACGCCTCCCAAGTAATAGGCGCGCTCGTCGTGCACCTTGCCGCGAACCAAGCCTCCACGTCTCGGATCGACTTCAGTCGGCGCGATCCGAGCGAGCAGGGACGCGGGCGGCTTGTACATCGTCTCCTGCATTCTTGCGGGCCCGAAGACGTGCGCGTGTACGTATGCGTCGAGCGCTTCGCCCGACACTTTTTCGAGGACGCGCCCAGCCATGTACGCGCCGATGTCGCTATACACCATTCGTACGCCGGGGATCGTGTCGAGCGGGGTGGCGAACATCAGCTTGGCCAAGCTATCGGGGTCGTGCGTGATCTCGTCGTAGGGCTTGAACGAGGGAAGTCCGGAGGTGTGCGTCAACAAATGGCGAATCGTGACGCGTTCTTTGCCGGGTCCAGTCCAGTCGGGAAAGTATCGCTGCACCGGCGCGTCGAGATCGACCTTGCCTTGCGAGACCAGCTGCATCATGCCGCTCGTCATGCCGACAACCTTCGAGAGCGACGCAAGATCCCACAGCGTGTGCTCATCCGGTGGCGGACTCGGCGCCCAATCGAGGTGGCCCACGGCGTACTGCGCGATGACGCGCGACCGCGTGCCGACCACGGCGATCGCGCCCGGAAACGCGCTATCGGCCAGCGCGCGATCCAACACGCGCTTGACCGAATCGCGAATCACGGGATCGGCCAGGGGTGGTACGGCGGCGAGCTGTCCGCCACCTTCCATTCCGGACACGGGAGCGCGATGACAGCCGGAGACGAGCGCACCGGCGGCCGCGACGAGCATCCAGGAGCGAACCACATGCCTCATTGGCGGCATCTGAGAATTCTCATGGCGGTGATCGGCGCGACGGCGTGCGCCCATCGAGGCGCACCGGTCGTCGCGGAACGCGCGATCGTGCGGCCCGGGATCACGGTGTTGGTCGAGGACAGTCTCGAGCTCATTCGCGGCAAGCGAATCGCATTGCTCACCAATCAGACGGGGGTCGATGCGAGCGGCGCGTCGGATATCGAGTTGCTGCGGGATTCGCGCGCGCGATCGGCGAGCGTCACGCTGGTTCGTCTTTTTTCTCCCGAGCACGGCATTCGCGGCACGGAGGACCGGACCCACGTCGAGAGTGGGATTGATGAGCGGAGCGGGTTGGCGGTGCATTCGCTCTACACCGTCACGACGATCGCGCCGCCGGACAGCCTGTTGGTCGACATCGATGCCATCGTGTACGATCTGCAAGACATTGGCACTCGGACGTGGACGTACGTGGGAGCCATGGTCTACGCGATGCGAGCGGCGGCGCGGCGGCATCTCCCCATCATTGTGCTCGACCGGCCCAATCCGATCACCGGCGATCACGTTGATGGCCCCATGCTCGACACGGCGTTGTCCAACGCAGAAGAACATACACCGCAAAGACCGGGCAAGGCGTACGCATTATACCCGTTCCCCCTTCGACACGGAATGACGATGGGAGAGCTCGCTCTGTTCTACAACAGGGTGCTCGGGATCAACGCCCCGCTTCACGTCATTCCAATGACTGGTTGGCGGCGTCGAATGTGGTTTGACCAGACGGGGATGCCGTGGGTACGTCCATCGCCCAACCTGCCAACGCTGACGAGCGCCCTCGTGTATCCGTCGCTCGTCGCCTTCGAGGGCTCGAACGTGTCAGTCGGGAGAGGCACGAGCGAGGCGTTCCAACGTTTCGGCGCGGCATGGATGAACACTGCGCGCATCGCAGAGCTGCTCAACGCTCGGCGTCTGCCGGGTGTGCGATTCGTCGCCGATTCGTTCACTCCGGTGAATCCCGGCGATGCGAAGTACAACGGCGTGCGCGTTCCGGGAGTGCGGATCGAGGTCGCGAATCGAGATCTCGTGCAGAGCGGCCGCATGTCGGCGAGTATCCTTTGGGCGATCTTGCAGACCAATCGCGACTCGCTTCGCATTTCGACGCGGGCATTTGACGAGCGGTTGGGAAGCGCGGCGCTTCGCGAGGCCATCTTCTCCGGCGCGGATCCGGACGTCGCGTTCGACGCGCAAGGGTTCGCCGTCGATCGGTTCCTGCGTTCCGCGGAACCGTTCAGAATTTATCGATAGTGCGAGTCGTCCTGTCCACCTGAGCGAAGCGAAGAGTGTGGTTCGATGCGCCTCGTCGAGTGCATCGGAGATCCGGCGTCGGCAGAGTGGCCGCGGAAGCCGCGGAATCAACGGATTACCACGGATTGAAATTGATGGGTGCACTGCGGGAGAAAAACGCGCGGCGAGGTGGTCCGGCTGGGGGTTGCCGTTCAGCTATTCCGCGAGATTCAGCTTGCTCCGTGTCATTCCGCGGCCTCCTTTTCCGCCGCACGAGGCAGCCGCTCAATTTTGCGACACGACTACTTTTCCTCAGCGAACCCGGCCGT